>CAKPXW010000125.1 GCA_934202505.1 uncultured Bacilli bacterium | reverse complement strand
AACCACGCCTACTTGATCTTCTTTTTCTTTCTTTGAATAATCAAATATTTCTTTACCTAAACATTCTTTAACAACATCAACGGTTACTTCATGAACATCTAATTGTTGATCTTTATTTTTAAGCTTTCTTATAACTAATTTACGACATATTTTAGCAATTGCTCTTTCAAGTTCACGCACTCCAGCTTCTCTTGTATAAAAACGAATAATATAAGTTAAAGCATCTTCTTTAAAAGTAATATTTTCATTTTCAATTCCATGAGCAATTAGTTGTTTTGCAACTAAATGACGCATTGCAATATTTACTTTTTCAATTTCTGTATAACTTGAAACATTAATTATCTCAAGACGATCGATTAATGGTGCAGGAATATTTTCAAGATAATTGGCAGTACAAATAAATAATACATTGCTTAAATCAAAAGGCTCTTCAATATAATTATCTAAGAAAAATTTATTTTGTTCAGGGTCTAATATTTCAAGCATTGCACTGCATGGATCACCTTTATAGTCTCCACCCATTTTATCGATTTCATCAAGTAAAAATACAGGATTATTAACACCAGCTCTTTTTAAATTTTGTAGTATTCTTCCAGGAAGAGAACCTAAATAAGTTCTACGATGCCCTCTAATTTCTGATTCATCTTTCAACCCCCCTAAAGCCATTTTGACAAATTTTCTATCTAACGCTCTAGCAATTGATTTGGCAAGAGATGTCTTACCAACTCCTGGGGGACCTGCAAAACAAATAATAGGAGCTTTTAAAGAATTTGTTACTGTTTTAACAGCAAGATACTCTAAAATTCTTTCTTTAATCTTTTCAAGACCATAATGGTCTTCATTTAATATTTGTTCAACTTTGAAGATATCTGTATTATCTTCTGTCTTTTGATACCATGGAATTGCAAGTAACCAATCAATATAACCTTTAAGCATTGAATATTCACTACTTGCAGTAGGCATAGAATCAAGACGTTGAATCTCTGAAATAGCTTTTGCTTTTACATATTCAGGATAAGGGTTATCTTTTACCATTTGAATTAAGTCATCATTTGATTTTTCACCAGGAGTAATATCTCCAAGTTCTTCTTTAATGGCTCTAAGTTTTTCCCTTAAAATATATTCTTTTTGATTGTCATCAATTCTTTCACGAACTTTTTTTGTTATTTCATTTTCTATTTTATTGATTTCTTTTTCACTTTGAAAATATTGAATAATAATTTCTAAACGAGAGCCAATACTTTTTTCATTAAGTAGTCTAATTTGATAATTAAAATCTTTAACTATATTTTGTGAAACTAAATCAACAAATGCATTAATACTTAAACCTTTTGAAAATTTTTCAACTAATTGTTTTGATAATGAGTTTTTATTTACATAGTCAGAAAAAATCTTATTTGTTTGACGCATATAAGCTTCTTCTTCTTCAAAAGTTAATGCTTCTTCTTCAGCGTAATCTACATTAGCAAAATATACGCCATCTTGAAGGTAAATTGTATTAATTTTAACACGCGCAATACCATTTAATACAACTTTAACAATTCCATTTTCAAGATTCCTTGAAACCTTGATTTTGGCAATTGTACCAACTTGGCTAATTGTGTTTAAAGATATATCGTCACTAGTTGGTGATAATTGAGGAACCACAATAATATGTGAATTAAAAGAATCAATTGCAAGTTTTACTGCTCTTTTGGAAAATACACGTCCTGCTTCAATATTTATGTCATTATTAGGAAATAATGCAGCACCTTTAGTACATAAGACAGGGTAGTCTATTTCCAGTGTAAGTTCATTGTCACTCATATTATTTTCCTCCTTTTATTAATAATATTATTTGAATAAATAGAAGAATTATTAAGCTTTTAAGTTATTATTTTCTTTTAAGAAATTCATAACTTTTTCTGTACGCATATTGTTAGCAAAGTCATTAATACGATCGCCTACACGTTTAGTTAAGTCTTCTTTTTTCATATTGTATTGTTTAGCAAGTTCTTCAAATCTAGCATCTAAATCTTCTTTTGTAATAGTTAGATTTTCAGCAACAGCGATTTGAGCTAAAACGCAAGCTCTATTTTCTTGTCTAACAGCTTCTTGTCTAGCTTCTTCCATTAATTTTTCTTCTGTATTATTTGTAATCTTTAAGAAATCATCAAATGAATATCCTTGAGTTTCAACTCTTTGTTTGAAATTATCGAAAATAGATTTTGCTTCTTCATCAATAAGTTTTTGGTGAATTTTTACTTGAGCATTAGCAACTACTTTTTCAAACAAATCAGTTTCTTGTTTATTTTTAGCAGCATTTTCTTTTCTTTCAAGAATTGTTTTTTTAACATGTTCTTTTAGTTCATCTAAAGTATTTACACCTTCAATGTCAACATCTTTAGCAAAATCATCATTAATTTCAGGTAATACTTCTTTTTTAATTTCATGAACTGTAACTTTAAATGTTGCTTCTTTTCCAGCAAGTTCAGCTACATATTCTTTAGGGAAAGTAATTACAACATCTTTATGTTCACCTTTTTTAACTCCAATTAATTGATCTTCAAATCCAGGAACAAAAGTGTTTGATCCAATTTTTAATTCATAGTTTTCAGCTTTTCCACCATCAAAAGCTTTTCCATCTACAAATCCTTCAAAATCAATAACTACAGTGTTGCCTTTTTCAGCTGGAACATCATCTTCAAGAACAATCATTTCAGCATCTTTTTTAGCCATATCGTTTAATTCATTTTGAATGTCTTCTTCAGTAACTTCAACTTTATCTTTTTCAACTTCTACACCTTTGTATTCACCAAGAGTTACTTCTGGTGCAGTTACAACGATAAATGAAAAGTCAAATTTCTTATCATTAAATTCATTAACAACTAATTCAGGTCTTAAAACTGGATGAATTTGGTTCTTTTCAATTAATTCATTATAAGCTTTTTCAACCGCTTTATCCGCAGCCTTACTTAAAATTTCTCCTTGAGGGATTTGTTTAGCAGCTTGAGCTAAAGGAGCTTTTCCTTTTCTAAATCCTTTTACAGTAACATTTTTAGCGATTTCTGCTAAAGCATGTTTTTGAGCAGTAGCCCATTCTTCACCTTCAGTAAGTGCAGTTAATTTGCATTCGCAAGCATTGTTTGTTTTTTCAACTTTAATATCCATAATTTTTCTCCTATCTAGTTTTATTGCTCTAGAAACAAGTTTAGTCCTATTTATCTACCCATTCTTTTAAGGACAATAAAGATGGGAAAAATCCAAAGATATTCCACTTTAGATTTGATAACGTTTATTATTATATAATAAATTTATAAATATTCAAATACCTTTTAATAAGTTATTTACTTTTTCTTGATAATAATCAACTTTCTTTTTATTTTTTATAATAATTTTTTCTTGCTCAATTATCACTAAATCACTATTTAGCATTTTAATTGCCATATCAAGTAATGCAGCAAATAATATACTAGCTTCATTACCATCTAGGTCATTTGGATAAATATCAAGAAGGTATACATTGGCAAGTTGACTTACTAAATCTAATAAATTTTTATCAACTTCATACATTTTTGATATTGTATTAGCTATAAACTGGTAACAATTACTTTCCCTAATATCTTTTAGATTAATGGGGTTTATAGAAAATTCATTATTATTTTTCATCACCTTTATTTCTTTATTAACTTTTTTTTCATTTAGTAAAGCAAGAATTAGTGATTTTATAGAATTATCAAAATTATCCGTAAGTAATATTCTTTCAAGAGGTAAAAGATAATATTTAACATCATATTTTTCAAGACTTGGAAATACTTTTATAAAAGATGCATTATCTAGTTTATCTAAATTATCAAAATCAATTTCTTTGGCTACATTATTATTAATAACTTTAAAGTTTTGATCTAGAGTAGTATTAGATTCTAATAAAAATTTTTGAAAATCACTGGGGATATAAGGGGCTTTTAATTCTTCGCTAATTAAAAGCTTAGCTTCTAGATACTTATTTAAAGCAATCAAAAATTTTATTTTATAAGTTGTTATTTCGTAATATTTTTTAACAACTAATCCTTCATACTTTTCAATTAAAGAAAGTCCTTCCTTAGGACTTACATTTTTTAAGATTTCTATTAAATCAATTTCATTATTTATTTCCATATTTTTGTTCCTTTTTACCATAAATATATTAGCATTTTTTTAAAATAAAAACTAGAAGTATTTAACTACTTCTAGCTTAATAAATAAATTTTAAATATTTACTTTACTATTATCTAAAACAATAGAACTTACTTTTACATATGCTCCAATTGTTAATTTACATTCAATATTATTAATATATATTGATCCAACAAGCGTTTTAACATCTAAAGCATCAAAAACTTCTTTATTGAAAGTAATACTAGCAAGTACAAATTCTATATAACCATTAGTTGCTTTGATAGAATATATAGGTGTTCCACCAAGATCAGG
>CAKPXW010000124.1 GCA_934202505.1 uncultured Bacilli bacterium | reverse complement strand
TAGCAGGAGATACTTTTTTATAGGTAGATTTAGTCATAATATAGAAAAATAATCTTCCAAATAATAAAGTTGGAAATGGTGGAAAATGTCTTACTTCATTGCATTGAAATATTAATAATTTTTTTAAATCACTATAACCACAATCTTCTACAACAAAGTCAACATCTTGATATCTGCCAGCATGAATCATTACAGTTCCACTACCCATTGATTCGCCTTGTGTACCGATAATTACATTATCATTAAATTTATTTTTAACCATTTTCACAATTAAATCTAAATCATCAGCTTCTTTATCTCCCATTGTTGTAGGAGCAATACCAGAAGATCCATGATTTCGATGGTCATATGTAAAAACATGAAAACCAAGTTTTAAATATAAATCACCGTATATACAAGACGAATATTTATTAGAAGTCCAACCATGAACTAAAATCACAGCTCTTTCTTTACCATCTTTAAAATCAGCATTTACTTGTTTAGGAATATAAAATCCAACAAGATCATATCCATAATTTGATTTTACAGTAAAATCTTCTCTTTTATAATTAATTTCATAATTATCTTTTTTTATTCGATTATGTTCAATTTCATAATTTAACCCTTCATCATTTGTTAAATGTTTAGGATGTACAAGAATTCTAATGAAAAAATATGAGGCAATAAAAGTTAATAAAATATATAGCAATAATAAAGCTATTCCAATCATTACAATTATAAATAAATATTTCATAAAAAGTCCTCCACCTAAAGTATAACATATTTTGTATGTTTTTAAAATTACTGTTAATACTATAAAAAGAAAGGAAACAAAAAATATGAAAAGTACAAAAAAAGTAATTTGTAGACCATGTAAAGAAGAAAATAATTGGGAAATCCAAGGACCAGATGGAGAAGTGTTTACAAAACACTATAAAACAAAAGAAGAATGTGTAAAAGCTGGTCGAAAATATGCCGAAGAATATAGTTGTGATTTACAGGTCGAAAATTTAAATAGTTCAAAAAGAAAATAATTTATTATGAAGAGCCAATTTCTAAGGCTCTTTTTTAATTGTTAAAAATATTTACTAGTAAAAAAAAGCAATGTAACAATACAAAAAATGCTATTTACTAAAAATGGTAAAAAAAATAAAATATAGTTAAATAATAATATTACTAATTTTGGAGAAAAAATTATGAAAGAAAAGATATTCCATAAAAAAACTGCCTTTGAAAGCAATACTTATTATAAAGTAGATGAAAAAGTATTAAATTATTATAAAGAAGAAACAATTTCTCTTGATAATATTGAATACTTTTGTTCAACTACAAGATATAGTAATACTCATGATACAGCTATATATATCAATGATAAAGAAAATATTGTTTTAGATTTTAATGGATCAACTTTATACTTAAATGGCGCTTTGACACCAATTATAATTGCTAATTCCAAAAATATTGAAATAAAAAATGTTGTAGTTAAATATGATAGATCTTTTAATACAGAAATGACTTTAATAGAAAAAGGAAAAGATTATATTAAAGTTAAAGTTGATAGTAGATTTCCTTATGAAATAAATGATGGAAAATTTATTCCTAAAAGTAAATATTGGAAAGATAAAACACTTCATAAAACTTATATTTTTCTCCAAGAATTTGACCCTATCACTAGAGAAGGGTTAAGTTGGCCTGTCGTTTTAATTGGCGATAAGGAAAAAGATAAATGTGAACTTCCTTGGGGAGATAGTGCATGTTCAATGCTTGCCTATCAAGAAGGAAAATATGTTGTTTTTAAAGGAAAAAATATTCCCCCATATAAAGTAGGCTCAACTTTAATATTATGTATGAATAATCGTGATATTGCTAATCTTACTATATTTAATTGTGAAAATATAAAAGTTACAAATTATAGAATAGTGAATGGACTTGGAATGGGAATATTGCCAATTTATACTAAAAATTTAACTATTGATGGATTAAAAATGTTTTATGATGATATTTCATGTGGCATTATTTCTAATACGGCTGATGGAATTCATGCGGTTGCTTTAAAAGGTGATTTGATTATTAAAAATAGTATTATCACTGGAACAATTGATGATGCCATTAATATTCATTCAAATTATTATGCTTTTGATTCTATAAAAGATAATGAATTAACTGCTATTTGTTTAGGACAATCAGATGCTTTTAAAATATTTGATGTAAATGATGCAATAGCTATTTATAATGGGCATACTTTAGAAAAAATAGATGAAGCAAAAATTTTAAAAATCCAACAAAATAATAATAAATATGTATTTACATTAAATAAAAAGGTTAAAGAAGTAAGTAAGGGTTCATTAATTGAAAATTTATCTACAAATCCTAATATCTATATTACAAATTGTGAATTTGGTAAAGCCAATACTCATTTAAGATTTCAAAGTCGAGGAAAGATAGTTGTAGAAAATTGTAAAACAGAAATGGATTTATTATTTACAGGAGATACCAACTTTTGGTATGAAGCAAGTCCAGTGGAAAATGTATTAATTCAAAACACAAAATTTATTATGAATAAAAGTGGTGTTGTTTCAATTCCAGAATTTAAATCCACAAATGTAGAACCTTATTATCATAAAAATATTACCATAAAAAATTGTGAGTTTTCTTGCAATAAAGTTCTTTATATAAGATATACAGATAACATAAATTTCTATGATTGTACCAATAAAGAAAATAAAAAATTTGATATATATTTAGATAATTCAGGTACATTTAACACTAATCTAGATGTTAATGTTATAAGAGCTACAACTAAAGCACAAAGAGATGAATAGTAATCTCTTATAATAAATTATAATTGTATTTTAAGGAGAAAAGTATGAGTAAAAATTATCCAATTTCAGGAACATTTATTGATGAAATCACTTATGATATCCCATCATCTAACTGGGATTATAAACAATGGGCAAAAGACTTAGACTATATGAAAAAAGTGGGGATTGATACAGTTATTACAATTCGTGCAGGATTTAACGGGAAAATGATTTATCCTTCAAAGGTTTTACCACATTTAAATGATGATGATCAAGATTTTGCTGATTTTATTTTCAAAGAATGTGAAAAAAGAAATATGAAAGTTATCTTTGGGCTTTATATTTCTAATCTTACATGGAATGATGGCAATGCTGATGAAGAAATTAGATGTAATAAATTACTAATTGATGAAGTATTTGAAAGATATGGACATTATAAATCCTTTTATGGATGGTATATTCCTCATGAAGTGGGTTCAAATGTTTTAAATATTGCTTATCTTCAAAATAGTCTTGCTAAAATGTGTAAAGAGAAAACTCCCGATAAAAAAGTAATGTTTTCGCCATTCTTTTATTGTGAATGGGCCGATAAAGAACATCCTTTATCTCCTGAAGAAACATATAAAGAATGGAAAGGAATTCTTAAAGATTCTAATGGAAATCTTGATTTTTGTGCTTTTCAAGATGGTTCTGCTCCTTATGAAAAAAGAGTGGAATATTTCAAACAAGCCAAAAAAGCAATGGATGAACAAGGAATTGAAATTTGGGCAAATATTGAAATGTTTGATAAAAGTCCAAATGGTTTAATGCCTGTAGATTTTAATGTTTTAAAAAGTAAAATTAATGTTGTTAAACCAATTGTTTCTAAAATGATTACTTTTGAATTTTCTCATTTTATGAGTCCACAATCAATTTATCCTTCTGCTAAAAATCTATATAATAGATATAAGGATTATTATGAAAAAAAAGATAACTAATGTTTTAATAAATGGGTCTTCATTACCATACAATATTATAAATTATCTATATTTTTCATGGCGCCTTCAAGGAGTAAAGAAACAAGAATCTGTTGAGTTGATTGTTAAAAATAAAAGTAAAGAAATTTATAAAATAAATCAAGTTACTTCAAAACAATATCTTGAAATAAATTTAAAATTAAAAGAACATGAAAAATATGATTATACATTAATTGTTAATAAGAAAATTGTTTATACAAATTTCTTTTATTCAGGATTAGTAAATGGTTTTAATAATAAAGCTAAGTGGATTGGCAATGGATGTCATGTTGTTTCAAATACAACAAAAGTTGGAAATAACGCATTATATTTTAAAAAGAATATAAACATTTTAAAAATACCTAATTATGCAATTATAGATTTAGTAGGCCTTGGTTTATTTGAATTAAGAATAAATAATAAAAAAGTTGGCAATAAAGTTTTAGATCCAGCATTTACAGAATATGACAAATTAGTATTATATTCAACTTTTAATGTTAAAGAATATTTAAAAGAAGGTAATAACGAAATCGAAGTAATAGTTGGTGATGGTTGGTATAATCAAACAACTAATGATACTTGGGGATTTTGCTATGCTCCATGGAAAGATAATGCCAAACTATTATTACAAATGGATATTGATGGAAATATAATATGTTCAGATTCTTCTTGGGAATATTCATATGGAATAATTACTTCTAATGCTTTAAG
>CAKPXW010000123.1 GCA_934202505.1 uncultured Bacilli bacterium | reverse complement strand
TTCTTTATCATAATAAATAGATAATTGAACACTATCTTTCATAAAAGCTTCTACAATAAAAGGATTATCTAAAAACTCTTTATTTCCAGGTATATTTCTTTTTATTGAATCAAGTAAATTTATTATAATAGTATCATCTTTAGATTTATGAATAGCATATTGCATAGCTATTGATTTTATTGAATTATGCGTAAAATATTCTTTAATATTTTCTATTAATTTATTATTAGCAGCTTTATAGCGATAAACACCTAAATAAATATTTTTAAAATTAGCCTTTATGGTTTCTAAAAAATCATTTAAAAAAGAATAATTATTGTTATTGATATTTTCAACTATAAAATCAATAAAAGATGGGATAATTAATGCTAAATCTTGAGTGTATAAAGAAATATCTTTAAAAGATAAAGAGTTTTTTCCAACTTTATTTATTAAAGAAGTAATTTTTACAAGATTAAAATATCCTATTTCGTTTATAGCAATTAAAACAAGTGGTATATTTTTTTCATTATAGTTAAAATCATATTCAACTCCTAAAATAGGATTAATATTATTAGCCGCACATTTTTCATAAAATTCATATGATCCGTACATATTATTTTTATCTATTAAGGCACATGATTTCATTTTATTTTTTAAAGCAAAAGAAATAATGTCCATAATTTTAATGTTTGACTTTAAAAAGGTATTATCTGAATGTACAAGTAAATTAAAAGACACTTCTCTCACCTCTCTATGATTATATCATTTTAAAGGCTTTTTTTAAAGATATATTACTAAACACTAATAATTAATTATTAGTAAAAAAAATAAAAGCCACCAAAATGGTGGCTCACTATGGGAAAATTATTAATCGTTAATACCAACGACTGTTAGTTCTTCTGGTCCAGTTTTAGTTTGTGGTTTTGCAGCATCTTTTAATGCTTTATCACGTAACTTCATCATATGACGTTTTTCTAAGATAAGCCATAGTGATGGAGCGAAGAAAATTGAAGTAAATATACCAGAAATTAAACCAGCAAGCATAGCTAAACAGAAAGCAGTAGTTGATTCAGAACCAATAAATATTAAAGCAAGTACTGGAATCATTGTTGATACTGTTGTCCATAAAGAACGAGTTGTTGTATTTTGTAATGCTTTATTAACAATGTCATAGCGTGAATTTTCATCTAATTTTCCATAATTTGTTTCTTTTGATATTTCTCTAATTCTATCAAAAATAACAACTGTATCGTTTATTGAATAACCAATAATTGCAAGCACTGCAGATACAAATTCTGTTTGAACTTCTACTTGGAAAATTGCAAAGAATGCAAGCATAAATAAACAGTCAAGTAATAAAGCACATACTGAAGCTAAAGCATATGTATATCTAAATCTAATTGCAATATAAATAATAATTAAGGCAAAGGCAACTAGTAATGAAAGCAAAGCATTAATAACAGTTGCTAAAGCCATAGTAGGAGATGTTGATTGTTGAGATATTGTTACATAATCAGCATAATCAGAACCAGCAGCTTGAAGATTTAATACATTTTCAAGTTGATCTTCAAAATTATTAATTTGATAGAAATCTTCACTTGATGACATATATTCAACCTTAATAGTTAATTCATATTTTTTAGTTTCTGAATTATAACCACTTTCATTGATACCACCAACAATTGAAACAGATTCAGGATCGATTGGATAACCAAGTTGTCCACCTTCTCCATCGCCTAAAAATCTTATAACATCTTCTTCTGTAACTGTATATCCTATAATTTTATTATTACTATCACGAGTTATAGTTCCTAGTTGTTCAAAGCCCTCTAAGCATTCATCAGTATTTAAAAATCTTTCTACATCGCTAATATTGATAGTAGCTGTTGTACCATCAAGGAAATCAAGACCAAAGTTTAAACCATGTCCATTTCCATAATTAATTCCAGCAGCGCCAAAAGCAAATGATAATCCAAAGCAAATTACACCAATTAAAATAAATATTCCATATCCAACAGCAATCTTTTTAGTGTTTTTCATAAAGTTAAATTTTGCAAATGGACCAAAATATGTTTGTTGTTCGCCTTTTGAAATATCAGGAATCTTTTTAACATTTACGCCAAATAGGTTTTTCTTGTTATCAAGTTTTCCACTCTTAATTAGTAAAAACATTAATAAACGTGTTACTAAAAGCATAATAATAACATTGAAGACAGTAGTAACAAGTAACATTGTAGCAAAGCCTTTTACAGATCTTTTACCAAAGAAATATAAGGCGGCGGCTGCAATGATTGTTGTAATGTTAGAGTCAAGAATTGATGATAATGATTTTTTAGTTGATTCTTCATAAGCTGATCGTACAGATCTACCTTTATAAAGTTCATCATTAAGTCTTTCAAATAAAATAATACAACAGTCAACTGCCATACCTAAACCAATAACGATAGCGGCGATTGTATCAGGTCCATATTCACCACCGATTAAATTGAATACAAGTAAGATTGTTGCAGTATAGAAAGCTAGTGTAATTGCACTTACAATACCAGGAATTCTATAAATCGCAATCATCATAATCATAATGCAAATAAGACCAACAAGGCCAGCAATGATACTTTGATTGAAAGCTGAAGCACCATAAGCACCATCAACTTTTAATAAGTCAGTTCTATTTAAAGTAAAATTCATACTTCCTGCTGATAATAGTTTACCAATTTGGCTAGCTTCATTAGCGGAGAATGATCCTGTAATTTCAGCTGTTTCAGAATTGATTTCTGAAGAAACAGTAGCATTAACAATTAATTTTTTTGCTGCAGCAGCTTGTTGTTCAGCAGTTCCTTCACCTTTATAAGCTTTTGCATCACCAATATATGAATCAGATGGTCCTTGGTATCCAATCCAAGCCATCATATTTTGACCAGATAATTCTGAAGTAACTGAAGCAAATTTTGAAGTATCTTTAATATTTAGTAATACAATTGCTTGTCCATCACGATATGAAAGAATAGCTCCATCTTCGTCTTTTAACACTTCATTTCCATACATCTTAATGTTTCCATCAGAATCTGTAAATACAACTTCTGTATCTGATTCAATAAGAGTTAAGATTCCAGCAAGTTCAGATGTATTTTTTGAAGTTACGCAAACACGAATGTATACATCATCTGAATTTGGGACATTTTCAGTATTAACTTGTGGGTTTTTTACACCTGCAATATCAATACGTTGTGCTATTACATCCGCAATATCAGTTGCATTAGGAATTGGACTATCATCTTTTTGAGAAACAGTATAAACGATTTCATAACCGCCTTGGAACTCAATACCTAATGTAGGATTTTGGATGGAAGGTATTGCAAAGAATATTACTGCTAACACAGAAAATACCATTGCAAAGAATGCTAGTAAACGACGCATAGGTTTTTTCCTCCTTTTAAGTAAAATTTACCATTTTTTATCATAAGTAGCATGTCAACATAATATATAAAATATATATTATTAAAATACTTGCTTACATACTTTATCATTTTTTTTAGTATTTGGCAATATAGAAGGTGAAAATCATTAAAAAAAATTTAATTTATTCTTTATTTTTGTTAACTTTTTACTCTATGATTGGAAAAATTCTTTCCGTTATAGCAAAAATTATAATTGGTCGCACAATTAGTAAACAAGCTATGGCACTTTACTCACTTGTTCTTCCAACTTTCACATTATTAATTACGATATCGCAACTTGGAATTTCTCAAACCATTTCTAAATTAATTGCTAAAAAGACTTATAATCGTTTTAAAATAATGCAAGTAGCTTTTTTATTATCTTTAATTATTGATTTGATTGTTGGAGTTATATATATTTTATTAGTGCCAATTATAGCAAATTTATTACTTAAAAATAAAGATACAATGTTAACATTGTACTCTCTTGTATTTATCCTTCCATTGATATCAACATCATCTTTACTAAAAGGATATTATATTGGAATTGATGAAGTTGAAAAATCATCAATTTGTCAAATAAGTGAAGAACTTACTAGAATATTATTTATTGTAATTGTATTTAAAATTTATAACTTTCAAAACATTTCAATAATAACTTTTTTAGTAATGCTTTCTTCTTTAGTTGGTGAAGTTGCTTCTATTATACATTTACTAATTTGTCTTAGAAGAAAATATAAATATTTACCCTATCTAAAAAATGACAATGAAAATAATAAACAAATCAGAAATAATATTTTAAAACTTTCTTTAATGTCTACTTCTACCAGACTTATTGGATCTTTAGTATATTTTATTGAACCTATCTTATATACAAATATTTTATTATCTTTAGATATTACTAAAGAAAAAGTTTTCTTAGATTATGGTATTGTAAATGGTTACGTGTTTCCTCTTCTTTTATTACCCACATTTTTTTCAACAATTTTTGCAAATTATTTATTACCAAAGCTTAGTAAATATATTGAAGAGTGTAATTATAAGATGGCAAAAAAATTATTTATATATTTTACATTACTTGCCTTTATTATAGGTTTAGTCTCTACAAGCA
>CAKPXW010000122.1 GCA_934202505.1 uncultured Bacilli bacterium | reverse complement strand
TTTTACTGTCAACACTTTTTTAATTTTTTTTAAATAATTTTATTTTTATTTTTTTTCGGTTTAACTTATTTAAAAAATCACAACATATTTTGTACATTTGTTATGTTGTGATTCTTATATTTTATTTCTTTATTTCTTTATTTATAAAGTTTCCATAAACTTTTCTTGCATCAACTATAGATATAAATGCATGTTCATCCATCTTTAATATTTCTTTTGTAATATTATCTGCTTCAAATATTGCACAAGCACAATATAGATAATCATGATGTTGAAGAGTATATGCGCCTTTTGCATCTAACACTGTTACGCCACGAATAAACTTATGAGTAATCACATTAGAAATTTCTTTTCCTTTATCTGTAATAACAAACAAAAGCACTCTTTTATTTCTCCCATAGAATAAATCTATTGCTAATGAACTAGTAATGACATAGGCTAAAGTATAAAAAGCATATTTAAGTCCATCAACTGTTCCATTAACAATAATTCCTGCAAGTAATATAAATACATTTAATATAATCATTACTCTCCCAATGGATGATTGCTTTTTAATAGAATAATACATTGAAACAATGTCAACTCCACTAGTACTGCTTCCCGCTTTCAATACTAGTCCATTTGCAGTACCATTCATAATTCCAACAAATAAAGCTGCATCTAAATAAGATATATGATTAGGAACAGATAAGTGCAGTATTTCATTTAAGTTTTCAGGAAGTATATAAGAACATATTGAAGTTGTAATTACATTTATTGCACTAAAAATAGCAAATGGCTTTGATAATTTTTTCCATGCTAATATTAATACTGGTATATTGAATAATAAATATAATACACTTGTTATTTTTATTTCATAATGTGTATTAAATATTTTGTCATATATTCTTCCAAATATTAAAGCCACTCCCGTAAAACCTGTACTTAAATAGCCATTAGGAGACAAAAATACATTAATGCCTATTGCAATTATCATCCCTGTAATAATTGAAACAAATATTGAAATTGAATATTGGATTATTTTATTGTCGCCAATTTTTCTCTTCATTTTCTTACCACTCCACAAAAAAGTCAAAAGTAATTATAAAGATTTGCTTTTAAATATTCAATATGCAAACCAGTAAATCGATCCATTATCATCATTTAAGCCTGTTTTCGGATTGACTTTTATAGAATTAATATAAGTTGGCTTTTCAAACCAACTATTTTCTTTACAAATAGCATTTACAATTTCTTTAAAATTTTTCTTGGCCAGTGTTTTGTTTATTAATGGTTCGTTATTAGCCATACCTGTCCAAACACCAACAACATATTTACTATTATATCCTATAGTATATGCATTTGAACTATCGCTTCCTGTTTTAGCAGCATATTTATAATTTGGTTTATAGTTCAATAATGTTGGTATAGTATATTCTTTTATATTATTATCAAAAGAAGCGGTAAGTAATTGAGATAACAATAGGCATTCTTTTTTTGCAAGAATCATTTTCTTTATAGTTTTTGGTTGATAATACACTCTTCCTAAAGAATCTTCTATTTTAGTAATTATTCTTGGCCTATAATAAACGCCTGCATTGGCAAATGTTGTATATATATTTGCAAGTTCAAACAATGTCATAGAGTCAACTCCAAGAGCAGAAGAGGGAACGCACTCTTTTTTTATATTAAATAATTCAAAAAAGTGTTCTAAGTTTTCAAGGCCTAAGTATAACAATGTTTTTACAGCATATATATTATCGCTTATTCCTATTGCTTCTATTAATGTCAGTTTGTCTTTTGCATATTTTTTAGAAGCATTTTCTGGAGAATATAATCCATACCCTTTAATATTAAATGTAGTTTTTTGACAATCTATTTTGGTTAAAGGAGTAAAATTAGCTCTTAAAGCTAAATAATAAATTATTGGTTTGATTGTAGAACTTATAGGCCTTGAAGATTGTAAAACATTATTATATTCATCTTCTATTGAATAATTATTACACATAGCTAAAACATCTCCACTATCCACTTTATTAACTATTATGCCAATAGAAGAACCATCTTGAGGATTATTTTTCAAAGCAATTTCTACTATCTTTTTTTGAATTTCATTATCAATGGTTGTATATATTCTTAATCCTCTACTTCTAATTTTCTTTTCGTATAATCCTAAAGATGTTAGTTTTTTCTTTATATAATTATATATAGGAATATAATAAGGAGAATTTTCTTTTTTAGATATTTGGATTTTAACATCTTCTTTATTAAGTTTTTCATATACTTCTTTATTTATATATTTTTCTTTAAGAAGTCTTTTTAAAACATAATTTTTTCTTTCTAACGCTTTTTCATAATTTATATCTGGAGCATATATATTTGGTGCACTAGCAATGCCAACAATCATTGCTACTTCATTAAGAGAAAGTTCTTTATTTGTTTTATTAAAATAATATTTACTTGCTTGTTCAATGCCATAGATGTTATGGCCTAAATATATATTATTTAAATAATTTTCTATTATTTCTTTTTTAGTATAATTATTTTCAAGTTGTATTGTAATTAATCCCTCTTTAATTTTTCTTTGAATACTTTTTTCATTATTTAAAAAAAGCATTCTAGAAAGTTGTTGAGAAATAGTAGATCCACCATGCTGAGTATTATTTCTTATATTATCATATATTGATCTAATTATACCTTTTAAAGAAAAGCCATTATGACTATAAAATGAAGCATCTTCACTTGCAATAAAAGACGCAACAAAATCTTCTTGAATTTCTTCAAGTTTTAAATATTCTCCTTCATTTTCATTCATGAATTGACATATTTTGTTACCATTAGTATCAAAAATGATTATTTCATTACTATTTGAAAAATAATAATTAGGAATTGATAAATAAATCAAGTGTAATAAAACTATAGTTATAAAAATCATTGTTATAATAACATATTTTTTCTTTTTCTTCATATTATTAGTATTGTCTTTCTTCTTTTTTTCTTTCATTATTATTATAATTTTGTTATAATAATGCAGTATATTTGGAATGAGGGATGAAAATGGACATCATAGAAAAAATCAAAATGGAACTTAATAATGTTTTAAAAAAATTAAATATACCTGATTCAGTTTCTTTTATTGTAGAAATACCTAAAGATAACACTAAAGGCGACTATGCAACTAACATTGCAATGCAACTTACTAAAATAATGCATAAAAGCCCTCAATTAATAGCCAAAGAAATTGTTGACAATTTTGATAAAAAAAATTGTGATGTCAATAAAATTGAAATTGCTGGTCCAGGTTTTATTAACTTTTTCGTAGATATTTCAACATTTGATAATTTAATTGAAAAAGTACTAACAATGCAAGATAGATATGGAAGTTGTAATTATGGAAAAGGAAAAAAATATGATATAGAATTCGTATCTGCAAATCCTACTGGTGATTTACACTTGGGTCATGCAAGACAAGCTGCGCTTGGAGATTGTATATGTAATCTTTTATCTTTTGTTGGTTACGATGTTACTAGAGAATACTATGTAAATGATGCTGGTAACCAAATTGATAAACTTTCTATTTCAATTTTTACAAGATATAAACAAGCTTTAGGAATAGATGTTGATTTTCCTGAAGATGGCTATCATGGACCTGATATTATAAAATTTGCCAATGAATTAAAAGAAAAGTATGGTAATACTCTATTAGATAAACCTTTATCATATTTCAAAAAAATAGGTATGGATTATGAAATGAGTAAAATAATTAAAGATCTCGATATGTTTAGAGTAAAATTCGATGTATTTACTCATGAATTATCTTTATATGAAAAAGGATGGGTTGATAATGTTATTCCATATCTTCAAGAAAAAGGATATATTTATGAAAAAGATGGAGCAACATGGTTTAAAACAACAGCATTTGAAGATGACAAAGATAGAGTTGTTAAAAAAAGTGATGGCTCATATACCTACTTTACACCAGACATTGCCTATCATAGATATAAATTTGAACGTGGCTTTGATTATTTAGTCGATATTCTAGGTGCTGATCACCATGGATATATCAAAAGAATGGAAGCTGCTATTCAAGCTATGGGATATCAAAAAGAGCAATTGCAAATTATTATTCACCAAATGGTAAGATTAATAAAAGATGGTGAAGAATTAAAATTATCAAAAAGAACTGGTAAAGCATATACGCTAAAAGACCTATGTGATGAAATTGGAGTAGATGCTACAAGATATCAATTTGCAAGTAAAAATGCGGCAACACAAATGGAAATTGATATTGATGCGGCAATAAAACAAAGCAATGAAAACCCCGTATATTATATTCAATATGCTCACGCACGTTGTCATTCAATTCAAAATGCCTTTGAAAAATTAAATATTAAAGATAATCATTCTAGTTCTTTATTAAAAGATGCTAAAGAAATTGATTTATTAAAACATATAAATGAATTTGAAAAAATTGTTTTAGATGCTGCTTTAAATAAAGCCCCTTATAAAATAACAAATTATTTATATACACTTGCACAATTATTCCATGGATTTTATAATGAGTGTAAAGT
>CAKPXW010000121.1 GCA_934202505.1 uncultured Bacilli bacterium | reverse complement strand
GATTTATCATCACTTGAACAAAGCTATGTAAAAAAAGATGAAAAAATCGAATTAAATGTTTTAATTTTAGAAATAGTTGATTCATTTGAAAAAAGATTAAAAGATAAAAATATACAAGTAGAATTAAATTTAGAAAATACAACTATTATTGGAGATAATAAATTAATAGATGAACTTATAAGAAATATTGTGGATAATTCCATTAAATATAATGTGGTTAATGGTGAAATCTCTATTATTTTAAAAAATAAAATACTACAAATTAAAGATAGTGGTATAGGTATCTCTGAAGATGATAAAAGTCGGGTTTTTGAAAGATTTTATCGTGTAGATAAAGGAAGAAGCAAAGATATAGGAGGAACAGGTTTAGGGCTTTCTATTGTTAAACATATTTGTGAAGTTTATGACTATAAATTAACATTATCTTCTTTACTTGGAAAAGGAACAATTATTAAAATTGATTTTAATTAAAAAAATCTTACTTATTAATGAAGTAAGATTTTTTTATGTTATTTATTTAGATTTTGATATTCTAAAGCACTATTGATAAATCCTTGAAATAAAGGATGACTTCTAGTAGGTCTTGATAAAAATTCTGGATGAAACTGGCAAGAAACAAACCATGGGTGATCTTGTAGTTCTAAGATTTCCACAAGATTTTTTTCGGGATTTATTCCACTAGCTATTAAACCATTTTTTTCAAATAAATCTAAGTATTTATTATTAAATTCATAACGATGTCTATGACGTTCTTGTATCATATTTTTTTGATATGCTTGATAGGTTTTAGTTCCTTCTTTTATTTTGCAATTATACAAGCCAAGTCTTAAAGTGCCACCTTTATCAATATCTGATGATTGATCTTCAAGAAAATGAATAATGGAATCATTGTTTGTTTCATCAAATTCAGTTGATGTAGCATCTTTTATATTTAAAACATTTCTTGCAAATTCAATAGCTGCAAGTTGCATACCAAAACAAATACCTAAAAATGGAACTTTGTTTTCTCTTGCATATTTTATAGCCAACATTTTTCCTTCAGCTCCACGTACTCCAAAACCACCAGGGACTAGAATTCCATCATGTCCTTTAAGTAAATCAACATAATTGCTTTCATTAATATCTTCACATAATATCCAATCAATATTGATTTTTTTGTTTATTTGATATCCTGCATGTTTTAAAGCTTCCACAACTGATAAATAAGCATCATGTAATTGAACATATTTTCCAACTAAAGCAATATTGATTTGCCCATTTAAATTTTTAATAGTTTTGATTAAATTATTCCATTCAGTTAAGTCACATTCTGGTGTGTTTAAATGAAAGTAATTACAAATATAATCATCAACATGTTGTTTATGAAGATTTACAGCAACATCATATATTATTTTACAATCAATAGCTTGAACAACGGCATTTTTATCTATATCACAAAATAAAGCAATTTTTTCTTTGTTATGATCACTTACTGGAACTTCAGTCCTTAATATAATCATATCAGGTTGAATACCTATAGATCTTAATTCTTTTACACTATGTTGAGTTGGTTTAGTTTTAATTTCATCAGCAGCTTTTAAATATGGAACTAAAGTATTATGTATATAAAATGTATTTTCAGCACCAACATCTCTTCGCCATTGTCTAATGGCTTCAAGAAATGGTAATGATTCTATATCACCAACAGTACCACCTATTTCTGTGATAATTACATCAGCATGTGATACTTCTTCAGCTTGCTTAAGTTTAAGTTTAATTTCATTAGTAATATGAGGTATTACTTGAACAGTTCTTCCAAGATAATCTCCTCTTCTTTCTTTTTCAATTACTGAAGAATAAACTTTACCAGAAGTAATATTTGACTCTTTTGTTAAACATTCATCAATAAATCTTTCATAATGACCAAGATCTAAATCTGTTTCAGCACCATCATTTGTGACAAAAACTTCTCCATGTTGATAAGGAGACATAGTTCCTGGGTCAACATTAATATAAGGATCAAATTTTTGCATAAAAACTTTTAATCCACGATTTTTTAATAATCTACCAATACAAGAAGCAGCAATTCCTTTTCCAAGACTGGATACAACGCCTCCTGTTACAAAAATATATTTACTCATTATTTTTCCCCTTTTATAAATTAATTATTTTTTTACCTAATACATTTCCTTTTAAAATAAAAAAGGTCATTAAATTAGGATGCAAATACATATTTTCATCCTTCATTACTTTGACCTTGTTTTGTGTGAATGTATAGGCGATTTTTTTACAAACAAATGTAATTTTTGGCTTTTTAAACACCAGTTTTTTAATATTCATTTGCATCCTGTTCACCACCTTTTATATTTTTGTATTATAGCACTAATTAAAAATAATGTGGTATAGTTTTTTTAAAATATTTGGTAAAGAATTAAAAAAAATATTTCTTTGAAATTCTTTTTAAAATAGGAGAAACCATTTTCGATATAGACTATATCATTAATCTAGCAAATAAACAAATTGTAACGGGAATTATTATCATAAAAATATTTGAAATATTAATTCTTTTTTATTGTCATAGCTAGTCTCCAAATATAAAGTATATATTCAACTAATTTCCTATTTGTAAAGTTTTACTATTACTTAATAATTTACCATAATGACTTATAGATAATATTAATTTATCTTTAGCTAATGTATCGATTGTTTTTATTATTTTTTGTGCAGTAATAGCATCTATTTTAGAATTCATTTCGTCTAAAAATAATATTTTACTATCAAGTAATATAGCTCTTGCTATATTAAACATAGCAAGTTCACCTGTTGAATAGTTATTTATATCTAAAGGTATATGAATATCATTAATTCTATCAAGGCCAACAAGTTTTAATACAGAAAATACCTTTTCATCACTAATATTTTCTTTTTGTAAGGTTATTTCTTCTTTAATAGTTCCATTTGAGAAAAAATAATCTTGATAAACAATTCCAAAATATTTTCTTTTAGTTTGCGAAGATAGTAAATAAGTATCAACACCATTTATAGTTACTTTTCCAGAAGTTGGTTTGATAAGTCCATAAGCTAATTTAAAGATTGTGGATTTACCATTGCCACTTCTACCAATTAATGTTAATCTATCATTACTTGATAATTTAAGGTTAAAATGTTCTAGAACATTTTCTTTATTGTCATATGAAAAAGTTACATCATTAAATTCTAAACATATAGGTAAATTGTCATTTGCAATAGTTATATCCTTTTTCTCATCTTCTTCTAATTTGAAAAACTCGTTTATATGGTAAGTAGCAGCTATTGATTTTTGAATGGTTTGTAGTTCCATTCCCAAGTTTCCAATTGGAGAAAATAAGTTAGTAATTAAATCAATAGAACTAACAAGCATTCCAATACTCATATTAAAAATATTTAGTTTCAAAGAAGATAAACAAATTATTAATACAATTAATGTTACTTTAATAATTTGCATTATTGGTGAAAACATCGCATCATAAGTGTTAACTTTTTGATTAGTTTTGAAATGATTATTTAAAACATTATTATATTTGTTTTCAATGTTTTTATAAATTCTAAAAGATTTAATAGTTACAATATTATCTAAATTTTCTAAAACTAAATTGTTAATATTTCCTTCAATTTTTCTATTAGAAAATTGAGCATTGAACATTCTTTTTTTAATCCATAAGGTAAAAATGACAATTAAAGGAATAACAAGTAAAACAATTAAACCAAAGGAAAAAGAAAAAATAAATATGGAAACGATAATACCTACCATTTTTAAACTATCAATTACCATTGAAATAACTCCAGAGGTAATAAGAGAGTTTATTTCTTCAACATCATTAGAAAAGTGTGATTCAAGTTTGCCAACATCATATTGTGAAAGAACATTGTAGGATAATTTATTTACTTTATTTAACATGGAAAGTCGAATTATTTTTTCAATTCCTTGAGAAATAATAACAAGTAAAAATTCTTTCAAAAAGTTTATTAATTCAATTATTATAAATGTTACCATATATAATATTGCAAAAATAAATAACATAGATAAATTGCCATTATCAAAGATTTCATCAACAATTATTTTTAAAAGTTGTGGAGGAACTAATGATAACAAAATTACAAGTATAATAACAAAAATTGAAAGAAATAAAATCAATAAATGTTTTTTAAAATATTCAAAAATACATTTTTTAACACTCATAATTATTTTTCCTCCATTATATTTTTAAAATCTATATCATTTAACAATTCATCATATGTGCCATATAGATAATTATTATTATTTTTAAGAAAAATTATTTTGTCTAATTTTTTTAATATTTCTTTTTGGTTATTTACAACTATAAAAATAGAATCTTTACAATTTTCTAAAATGTTATCGACAATTTTAATGCTCATTTTAATATCTATAGCATTAAAAGGATCATCCATAAGAACTAGCAAATACTTAGATGATAAACATCTTGCTATTTGAATTCTTTTTTGTTGCCCACCAGATAAATTAGTGACAGAATGTGATAATAATTCTTGATCTTTATTTGAAAATTGTTGAATAT
>CAKPXW010000120.1 GCA_934202505.1 uncultured Bacilli bacterium | reverse complement strand
TTTCCGATGTATTCATCA
Organism: uncultured Bacilli bacterium; assembly: GCA_934202505.1. Classification (GTDB taxonomy): domain Bacteria; phylum Bacillota_I; class Bacilli_A; order RFN20; family CAG-631; genus CAKPXW01. The sequence goes on along the minus strand of CAKPXW010000120.1, from coordinate 4,552 downwards.
CTTGCAGATAAATTAACTACAATAGTAGCACCGGCAAGTACATGATCTGTTGAAGGAGTCTTAACTGTCCAAATATCTTCGCATATTTCAGCAGCAACTTTTAAAGTGGGTAAGTTTTCATTTACTAGTAAAAATTTAGTTCCAAAAGGATAATATTCATTTTTTAGCAAAATAGTACTGTTTTCTTCATGAAATTCCACAAAATGTCTTTCTTCATAAAATTCATTATAATTAGGCAAGTAAGATTTAGGAATTACCGCAAGAATACTACCTTTATAAAAAGCAATAGCACAATTATAAAGGTTATCATTATGAACAAGTGGTGCACCTACATAAAATAAAGTTTCTACATTTTTAGTTTCTTTGGCTATTAAATACAAACTATCAACAACTTTATCTAATAAGTCTTGTTGATAAAATAAATCAAGACAAGAATAACCAGTAAGGGATAATTCAGGAAATACTAAGATATCTAAATCATCACTTTGCTTTTCTAAAACAATCTTTATAATTTCTTTAGCGTTTGCTTCTACATTAGCAACTTTTACATTATTTGTAAAGCAGCCCACACGGACCATATTAAAACTATTATTTATAGTTTCATATTTTATGTTTTGATTTTTAATAAATTCTTGATTAGAACTAGAAAAATTATAATATTTTTCTTTTATATATTTATGATATAATTCATCACTCATTATAACTAAATCATTATATCCATTTTTTGTTATAAATATAGGCTCATCAATTTGATGCGCTAGTTCAGAAATTTCACTAGTTTTTCTTAAATCAGTAATAGGTCTTATATTTTTCATATTATCACCGCCTATACATTATTATATCATAATTATGTACTTTTACAACATAAAATTTAGTTTGCATTAAAAGGAATAAGGAGTATAAGAATATAAAATAATTCTCTACTTATTATATTAGAAAGTAAAAATAATATTATCGAAACTATAAAAACAAATAATGAAAAATATATTGATAAGAAAATATTAAAGAAAGTTATTTTTTTTTGAAAATTAGAATGACCATTTGAAATTTTACATGATTTGTTATTTAACTTATGTGTCATCTTTATTACATTTATGTGATAAATTTCTTTTAAAATTCACATTAAACAATAAGAAAAATAAATAATTTTTTTAAAATGAATTTGCTATTAAATATTTATTGCTTTTTAAAGGCTAAAATATTAAAATAGAGATAGCAAAGAAAAGAAAGAGTAACATATCTATTCTTATAGAGAGTTTCTTATATGCTGGAAAAGAAATAGAAAAAATATGTGAAGGTAGTCTTGGAGCTTTTTGCTTGAAGTAGTATTAGAGCAAACGTATAGTCTGCGTTAAAGATAATTAAGTGCATAGTAATATTGCTATGAACTAAGGTGGTACCGCGTATTAAAACGTCCTTAGATTTCTAAGAACGTTTTTTGTTATAAAAGGAGGGGAAAAAATGAAGCAATTAGCAAATAAATATGATTTTAAAGAAGTTGAAAATGGCAAATATGCAACTTGGCTTGAAAAAGGCTATTTTGTAGCAAAAGATAAAAGAAAAGAACCATTTTGTGTGGTTTTACCACCACCAAATGTTACAGGTATGCTTCATATCGGACATGCTTTAAATTGTACATTACAAGATGTTGTATGTCGTTTTAAAAGATTACAAGGATATGATGTGTGTTGGGTTGCAGGTATGGATCATGCTGGAATTGCTACTCAAGCAAAAGTTGAAAAGAAACTACGCGATATGGGTATAAATAAGTATGATATAGGTAGAGAAAAGTTTTTAGAGTATGCTTGGGAATGGAAGAAAGAATACGCTAATACTATTCGTGCTCAATGGGCAAAAATGGGCGTTTCTCTTGATTATTCACGTGAAGCCTTCACGTTGGATGAAAAAAGAAATATTGCAGTTAGAAAAGTGTTTTGCTCCTTATATGAAAAAGGATACATTTATAGAAAAGAAAAAATTATTAACTGGGATCCAGTTTTGAAGACTGCTTTATCTAATATCGAAGTTATTTATAAAGAAGATAAAGGTCATATGTATTACTTTAAGTACTATTTAAAAGGTGAAGACAAATATATTGTAGTAGGTACAACAAGACCTGAGACAATGTATGGTGATGTAGCTGTAGTAGTAAATCCTAAAGATAAACGTTATAAATTTTTAAAAGGAAAAACATTAATAAATCCTGCTAATGGTGATGATTTACAAGTTATTTTTGATCCATATGTAGATATTGAATTTGGAACAGGAGCAATGAAATGTACACCAGCTCATGATCCTAATGATTATAACTTGGGTCAAAAATATCATTTAGATATGATTGTTTGTATCAATCCTGATGCAACTATGAATGAAAAAGCTGGTATTTATCAAGGCCTTGATAGATATGAATGCCGTAAGAAAATGCTTGAAGAATTAGAAAGTAAAGGATTAGTTGACCATATTGAAGAAATTACTCACCAAGTAGGACATTCTGAAAGAAGCGATGCAGTTATTGAACCAATGCTTTCTAAACAATGGTTCGTATCTATGAAAAAACTATCTGAAAATGCAGTTAACTTACAAAAAAGTGAAGAAGGAGTAAACTTCTTCCCACCACGCTTTGAACAAACATATTTGCAATGGTTATCAAATATTGATGATTGGTGCATTTCAAGACAATTATGGTGGGGACATAGAATACCTGCATATTATAAAAAAGGAACTGATGAAATTGTAGTATCATTTAATCCACCAGCAGATATGGAAAATTATGTTCAAGATCCTGATGTTTTAGATACATGGTTTTCTTCTGCTTTATGGCCTTTTACAACTTTAGGATGGCCAGAAATCACAGAAGATTTCAAGAGATTTTATCCAAACAGTTTATTAGTAACTGCCTATGACATTATTTTCTTCTGGGTATCAAGAATGATGTTTGAAGCAGTTGAATTTACTGGAAAAATGCCATTTAAAGATGTATTAATTCATGGCCTTATTCGTGATGAACAAGGAAGAAAAATGTCTAAATCTTTAGGAAATGGTATTGACCCTATGGAAGTAATTGATAAATATGGAGCCGATGCTTTAAGAATATTCTTATCAACAAACTCAGCCCCTGGAATTGATTTTAGATTTTCAACTCAAAAAATTGAAGCTGCATGGAATTTTATAAATAAAATATGGAATGCTTCAAGATTTGTAATGATGAATTTACCTCATGATTTTACAATCAAAGAAATTGATAATAGCAAACTTACTTTAGCTGATAAATGGATTCTTTCAAGACTTTCTTTTGCAAGAGATAAAATTACAGAAAATCTTGAAAAATATGAATTTGCTAATGTTGGCTCTTATCTTACAACATTAGTTTGGGATGATTTCTGCTCTTGGTATATTGAAATGAGTAAGTTATCTTTGCTTGATGAAAATTTAGCAGATAATACAAGACAAGTTCTTGTTTATGTATTAAAACAAATCTTAATATTACTTCATCCATTTGCTCCATTTGTAAGCGAAGAAATTTATCTTACTTTACCTAATTCACTTGAATCTATTAATATTGAAAAATGGCCTGATATGAATTATGAAGATGTAAAAGTTGAAGATAAAATGGAAAGAATTATTGAAATAATTACTGCTGTAAGAAATTTACGTAACACAGAGCAAATTGTAAATAGTGTCAAACTTGATTTATCAATCTATGACAAGACAGAAAATGGACATGTAAACAGTGTAGTTAAAGAAAATAATAATTATCTTACTAAATTTACTAATGCTCAATCTATAAATATTGTAAATAGCGATTTAGAATTTGATGATAATGGAAGAATAATTCCAATTGCAGATGGTGAATTATATGTTTCTTTAAAAAATGCTATTGATTATGATAAAGAAATCGAAAAAGTAAAACTTGAACTTAAAAAAGTAGAAGCAGGTGTGGCAAGAGGAGAAGCTATGTTTAATAATCCATCTTTCCTTGAAAAAGCTCCAAAGTTTAAAATTGATGTAGAACGTGCAAATCTTGATGATTATTTATCAAGAAAAGAAACTTTAAACAAAAGATTACAAGAATTATTAAAAAGAAAGGAAAATAGTAAATGAAATTTGATGTAATAAGTATCGCATATATTGTTATATTTGTCATATTTGTTCTTATTGGATTAAAAAAAGGCTTTTTTAAAACATTACTTTCATTGGCAAAATCTATTTTAAGTTTAGTGGCTTCAATATTCTTAACAATCCCTTTAACAAAATTTTTATGTAAAAGCCAAGTTGGAATTTTTATAGGCGATAAAATTTCTACAAATCTTACGGCAAAAGATGCTATATTTCAAACTATAGTTACCGAATCAAATAAAACTGAAGTTGTTAATGCAGGACTTAAAAAACTTAATATTTCAGATACTATTTCTTCTTTGCTAAGTAAATTTATTTCTAATAAAATTGAAGCAAATGGAGAAACACTTGCCTCGTCAATCGGAACTGCCCTTACTTATTACATTTTAATTATTGTAAGTTTTATTTTAATTTATATTGTGATTTACCTATTAAC
>CAKPXW010000119.1 GCA_934202505.1 uncultured Bacilli bacterium | reverse complement strand
ATACTTAAAGTTTACATTATCAAAATCAATAGAACCATCTTTAATTTCATAGATAGGATTTTCATTATTTGTTAAACTACTTTTTTCATTTAAAACTTCCACAATTCTTTTTGATGATTCTTTAGACATCGATATAATAACAACTATCATTGATATCATCATTAAACTATTTAAAATTTGGAAACCATAAGTCAATAAAGCAGACATCTTTCCAACATCAAACTTTAATCCATTTGAAGTGATAACAACATATGATCCATATGATAATACAAAAGCCATAATTGCATATAAACAGAATTGCATAAGTGGTCCATTATAAGCAATTATTCTTTCAGCTTTAGTGAAATCTTGGCATACTTCATTAGCTGTTTTATCAAACTTATTTTTTTCAAAATCTTCTCTTACAAAGGATTTAACTACTCTAATTCCTTTTATGTCTTCTTGAATAGAACTATTTAAGTTATCATATTTTTTGAAAACTTTTTCAAATAATGGAGTAACTAAATGCATTATATAAAATAAGCCAAATGCTAATATCGGAATGACTATGACAAAAATAAAAGCCATTGTTCCTCCCATTATAAAAGACATTATAAAGGCAAATAGTAGCATTAATGGACATCTTATTGCTGTTCTTATTATCATCATATAAGCAAATTGAACATTTGTTACATCTGTTGTAAGTCTTGTAACTAAAGATGATGTGGAATATTTGTCAATATTTTCAAATGAAAAATCTTGTATATTATAGTACATATCTTTCCTTAAATTTTTAGCAAACCCACAAGAAGCTTTTGCACATGTTTTTCCAGCCCAAGCGCCAAAAATCAATGATATTACTGCCATAACTATAAGTATTGTGCCATAAATTAAAATTGTTTTAATTCCACAACCTTTTTGAATTTCTCTTACAAGATAAGCGATAACTAAAGGAATAATACATTCCATTACAACTTCAACAGAAACAAGTAATGGTGTAATAATAGAGTCTTTTTTATACTCTCTAATACTTTTCATTAAAGTTTTTATCATAAAATTCCTCCTCCTTATTAAAAATAAAAATGCATAAGACGTTACCTACGCATTTAACTTCAGTAAATAATATATTTACTGCATAATTTATATCACAATATTTAATTAATTACAAGATTAAATTTTAGAAAAATGCTTTTCTTTCAATTACAAAATATGCATTATCATTTTCCTTTACAAATTTAAAATCTTTTGCTCCATAATCTTTTAAATTATATGCAAGGCCTTGATTATTTTCATTTCCAATTAAGGCATCACAAATTGTATTTCCAATTAATAAATTAAAATCATCTACCGTTCCAATGTTTACTATTTTATTAATAGTTGTAAATAAATTTGAACTATCTTCATTATTCAAATTATTAACCATAAAATCAACGCTTGTTAAAGAATAATCAAAAGCAGTTGTTGATTTTTCTAAAAATGTTGTTGAAGATATATATAGTGATTCTGGAATATATTTTGTAACTAAATTTAATGGAAATTTATTAAATTCTTTTTTTATTTCTTTAAAATCAACTTTAGCTATTAAATTAATATTGCTATTTCCATTTTCAATATTAGAAAACTTTATTTGTAATATTTCACTTGGAAGTTCTACATCACCTAGTTTTAGTTTTCCAGCATATTGTTCTTTTAATACACTATCAGCAATGGCTGCACATTCTTTATCTGATAATTTAATCATTTCTTTAATATTTTGGTTAATGTTTGTAAAATCAAAAGAAATATTACCATCTTTTTCTATTACTATAGTTGTATTAGCAGCATTATTTATTACATCTTTACAATTAGACATGTCTTCTTTAGTAAATCTATTATCACATAATTTTTCTTCCTCAACAGGAACATTTAATTGTTTTACTTGTTTATAGATGTCAATAGCATTAATTCCATAAGTGTTTTTTAAATATATATTTCCTGTAATTAAACATACAGCTATTAATAAAACTAAGAAAAAGATAAATTTTAATACTTTCTTCATATTTTCACCACCAATTTATAACAATATTATACAAATTATTATATTAAATTTCAATTTTAAAAATGCATATTATGCTTATTAAAGTTGTAGATTAAGTAAAATTGTGTTAATATATTTTAGTATTTTGTAAGGTGGGATTTATATGAAAATTATAATTGCCGGTGTGGGTAAATTTGGCCGAACATTAACTGAACATTTAGCCAATGAAAATCATAATATTGTTGTAATAGATAATAAATCAAGTGCTGTAAATGATATTGTTAATCAATTTGATGTTATTGGTTATTGTGGAAATAGCGCAAGTTATACAACTCAAGTAAACGCTAATGTAGAAACAGCTGATTTATTAATTGCAACTACTTCCACAGATGAAGTAAATATTTTATGTTGTCTAGTTGCTAAAAAATTAGGTGTTAAACAAACAATAGCTAGAATTAGAAATCCAGAATATGCTATGCAAGCCCAAATAATGGGTGATGTATTAGGATTATCTATGACTTTAAACCCTGACTATGATACAGCAGCAGAAATTTTTAGAATATTGCGTTTCCCAAGTGCAATTAAAGTCGAACCATTTGCAAATGGTAGAGTTGATTTAGTTGAAATTAAAGTTGAAAAAGGTTCAACCCTTATAAATAAATCATTATTTGAAATAAGAAATAAATATCAAGTTAGAATTCTTGTTTGTGCTGTTAAAAGGAAAAATAATGTTTTCATCCCAAATGGTGATTTCGTTTTAAATGAAGACGATTATGTTTACATAACATCCGATACTAAAGAAATTGCTGAAGCATTTAGAAAATTAAAAATATTCAAAGAAAAATTATCATCTACTTTAATTATTGGTGGTAGTAAAATTGCTTATCATTTAGCCTCTTTACTTTTAGATAATGGTATTTCTGTAAAAATTATTGAAAAGGATAAAGAAATTTGTAAATCATTAGCTGATGCATTGCCAAAAGCCTTGATTATAAATGGTGATGGAACTAATAATAAAGTTCTTCTAGAAGAAGGAATTGAAACTGTTGATTCAGTCGTAACTTTAACTGGAATGGATGAAACAAATATTATCATTTCATCTTTTGCAAAATCTTTAAATCGAAATAAAGTAATTACTAAAGTTAATCATGACCATTATAATTTAATTTTAAATAGTGTTGGTCTAGATAGTATAATTTCTCCACGTGATATTTTTGCAAATAATATTATTCGTTATGTACGTGGAATGGAAAATACTCGAGGAAGTGAATTTAGAACATTATATCGACTTGTTGAAAATAGAGTTGAAGCAATTGAGTTTTTCATTTCTCAAGAAACATCTTACACATCTATTCCTTTAAAAGATTTGAAAATAAAAGAAAATTTCTTACTTGCATGTATAATTAGGAAAAATAGAGTAATAATTCCTAATGGTAAAGATACTATTGAACCTTTTGATAGTGTTATTATTGTAACTACCATCTCACAAGTAAAAGATGTAAGCGATATATTGGAGTAATGTTATGAACTTTAAAATGATATTACACACTATAGGAAAAATTTTAATACTAGAAGCAATATTAATGTTACTTCCTTTAGTTGTATCTTTAATTTATAAAGAAAATGCACTTTTTACTTTTGTAATTCCTATTGCTTTAACAGCAATTTGTGGCTTTTTACTATCATTAGTTAAAATTGATAGAAAGCATTTCTATGCAAGAGAAGGATTTGTTGTAGTTGGCCTTTCTTGGATATTTCTAAGTATTTTTGGAAGTCTGCCATTTTTTATTAGTAGAACAATTCCAAATTTCATCGATGCATTTTTTGAAACCGTATCGGGCTTTACTACTACTGGATCTAGTATCTTAACTGGCCAACAGATTGATAATCTTTACGAAACACAAAAAGGATTATTATTTTGGCGAAGCTTCACCCATTGGATTGGAGGAATGGGAATCCTTGTTTTCATTCTTGCAATTCTTCCTTCTTCTGAAGGACAAAATATATTTATTCTAAGAGCTGAATCAACAGGACCACAAGTCGGAAAAATGGTTTCCAAAGTTAAAATAACAGCAAGAATTCTATATATAATTTACTTTGCCTTTACTATAATTGAAGTAATTATGTTAGTATGTGATCCTGGTATCACGCTTTATGATTCATTATGTCTTTCTATGGGTTCTGCTGGAACTGGTGGCTTTGGAATCAATAGTTCATCGATTGCTAATTATAGTAATTATGTACAAATTACCATTGGTGTTTGGATGTTCTTATTTGGTATAAACTTTAATATTTATTTTTTAATTCTTGCTGGCAAAATAAAGCAAGCTTTAAAAAGTGAAGAACTATGGTGGTATATTGGTATTGTTGCAGTAAGCACTATTTCTATTTCATTAAATTTATACTTTTCAACAAATCAATTATATGCAGCATATAAATCTCATTATGGTATTGCTCTTAAAGATTCATTTTTCCAAGTTTCATCAGTTATTACCACAACAGGTTATGCAACAACAGCTTTTGAAAATTGGCCAACTTTTTCCCAAACAATATTATTCTTATTAATGTTTGTTGGTGCATGTGCTGGATCTACTGGTGGCGGAATAAAAGTATCTAGAATTATAATTTTATTTAAATCCTTAAAACTTGAA
>CAKPXW010000118.1 GCA_934202505.1 uncultured Bacilli bacterium | reverse complement strand
ATACAACACTTAGACAAAATTCCTATGTACTTTGTTCATGGTGAAGCTGATAGATTTGTACCACTTGCTAGTGTTTATGAATGTTACGAGGCCAAAAGTGGTCCAAAAATGCTTACAACTTATCCTAATAGTCAACATGCTAAAAGTGTTCAAGATCATAATGATGAATACTTTGTCAATTTAAAAATATTTTTAGAAAAATTTAATATCATTTAAAAAAGCATCAAAAAGATGCTTTTTTTGTAAATTATAAGGAAGTCATGCTATTTTTCATTAACATAGCATCACATAAAGCAATTGCAAGACATGCTTCACATACTACCATTGCTCTTAAAATTATTGCTTTATCGTGTCGACCTTCAATTAATAATGGCTCAATTTTTTTGCTTTTAAAATTATATGTCTCTTGAACTTTACTAATTGATGGAGTTGGTTTTATAAAAACTTTTACTTCGATTGGATTTCCATTAGAAATTCCTCCATTAATTCCTCCATTATGATTAGTTTTAGTAGTACCTTTCTCATCAATTATTACATCATTGAATTCACTACCTTTTAACAAAACTCCAGCAAAACCTATACCAAATTCAACACCTTTTACCCCACCTATTGAAAATAAAAGATGAGAAATTGTTGATTCTAAAGAATCAAAATAAGGTTCTCCAAGTCCTACAGGAACATTTAAAACTTTTAAAGAAAGAATTCCTCCTAAGCTATCACCATCATTACAAGATAGCATACTTTCAAATTTACTAACATCACTTTCTCCATTTAAATTTATAATACTCGTTTCAAATTTAAAATTTGGCAACATTTTTTTAGCAATTACTCCAGCTGCTACTATTCCTAATGTCAATCTTCCAGAAAAAGTTCCTCCTCCACGATAATCATTAAATCCTGCATATTTTTTTAAGGCTACAAAATCAGCATGAGATGGTCGAGGTTGATTTTTCAAGTTTTCATAATCTTTACTATGTGTATTATTATTTAAAAACCGAATTAAAATTGGTGCGCCAGTTGTATGGTCATTAAAAACTCCACTATCTATAATAACTTTATCGCTTTCAAGACGAGGACTTGTACCAATGGCTCCTGTTTTTCTTCTTAAAAGATCTTTTTCGAAATCTTTTTCTTTTAAAATTAATCCAGGTTTTACTCCTGAGACTAATACACCAACACAATTACCATGGCTTTCACCAAATATTTCAATATGAAATAAATTTCCAAAACTATTCATATTTTAATTCCACCTTTCCACCAAGTTTAATAAAATCTTCAAAGAAATTAGGGTATGATTTTTTTACACATTCGGCATTATTAATAATTAATTTTCCTTGCATTTTTATACTTGCTATTGCTAAAGCCATTACAATACGATGATCGTTATAAGATTTGACTTCTTTTCCAGTTAACCATTCTTTTCCTTCTATAGTAACAATATTATTTTCATAAGAAATATTAGCCTTTAATTCTTTTAAATTGTTAACCATTGCTTCTATCCGATTGCTTTCTTTTATTTTTAATCTTTCTAAATCAATAAAAGTTGTTTTTGTTTTAATAAAAGTGGCTAGTACTATTTCAATTGGAAACAAATCTGGAGTTTGTTTGAAAGATAAAATAGCATTTCCATGACATATTTTTTCAATATCTTGAACAATTTTTTTATCTCCTTGTAAGGAATCAATTTTTAAATTATTAATAGTTATCTTAGCTCCTATAGCATTGGCTACTAGATAAAAAGCAGCTTGAGAATAATCGCTTTCTACTACATAGTTAAAAGGCTTATAACTTTGATTTCCATAAATTATAAATTCTTGATAATTTTTATTATCAACTTTTATCTTAGCTAGTTTTAAAATTTCTAAGGTTAAATCCACATAGCTTTTAGATTCTAGTTCTCCCTCAATAATGATTTTGCTATTTTTATCGAGTAATGGTAAAGCAAATAATAATCCAGTTATATATTGTGAAGATATATTTCCTTTGATTTTAAAAGTGTCACTTTTTAATTTGCCATTTACTTTTAATGGTAAATAATCTATTCCTTTATGATATTCAATATTTTGTTTTTTAAAAATATTTATATATTCATCAAGTGGACGTTTTTTTAAATTATTATTTCCATCAAAACATATTGGTTTATCATCTAAAATAGCAATAGGAATGATAAATCTTAAAGTTGATCCTGATTCATTAGCATTAATATAATTATCTTTTCGAATTATTTTATTTCCCGTTATTGTTAAACTATTATCTTTATTTTTTATAATTGTAGCTCCAAGTTTTTGCATAGCTTCAATAGTAGCATTAATATCTTCACTATAGGTCACATTAAAAATATTGCTTGTACCTTTGGCAAGACATGAAGCGATAATTGCTCTATGTAATAGACTTTTAGAAGCAGGAATATCTACATTTCCTGCAAGAATTGATGGTGTAATAATAGCTTTCATTTTTTTATAAGCATTTTTTCATCCATAGGATAAATAATTGCTTCTCCTAAATCTTTAAGTAAAATAAAATTTATAGTTCCTGATAAATTCTTTTTATCGTAACATACATCTTCTAAATAATCTTGATAATTATATTTGATAGTTGGTAGATGATATTTTTCTAAAATATCTTTGATTGTTTTATAACAACAAGGATTTGTAATTTTTAAAGAAATACCCAATTCAATGGCCATAAGCATTCCTATTCCAACAGCCATTCCATGTTTTAAATTTTCTTTAAGTTCTATTATATGACCAAAAGTATGACCAAAATTTAAAAGCATTCTCTCTTTTTGATCAAAGACATCTTTTTCAACAAAATATTTTTTTACTTTTAAACTTTCATAAATTATATCTTCATTTATTTGGATTCCTTTTTCTAATTTCTTTAATAGTTCTATATTTCCAATAGCACCATGTTTTATGATTTCTCCAATTCCATTTTCAATTTCTTCTTGAGGAAGAGTATTTAAAGTTAAAGGATCTATTAAAACTAATAGTGGTTGCTTAAAAGTACCTAATATATTTTTATGATTTGCAAAATCAATTCCAGTTTTTCCTCCAATTGAGGCATCAACATCACTAAGTAAAGAGGTAGAAATATTGATATATGGTACTCCTCTATATAAAATAGAAGCTACAAAACCAGAAATATCACTAACTACTCCTCCACCTAAAGAGATAATTAAATCATTTCTTTTAATATTTTTATCTATTAGTTGTTTACATATACTAGATATAGTTTCAAGAGATTTGAAACTTTCACCACTTTTGATAATGACATAATCAACTTGATAAGTTTCATTTAAACTATTAAGAACTTGTTTAAGATAAAACTTTGCAACATTTTCATCGGTAATTATATATACTTTTTTATTTTTATATACATTACTAACATAAAAAGATAAATTATCTAAAAGATTATCTTTAATAATTATTTTATATGTAAAATTTTCGATATGTATTGATAATTCTTTCATTTTTCCATTCCTTTTCTTGTTATTGTTGCTTCTTTGAATAATTCTACTAATTTTTCTTTATCATTATTATATAAAGCATTTTTTATTTTATCTAGTTCATTTTCAAATGATTGTATATGTTTAAATAAATTATCTTTATTTTCTAAAAACAATTCACTCCATAATGTATCATTAATCATGGCAATCCTTGTTAAATCACGATAGGAATCTCCTATAAACAATTTAGTATTTTCATTATGATCACTATTTACTAAAGCTACAGCCATAACATGAGCTAATTGACTTGTAAAGCCTATTAAATTATCATGACTTTCAACATCAATTATTGTTATATTTTTAAATCCTAAATCTTTTCCTAATTGCTTTAAAACGTCTATTTGCTTGTCATTACATTTTCCATATGGAGTAATTAAAAAGTTTGCTTGCTCGAACATACATTCTTTAGCATATTTGATACCTATTTTTTCTCTTCCTGCCATAGGATGAGAAGAAATGTAAGTTGCTGGTTTTACCAATTCTGTGGCTTTTACAATAAAAGAACTTTTGACTCCACAAATATCTGTAACTATTTGATTTTCTTTAAAGCAATGTTGATATTTTTTTAAAAAAGGTATTATTGATTGTGGATAAATAGCAAGAATTACTACATCTACAAGAGAAATTAAATTTTCAGGATTTACATCCCCAAAATCAATAAAATTATTGTCTTTTGCAAAATTTATAGCTTCAATATTAAGGTCATTCCCATATACTTCATAACCTTTATCTTTTAAACGATAACTATATGCTCCTCCCATTAATCCAAGGCCAACAATCAAAACTTTCATATTCTTTATTATAAATAATATTTTATTATTATTTATATTCCTTTCTTAATTATTAATAATACCATTTATTTAATTACATGTGAACTTTTTCTTGAAAAATATTATAGTTATGCTAGAATATTAATGCAATGCAAGCGTAGTTCAGTGGTAGAACATCAGCTTCCCAAGCTGACTATGCGGGTCCGATTCCCGTCGCTTGCTCCAAAATATTAGAATAAACCTGATTCAATGCTATCAGGCTTTTTTATTGCAATAATAACAAAACTGGCATAAAAACGTATACGTCAAAAAATAACACACTTACAAAAAGAAAGAAAACTGATATCCTCATAGTAGAAAACTAGGAGGATTTT
>CAKPXW010000117.1 GCA_934202505.1 uncultured Bacilli bacterium | reverse complement strand
ATCTTAAAGAAATTAAATATTACTATTTGATTATGAGTGCTTCATACATTAAAAATCACTTTGATGACATTATTAAATATGCTAATGTAGTGGAAAATCGTTTAGATGATTCTTATATTACTATTGATAATTTATTAAAAGATAATGAATATATGTTAGATAATGTAATAAAACACAAACTAAAATATATTTTAATTGATAATGAATATAAAATTAACATTTAAAAAAGTCGATTTTTTCGACTTTTTATTTATATTATAAATTATTATTTAGTGACTTTATTGCTTTCTTATATCATTTTAAAACAATTGTCCTGGTAATACTAATTTTTCTTTATAAGGGAATTTTTTATCATATTCTATAGCCTCTTTTTCATCTATAAAATAAACAGTTGGTACTTTATATATTCCTTTAAAATCTTGCAAACTATTAGGCTTTAATTCTTTGCATAAAAAGAAAGAACAATCAGCATTTTCTTCTATACCAAAATAGGAAATATTATAGTTACTTGCTTCAACAAAGCCACACTTTCCATAAAAATCAATATTTCCTTCTAAACAAATTGCTACATATCCTAACTTTTTGGCTTTATCTATAACATAATCAAGAAGTTTTTTACCATATCCTTTTCTTTTATATTCATTTGCTATACAAATTGGTCCTAAAGTTAAAAGATTTATTGTTTCATTATTATTTTGATTAGTTAAGCTATTTTTTACAAAAGTTGCTTGGCCTATTATTTTATTATCAAGTTCCATAACTATATCAAGTTCTTTTACAAAATCTTTATCATTTCTTAATTCATGCATAAGATAATGTTCAAAACATCCCGGACGATAAACATTATAGAAACTATCTCTTATCATGTTTTCTACATTTTCATAGTCGTTTTTATTTTCTAAACGAAAAGTAATATTCTTAGACATTTTTTATTTTCTCCTAAAAGCCAAAGTTGTTAAATAAATAAATTCCTAGTATAGCATTAAAAATAGTAACGGCAAAAACACTAAATCTTTCAAATATACCAAATATTTCTTTTGGAGCAATATTTACACCTATTGCTCCTATAAACATTAATGCTAAAGCACTAGTTGCAAATATAGCAAGTGATAGATATTTTTTATTTTTAAATCCTCCTATCATTATTAATACAAGAGAAAGTATTGATAATAATATAACTAATACTGTTACTACATAAATATGCATTATATCTTGAAAAGTATTGGCATTTCCACTAGTTGATAATGGAAACATACTATATCCTACACTAGAAATATAATTCATAATTGTAAATAGATATATTCCAATTTTTATCATTTTATTTTCTAATCTTTTTTGAACATAAATACAAACTAAAGTAATGGAAACAATTCCACAAATACCATATAAAGAAGATAATTGATTCCATAGCATTAAAGATGGAGCATTTGCAGCACTAAGATCGCTTACCGCTTGACTTTTCCAGTTATATCCTGGATAAGCAAGGGGTGAAAATAATACAGCTGCTGTATATGATAATAAAGAAATAAATCCTAATAATCCTAAATAATTAATAAAGCTTCTTTTCATATTAATTTGCCTTTCCAAATTGGTTACAAAACCAATCAATATAACTATTTAACATATTTGGTGTACTATTTATATTAGTTTTTTCACTATCCATTTGATAATCCATCATAGCATGAATAGACATAGCAAAACTTGTGGCTAACATATCTATATCTGTAGTAAATATTTTATTATGTATCTTTAAAGCATAAAATAAATGTTTAGTAGCTAAAATCATTTTATTAGTTTCTTCTATCATTATATTAGCAGCTTCATTATTAGTAGTTCTTTCTGAATATATTATTTTATAAAAGGTTAACATTTCTTCTTGCGTAGATATTTTATAATAATTATTTACTAAAAAAGTAATAATTTCTTTTAGACTTTTACTTTTAATTAAATTACTATACTCTATTTCATTAATGGCTAATTTTTCTTTGGATTTATCTTTTAAATAACGATACATTTCCATTATTATTTCTTCTTTAGATTTAAAATGATTATATAATGATGGTTTTTGTATTCCAAGTTCTTTAGCTATTAATGCCATAGACACATTACTTAATCCATATTTTGCTGCAAGTTTTAATGTCACCTGAATTATTTGTTCTTTTCTTTCCATATGTCTTACCTTCTTTACTAACTATCGTTAGTTATAATACTACCACTTGTTAGTTTAGTCAAGATAAAAAACTATTATAAATTTAACGTCTATAATAGTTAAAAAGTATTAATCAAAATATTATTTTTTGCAATTATTTTAGCAATTACTTTCAATTTCGTTTGCTTTTATAATTGATTTATATACATTGTAAAATTTTTCATAGTAATTAATATTATTTACAATAAAAGTGGATTTTGTAGTATTATGAAAATTACAACACAATATTTCTAATAATTGTGCTGCTATATCTATTAATACTTGGACATATCTTATTCCATCTTCAACATTTAAAATTATATTTGGTCCTTTTATTGCTCCATGTACCCACAAATTCAGCCAATCTATCCATGGTAAAAATTTGCTTGGTTGCTTATCAAATCCTGCAGTTTGTAATAAAGCCCGATATCCATAATCTTTACGAATACTTCGAAGCCAGCCATATTCTAGGAAATTTAATGCATTGTTATTTTTTAATTTTATTTTTTCTTTGTAATGTTCAATTATTTTTTCCTTAAACTTTCTTTCAGTTTTTAATTCAAACCTAAATTCACAATGTTCAATAAATTCATCCATTAATAATGGATACATTTCTAAAACTTTAATTATTGCTGTGTTTTCAATGGCCATCCTTAAAGACATACAAGATTGAGCGATTAAAGCATTATTTCCAAGTAAGATGCAAAAAGCCCTAATAGAACTGAAAGCTTCGTAGTATACACTATATAGATAACAATTATTTTTAAAATATTTTTCAAAAATCACATATGGTATTTGTTCTGTCAAATCATCCATTGTAGCAAGTAATTTTTTATATTTAATTTCTAATTCTGTCATTATTTTTATCCTTATATAATAAATTTTTAATACATAATATTTTGTACATTATTTAATTCTTCTTTCCTTTCTTTGTTTTTCAAATATAGATAATTATTAATTTCTTCAACAATTGAATCACAATTTTTAATCAAAGCAATTTTTGCGTTTATGTTTTCTTTATAAAAGTTAAAATAATTTTTATATTTATTTGATTGCTTGTCATTTTTATTTCTAATTTTTTCTGGTATTAAATATTTCCAAATATTCTCATTTAAAGTTTGCTCATCGTTTGATTTTAATATTATGTGATAATTAAAGAACCAATTATCTTCTTTCTCAGAAAGGTAATTCTTTAAATGTGCATTAGGTGGGCAAAAAAACATTATAAGATAACTTTTTAAAACTTGATTTTTAGATTTCATTATTTTATTAAAATATTTTTCAATAAATGTTGTTGTATCTTTCTTTAGTAAATTAATTCCAAAAAAATAATATAACTGTTCTTCATAAAAATCCGTATCTAGGCTCATTAAAAATTTTGTTTCAATCCATTCTTTAATACTTCTAACAAAATAATTTAATTGGCAAAATTTTGGCATAATATATAAAATAGTTTCTGGAAATTCTGACATTATATATTTTAATTGATGCATATTCCCTTTTGTAATTTTATATTGACTTAAATCCATATTTGAAAAATAACTGCTTTTAAAAAAATTTTTTGCAAAAATTGCTTTCCTTTTTGAATCTTTTAAGTTTGAAATCCTATATATTAATTGATTAGTAAAATTTAAATAATATTTATAGTCAGTATTATTTGCAAAATTTAAATCATTAATATAATTTTCATGATCTTTTTGCTTCTTTATTACTCTTTTCCACTCTTTAGTTAAAACATTGTAATCATTATACTCTAAGTAATTAAACTTTTCATTTTTATTATCATTAATTTCTAATCTATATTCCGCTAACACATTTGAAATAATAGATAAAATTTTTTGTTCATATCTTTCAAAGGAAAAAATATATATATCATCTGAAAAATTACTAATACTTGCTTTTATTGATTTTTCTTTTAATTTTGTATTTATATCATTCATTATCGCTTTTAAAAGAAACTCTGCTAAATATAGTGAAATATAGCTTCCCATTAATATTCCATTAGTTTGGCCATTATTCATATTTGTAATAAAATTATCGTTATTAGGATGAGTAGAGTTTTTAAATGGTGTAAATTTAACCAAATTATGTGTGTATATTGAATCATAAAAAGATTTTATATCAAATTTAAATAATATTTCATATTTTGTTAATTTTTCTAAATCGGTTTCTATATTTTGCTGATAAGAATAAGTCTTAAACTCTCCAGTTTCTAGATTTACTTTAATTCTTGAATAATTATTAATTTTTTCAAAATCATAAAAAAAATCCATATTTTTACAATAATCAAATAATAATTTAAAATTTAAAGGATTTGGAATTTTCAAAGTTCTAACATGGTCTTTTCCATAATATTTCCTTATCCTAAATACTATAGGTTTTGTCCAATCAAAAGACTTTAAATCAGTTTCCAAACTTATGTTTTCATAATTATATACCATGTTCTCTACATTTAAAAAATGTCTCAA
>CAKPXW010000116.1 GCA_934202505.1 uncultured Bacilli bacterium | reverse complement strand
CAACTGTATAAGTTACAACAAATTCGCCTTCTTTTTGAGTATCAAAAGCTGAAGTAATTGTTTTTCCTTCTTGCGTAATTGTAACATATGATGTAATGACAAATGATTTTTCAGAGCCATTATCTAAATAGAATGCTTTTATAGTAACTCCTTTTTTAGGGCTAATATCATCACCAACATTAGCCTTTACATCATCAAGACCCTCAAAAACCACCTTTGTAATAGTAATATCTTTTTCAACATCACTTGAACTAGTGCTAGTTGTAGTAGATGTTGAATCAGATTGTGTAGTAGATGTTGAATCAGATTTTGCATTAGATGTTGAATCTTTAGTTGTACCACAACCTGTAACTAATAAACAACAGCTAAGTAAACCGCCCAATAGTGTTTTCATATTTTTCATTATTTTTTCCTCCTATATGAAATATGGAAATCGGTTTCCATCAAAATATTTATATCAATTTACATAAATTATTTTGATTAAGAACGATTCATTAATTACAATATAAACTATTTTTTCCATAAAAGCAACATTTTTTTGAAACCGGTTTCAAAAAACTATATTTTTAGTTGATCTTTTGCTCGAATCATTGAAAGTTACAGATAGAAAATGAAATAAAAATCAAAAGGGGATGTTTCGAAACCTATAAATAAAATAGGTTCTCATCTCCTTTTTGTTTATCTTAAATATTTAATAACTGAATGAGGTTTATAAACAAGCTATGCTTGTTTATTTTTATACATTTTGTTATTTATTCTATTTCCTTTTTTTGACAATCTCTTTGCTGAAGGCTTTTTAAATTTTTGTGGCTCTAATTCTTTTGGTGCTTCCCAAAATTTTGGTAAACTTTTAGTTTCATAGAATTTAAATAGTTTCCTAATATTTAGTCCTAGTAAAACTAGCATTTATTCCGTTGAACCTTTTTTAATCCTCTCCTTCGAGCTCTTGTATATCCCCTGTTTTGTTTTTCATTACCAAAAGTTCCTTCAACTTGAACACTTCTATTAACTCTTTTTTCTATTCCTTTAACTGATAAAGAATTTGCTTTTTCTTGTTGTTTATATTTAATTAATTTAATTTTAGCAAAACTTATTTATTTTACATCTTAAAAAAAATCATCTATTTTAGTAGATGATTAAATAAATATTTTTAACACATAATAAATAACAAATATTAAAGAAATAGCATAGACTGAACAAGGAACCTCTTTATATCTTTTTGAAGATAGCATCATTAAACAATATATAATAAGTCCAAGTCCTATTCCATCAGAAAGAGAATAAGTTAAAAGCATAAATATAATAATTAGAAAAGATGTAATAACAATAATCTTGTCTTCCCAATCAATATCTTTTAAATTTGAAAACATTAAACAACCCACGGAAACTAAAGCAAGTGAAGTAACTGGAGTAAAATTTTGCATTCCAATTTGAACTCCTGAAAAAATTGAAAATATTGGATATATAAAAATTGATAATAAAAATAAAATTCCTGTAACACAAGAAGAAAGGCCTGTTCTAGCACCATTTTCAACACCGATAGATGATTCTGCAAAGGACGAAACAGTAGAAGTCCCAAGAGGAGCACATATTACAGCTCCTACTGCATCTGCAAGCATTGCTTTTTTTCCACCAATTAATTTTCCATCTAAGCCAATAATTCCTACTTTTTTCCCAACAGCAATTAATGTTGCCGTTGTATCAAATAAATGTACAAGTATTAATGAAAAAATAATAATATAACTTTGAGGATTTGAAAAAACATTTTTAAAGACATCTTTTTCTTTAAAACATAAAAACAAATTATCTTTAAATATCATTAAATTATCATTAACATTTGAAAAAGTAAAATGAGGCATTCCTTCAATACCAATACAATGTAAAATAAAACCAAGTAAGGCTGTAACAAACATAGAAATAACAATAGCAAGTTTTCCAATAATTCCTTTAACTTGCATTAAAATTAAAACAAGAATTATGCCAAATAATGCTAATAATACTGTAGGACTTTTTAAATTTCCAAGTGTTACAAAGGTTCCTGTACTTGCTTGAATAATCCCACCATTTTTTAACCCAACAAAACAAACAAAAGCACCAAGGCCTGCAGAAACTGCAAGCTTTATAGAGTAAGGAATAGCGCTAATTATTTTTTCTCTAAAAGGAGTTAAAGTAAAGATGAAAAATAAAATTCCTGCAATAAAGATTAATAATAATCCTTCAGCAAATGAATATCCCATTATTCCACAAACCGTATAAGCAAGATAAGCATTCATTCCCATTCCTGCTGATAACACTACTGGATAATTTGCAAATATCCCCATAAATATACAACAAATACCACTACATAAAGCCGTAGCTACAAAGATTGCTTCATAAGAGGCATTTTCAATTCCTCCAAGAATAGTGCTATTAACCGGTAAAATATATGACATAGCAAAAAACACTACTAATCCGCTAATTATTTCAGTTAATATAGTAGATCCTTTTTGTTTAATATTAAATATTTTTTTTCTTGAATTTTCCATATTATTTTTTTAATGCATCAAGATAATATAACATGATTGATGTAGCCACACCAACATTTAAAGAATCAATATTACTAGAATGTCTTATTTTAATAGAAATATCACTAGCATCAATTACCTCTTTGCTAACTCCTTGTCCTTCATTACCAACAACTAAAGCAAACTTTTCCACATAGTTCATCTCATTTAAATCAATACTATTTTTAGAAAGTGTAGATGCCAAAACTTTGACTTTATTTGTTTTTAATTTATAAATTATATCTACAAGATTTGCATAATTAATATTAACTTTAAATATAGCACCTTGGGAGGCACGAATAACTTTATCATTATATATGTCAACACTGCCTTCTTGTAAAATAATCTCATCTACATTAAAAGCAAGACAAGTACGAATAATTGTCCCAAGGTTTCCAGGATCAGCAACTTTATCACATAATAAATAACGCTTTTTAGTAAAGTCAATAGCTTTTGCTTCTTTTTTTACTATTGCAACAATTCCTTGAGGAGATTTATTAAAAGATATTTTTTCTAAAATTGCTTCATTCACATAATAAACATTTACTTGATCATTTTTATAATTTTTATTTGTAGTAAAAATAGTTTCAATATTATTTGCCATTTCAATTAAATGTTCACCTTCTATTAGAAATTTATTTTCTTTATCACGATATTTTTTTTCTTTAAGTGAACAAGCATACAAAACCATTGAATTTTTAGTGGATGTAATTTCCATTGTTAAATCTCCTCCTTTAAAATCTTTATTAGATTTTTATAATTAGGGCAATATTTTTCTACAATTGCATAAAAAGCTTTTGAATGATTAAACTCAATCATATGAGCAAGTTCATGTACAACAATATAATCATAAACACAAGGGTCTTTATATAAAAGAGAACTTGCATAAACAATCACATTACTTTTTCTATTGTAACTTCCATATCTTGTTTTAACATCTTTAATCATTACTTGAGGCAAAGACTTAGTAATATTCATTAATCGATAGTAATATTTTGTCTTTTCTTGAAAATATAATAGTTGCTTATTTTTGAAAAGTAGATTGATTTGTTTTTTAATATCTAAATTTTCCTTTAAAAATATAAATGATTCCGTTAATTTAACTACTTTTGAAGGATAAATTGTATAGTAATTATCAAATATAAATATTCGATCATTAAAATTAATTTCTTGATTAATCTTTTTATTTTGATTCTTTTTAATTGTCTCTATGATATAGTCTTCATTATCTTTTAAAAATTTTTCAATTGTTTTTTTACTTACCATATATGGAGCAGAAACTTTTACAATATCATTTACAATTCTTGCTCTTAAATATTTAACATTTTTATATGTTATTTCAACTTTATATTCCATTTTTACCT
This sequence comes from uncultured Bacilli bacterium, assembly GCA_934202505.1. Classification (GTDB taxonomy): domain Bacteria; phylum Bacillota_I; class Bacilli_A; order RFN20; family CAG-631; genus CAKPXW01. The sequence goes on along the minus strand of CAKPXW010000116.1, from coordinate 780 downwards.
CTTCAATGCCTTAAAATTATAATTGTTTTTTATCCTTATTTCAACAATTATGATATTTAATAAATCAATTTGCCTAATTATTATATCATTTTTTAAAAAAAATGAGAAAAGCTAAAATCTTTTCTCAAAAAAATTAATTAATTATTATTGTTGTATCGATAGGTATTTTATTATATAAATATAAAGAATCTTCTTTAGAAAACCTTAGACAGCCATCAGAAACTTTATCAATTTTATTATTTATTACCATATTATCAAGACTATATGGGAAAGAATGCAATAAATAATTTCCAGAATATTGTAAATAGTTATAACATATATATTCTTTGCTTCTTCCATAAAAATGAGTGCCTTTTGCAAGAATAGTATATGTTCCTCTTTTAGTAGGAGTAGTAATTTTACCTATTGCACAAGGAAATACTTTTTCTATAAAGAAATAGTTTTTTTCCTTTTTAAAAACAAATAATTTCATTCGATAAAGATCTGCATATAGTAAATATTTAGTTTTACTTGTTAGTTCTTTATAATTAACATAAAATTCCATTTCCTCATCACTAATTTGATAAATATCGATAATAGGAAAATCTAAAATATGAACATATTGACTTTCTATCCATTCATCAATTTTATCATTTTTAAAGTGATAAAGAGTTCCATTACCCTTATCTTCAATAATTTGACCAGAAACAAGTTCATTGTCGATAAGTGCACTTGCTTTAGTTATATAAGGTATTAATTTTTCTTCAATTTCTAAGGCTTTATTTTTTACTATTTCCATAC
>CAKPXW010000115.1 GCA_934202505.1 uncultured Bacilli bacterium | reverse complement strand
GATATAATTATAGTATCAATATTTAATGAATAACAATATTTAATTAATGCCTTATTTAAAGACTTATCATCATGAATTTTTAATTCCTTATTTACAATTTCTTTTTCAAGACCAGTAATATTATTATACCAACCCTTAAAAGTATCATTATCATGTGTACCAGGATAAATAATATTATTGTGATTTATCTTTTTTAAGTTATTTATATTTTCTTGACTATAAAATTCAAATTGTAATACTCTCATTCCTGGATAATTACATTTATCAATTAAATTATAAACATCATCATCTAATAGTCCTAAATTTTCAGCAATTATTTTATAAGATTTAGGTAACATAGAAAACAATTTATATCCTGGTCCTTGCGCCCACTTACCACTTATAGCATTTTCACTACCATATGGTATTTCATAATAAGCTGAAAAGCCCCTAAAATGATCAATTCGTAAAATATCAAAATACTTAAATTGATATTTTATTCTATCTATCCACCATTTATAATTACTTTTTTCCATTTCTTCATAATTATAAATAGGATTTCCCCATAATTGACCTGTTGTTGAAAAATAATCTGGTGGTACACCTGCTACAACTGTAGGATTTAGATTTTCATCAAGTTTAAATAAAGTTGTATTTTGCCAAACATCAACGCTATCATAACTTACATAAATTGGTAAATCTCCAATAATTTCTATATCGTTTGCATTAGCATATTGCTTTAAAGATGTCCATTGCTTATTAAAAAGAAATTGCATAAAAGAATATTGCATAATTTCAAAATTATATTGAACTTTAAATGCTTTTATGGATTTTTCATCTTTAAATTTATATTTATCTTCCCATTCATACCAAGCAGAATTATTATTTTTTTCTTTTAATACCATATATAAGGAATAGTCTTCTACCCATTTATTAGTTTTTAGAAAAGCTTTAAATTCTTTTTCATATAGGTAATATTTGGTAGCTGCTTTTTTTAAAATATGAATTTTATTAACAAATACATTTCCATAATCAATATATGGATAATTAGTTTTTAAATAAGAATACTTTAAATCTTCATTAGTTAACAATTTATCTTTTACAAGCATTTCCAAATCTATAAAATAAGGATTACCTGCAAAGCTTGAAAAAGTTTGATATGGAGAATCTTTATAAGATGTTGGCCCTATAGGCAAAATTTGCCAATAATCTTGTTTAGCATCTTTTAAAAAATCAATAAATTTATATGCGCATTCTCCAATAGTACCTATTCCATATTTATTTGGAAGAGAAAAAATTGGAAGAAGAATTCCAACTTTTTTCATTTTATCTTATAACTCCATTAAAGTCTTTTTGACATTGTAAATATATTTTATTAAATAGTTCATTAACAACATTATCTTCTAATGTTTTAGTTTGATCGTTGAAAGTCATAGTAAGAGCAATTGATTTATATCCTTTTTGAATATGTTCTCCTTGATAAACATCAAACACTTCACAATTTGTAAGTAATGGTCCACCTGCTTTTTTAATTGATTTAATTATGAATGAAGCATCAACATCTTCTTTTACAATTAAAGCAATATCTCTTGTAATAAATGGATATTTACTTACAGCAGTATATTTAGCTTTAGAAGTCTTTAAATCTAAAAATGCTGATAAATCAAGTTCAAAATAAACAGTTTTATCAATACCTTCTCTTTTTAAAGTAAGTGGATGAATTTCACCTAACCAGCCTAAAACTTTGCCATTTATTTTTAAAACTGCACTTTTTCCAGGATGGAAAATATGTTGTGTAGGATAATATTTGTTTAACATTTCAAATTGATAACGATTATTATCAATTCCAAATTCTTTTAATAGTCCTTCTACAATACCTTTAATTAAATAAAAATCTGTATCTCTAGGAGCTAACCATTTTGTGTTATTTAAATTATTGGATATAGCAATTGCAAGTCTTTCTTTACCTTGAATGCATTGTTTGCTATATACTGTAGAAATTTCATAAATTGCTACATCTTTTACTCCACGAGCTTGATTATATGAAACAGTTTTTAACATTGAGCAAATCATATTTTTTCTTAAATATTCTTTTTCAACAGTAAGTGGATGTGGTAAAACAACATATTCATCGTTATTTAAATTTCCATAATAAGTAGCTTCATCTTTATTAATTAAAGTATATGATAAAGTATTTGTTAAACCAATATTTAATAAAAATTCATTAATTGTTCTTTTAGCTTTTTGTTTAATTGTTAATCCAACATTATCTGTTATAACATTTGGTATAGTATATGGAACATTGTCATAGCCAACTAAACGAATAATTTCTTCAAGTATATCTTCTTTAATTTCTATATCATTACGATATGTTGGAACATGAACAGTAAATGTTTCATTATCTAAATTATATTCAAATTGAAGTCTTCTAAAAACATTTTCAACATCAGCTACAGTTAAATTTAAAGATAATCTTTTATTGATAAAAGATAAATCTAAAGAAACAAATTTTTCTTGTAAGTTTCTTTTATCATATTCATAAGCTTCAGATACTCTAGTAGCCATAGCATATTTAACTAATAAATCACATGCCATAGAAGATGCTTTTAAAGTATTATATTTATCAACACAATTTTTAGAATAATTTGTTGCTGCTGTTGTCAAAATATTAAATTTCTTACAAGAATTTAAGATTGTATATCCATCAAAAAGTGCAGCTTCAACAGCAATATTTTTTGTGTTTTCATCAATTTTGGAAGAATCATCGCCAATAACACCAGCAATGCAAACTACTTTATCACCATTTGTTACTACTAAATCTCCTTTACAAATATGATAAGTTTTTCCATCAAGAGCCACAACATCTTCATCTTTATCATCTTTTACTACAAATCTATTAGTAGATAGTTTTGCTGCATCATACATATGTAGAGGTTGTCCTGTCATTAAAGTCACATAATTTCCAATATCAACAATATTATTAATTACTTTAATATCATTTGCTTTTAATATTTTTTGCATCCATTCAGGAGATGGTGCAATTTTAATATTGTCAACTTCAGTAATAGAAAAGTAATTACATTTATCAGTATCACTTGAACATGTATAAACAGGTTTTCCTACTCTTTCTAAAGTAAATTTATCTTCTTTAATTATTTTTCGATCTAAAATAGCTGAAACTTCTTTAATGAAACTATACATTGCTAAAACATCACCACGATTAGGTGTTACAGATATATCAAGTAAAGTATCATCAAGTCCTAAGTATTCTAATACATTTCTATTTCCAACAATAGCGTCATTTGGTAATTCTTCAATACCTGCTTTTTGATAATCAGTTAATGTGTTTTCATCAACTCCAAGTTCAAGTAAAGAGCATAACATACCATTTGATTCAACACCACGAATTACCCCTTTTTCAATAGTAATACCTTTAGCAGGTAAAACAGCACCAGGTAAAGCAACAATTACTTTTAATCCTTTACGACAATTAGGAGCTCCACAAACAATTTGTAAAGTTTCATTACCAACACAAGTTTTAGTAACATGTAAATGATCTGAATTAGGATGATTTTCACATTCTAACACTTCGCCAATTACTAAATTACTTGCTTGTGCAAGATAATTAATTCCATCAAGTTCAAAACCAGCAAGTGATAGTTTATCTGTAACTTCCTTAACTGTTAATCCACTTAAATCAACATATTCTTTTAATAAATTATATGAAACTAGCATACTATCACCTATCTTTCTTTAACAAATTGTTTAACAACTCTTAAATCATTATTATATAAATGACGGATATCATCAAATCCATATCTTAGCATAGTAATTCTATCTACACCAAAGCCAATGGCAAATCCTGAATACTTTTTAGGATCATATCCACTCATTTTAAGTACATTTGGATGAACCATACCTGCGCCTAAAATTTCAATCCATCCTGTATCTTTACAAATTGGGCAACCATTTCTTTTACATGTACAACTTACATCGACTTCTACTGAAGGTTCAGTAAATGGGAAATAAGAAGTTCTAAGTCTTATCTCTCTTTTTTCACCAAACATTTTTTTAGCAACTAAATTTAATGTTCCTTTTAAATCAGATAAAGTAACATTTTCTCCAACTACTAATGTTTCAACTTGCATGAATTGATGAGAATGAGTAGCATCATCATCATCACGACGATATACCTTTCCTGGGCAAATTACTTTAATAGGAGTTTTATTAACATTTGCTTGCATTGCTCTTGCTTGCAATCCAGATGTTTGTGTTCTTAATAGCAAATCATTTGTTAAATAAAATGTATCTTGCATAGAACGGGCTGGATGATTAAAAGGAATATTTAGTAAAGTAAAATTATATTCATCTGTTTCAATTTCAGGTCCTTCAAGAACACTATATCCTAAAGGTAAAAAGATATCTATAATTTCATCAACTACAATATTCATAGGATGTTTACTTCCTGTGTCAAAGCTTACTCCAGGTAAAGTAATATCAATTTTTTCTTTTTCAAGTTTTTCTTGTAGTTCTTCTTCTTCAAGAACTTTTAGTTTTTTATCAATTAATTCACTTATAAACTTTTTAGTATCATTTATCATTTGACCTATAACTGGTTTTTGTTCAGCAATAACATTTCTAAGTTCTCCCATAAATGAACTTAAAGTTCCTTTTTTTGATAAAATTTCCATTTTTAATTCATTTAAGGTAGAATATGTTTTATCTTCTTCTACTCTTATTTTGA
>CAKPXW010000114.1 GCA_934202505.1 uncultured Bacilli bacterium | reverse complement strand
AATTTATAATTATCCTTGTCTTTTTTGGTATTTAATTAATGCATAAACAGCATTTGAAAGTAAAGCATTAGTAGCAAATTCAATTAAGAAATTAAAGCCAATAAAAGAAATTATTAAGGTATACCAAACGCCTTTATCACCATTAAGTAAGGATCTATAGAAAATTAAAGAAGCAATTGCAAATAATAGTGTATTAATAACTGGTACAATACATGAAGCAATAATTGTTGCAACTTTTTCATTTTTCTTAGATATTGCTTTAAATAGATAACCTGCACCAAGACCAGCAAGAGCAGTTTTTAACAAACAAATTAAAATAGTAGCAAAAGGATTAATAGGGTAAAATAATGAAAGAGTAGAAGGAGCAAAAATTACAGCAACTCCAACACAAAGTCCAATTATAAATCCACCAAGAGGTCCTACAATAATAGCACCAATTACAATAGGAATTAAAGCAAGAGTAATTGATACAGGGCCAAGAGTTACATAGTTTGCTATAAATTGTAGTGTTATAGCAACAGCGATAAGAATTGCTATTGTGGCGATTTTTTTAGTTAAGTCATTTTTTTTCATAAATAATATCCTCAATTTCTAATAAATCATCAATGACTTTACATTTACAAGTCATCAATCTTTCTTTAGTAGTATGTCCAGTACTAACTAAAATACACTTAATACCCATTGAAGAAGCAACCTCGTAATCATGAATAGAATCTCCAATAAATAAACATTCATTTTTATTAAATTTGTTATTGTTTATGTATTTTAATGCAACCTCTAATTTTGAATTTCCAAGAGCATCTTTAACACCAACAACATCATTGAAATAATCATAAATGTTATAGTATTTTAATTGTTTTTCAAGGGTATCTTGTCTACTAGCAGAAAGGCAAATAAGATAGTAATTATCATTTTTTAATTTATTTAAAATAGTTTTAGCACTATCAAATATTTTAGCTTCATTGTAAGACCATTTATTATATAATTCATGGAATTGATTTCCAATATTATTAAATTCATTATCGGAAAATTTAAAGCCTAGAGCTTTATAATAATTAGATACAGGGAAGGTAAATACTTCTTTATATCTTTCTTTACTTACAATTCCTAAATTATACTTTTTAGTTAAAACATTTAATACTTTAAGACAAACATCACAATCATCAAGCAATGTTCCATTAAAATCAAAAAATATATATTTATACATCTTTTACCTCCGTTTCCGCTATATTATATTGATTAATTGAATAAAAATCAACTTAATTTTATTTTTGTCATTTTTTTGGCCTTTTTTTAAAAAATAATAAAAAAATAGGAAGATTTTTAATGGAATTTATAATTTTATCTTGCTTTTATCTAGTTTATTTTTAAATAGATTATATGAATTTTCAAAATTATCATCTTCTTTACTTGAAGGTATTAATATTTGATTTTTAGATAAATAATTACCAAGATAACGCGTAATTTTGCTAGCCCCATAAACATTTAAATGATTTCCTGCATCACGTGAGTCTTTTGATAAATCAATATTTACATCTTCAATAATATTAAAATCTAAATAGTCAATATTATTATCATGACAAAAAGAGTTTAATTGTTCATAACGAATATTTGACCACGTATTTATAGAAGGAAACATAACAAGTAAAAATTTTATATTATTTTCATCGCATTTTCTTTTCATTTCTAATAATGTATTAAGATTGTTTTTATTAATAAGACCAAGTTTTTTATTTTTTTCCATGTAGTTTAAATTTCTTACAGGAGAAATTCTGGAAGAAAAAACATATCCCTTTAATCTAATGATTTCAGTTGCTTTTTTAGCACGCCAAAAATCATGGTTGTCATATATTTTCGTAAATATGTTTTTCTTTTTTTCTTTGACAATTCCTTTTGAGCATAAAACATCGCCTTCAATCATAATCATTTTAGGTTTAAATTCAATTGCTTTTTCAAGTCTTTTAGCAGTTGTTTGAATATGTTGTCTAGATTCTCCAGTATTATAAGCTCTATATTTATATTCTTTATAAAGAAGACTTGGAATAAATCCTGAATATAAATCAGAATTTCCTAAAGCTATAATATCTAAATTTTTGTTTTCTTCAAGTTGATAACCATTTATTCTATCTTCTTTAGGTGTTGATGAAGGAATAATACTTCCACAAATAAAAACTACACCAATTGTAAGAAAAATAAATGTTAAAACTTTAATCACACTTTTTTTCATAAATACCTCCTAGAATAATGCATAGAGTGGATCCACGGGAGCATAATTTGTGCCATAAGCTCCAAATATAATAATTATAAAAATCATGACCAATAGTAAACTATATCTAAAAACAATCGGAAATTTATAATATAATTTAAAAGTATCCTTAAATTCATTAATAATTTCAAAAATAATAAGAATACATAATGAAATAATAATGATTAGCATATCTTGCCATGTTAAAATATTCCTTTTAATTAGATTGAAAGAGCCACTTGTAAATAATCTTTGAATAATCAAAACAAAATCATTTAAAGAGTTTGCTCTAAATAAGGTAAGTCCAATAAGAACAAGAGTAAAAGTCCTTATTATCATGATTGCTTTGATAAACATACTTTCTTTACTTAAATGTAATTTCTTTAAGATAAAATTATGAATAGGCTCTATTAAAATACCAAACATCATAATTAAGTAATAATACATTCCATAAACTATATATTTAATTCCAGCACCATGCCAAATTCCACAAGCTAACCAAACAAATAAAGTAGGAATTGCTACTTGAATGAATTTTTCGAAGAAAGGAGAAAGTTTGCCATTTATTTTTTTATCAAAAGCCATATAAGGTTTAGATAATGCTACACTATAAAAAACATAATCTTTTAACCAAGAGCCAAGTGACATATGCCATCTTCGCCAAAATTCTCCAACAGTTTTTGATAAAAATGGTCGATCAAAATTCTTTTCAAGTTCAATTCCAAATAAGCGAGAAGTTCCACGAGCAATATCAATATATCCTGAAAAATCAGTATATAGCTGGAAAGCATAAAATATAATTCCAATAAAAATTGAAATGCCAGAATTTTTATTAAAATTATTAAAGATTTCTGCTGTTACTAAATTAAGTCTATCCGCAATAACAATTTTTTTGAAAAGTCCCCATATAGTCAATAAAGTTCCAACACTTAAATCATTATATGTAGGATTTTCTTGCTTAAATAGCATATCTTTTGTTTTATCATATCTTTGAAATGGTCCTTCGATTTGACAAGGAAAAAATCCTATAAATAAAGCAAGTTTAAAGAAATTTCTTTGGGCTTCATATTTTCCTCTACCAACGTCTATTAAATAGCCAATGGCTGTCAATACATAATAAGAAATTCCAAGTAAAGGGAAGGCAATTTTTAGAAAATGATATTTTGTAAATAAATTATTTAATTTTCCAAGAGGAAGATTAAAATATTTAAGTAAAGATAACATAGTAAGAGCAAGTATTACACCAATAATCATTATTATTTTCTGTTTACTTTTTATTTTCTTTTTTAAAATTTTCTTTTCATCTTTACTTAAATTTAACTTTTCATTGTCAAATTTAATACGTAAATTATCAATTAAAATACCTGATAAATAAACAATAAAAGTTGCAACAATTAAAAATATAGCCCAAAAACTAGATAAGAAAAAAACTAATAAATAACTTAATACTAGTAAAACTATCCATTTAGTTTTTTTAGGAAATATAGCATAAAGTAGCAAACCAATTGTGGCAAAAATGCCATATGCAACAAGACTACTTTCTGTACTAGACACAAAACTAGTCCTCAAGCTTTCTAATTAAATTCATTATTGTAGTGGCATTTTTAAAGTTTTCAGGGACCATATCAACTGGAGTAATTTCAACATCAAATTCATCAGATATTTTAACAACTAAACGCATAATGCTAAATGAATCAAGTTTTTTATTTCCAATAAAGTCTTGCTCATTTTCAACATCACAACCAGGCATAATTTCTTTTAATATTTCTAATAATTCATCCATAATTTTTCTCCTATTTTTCTATTAAATTTTTATAATTATTTTTATAATAAGAACGATCTTTTTTACCATTCGCATTTAATAATATTTGACTGACTTTAATAATTACATTTGGTGCCATATAGGAAGGAAGTTTTTGATTACATCTTTGCAAAATATCATCTTTTTTAACTTTTCCTTCATATATTAAAACGATATTATCATCATTACTATCATAAATGCATAATGCTTGCCTTATATTATCCATTGAGGTAATAGCACTTTCTATTTCTCCAAGTTCGATTCGATAGCCCATATGTTTTATTTGAAAATCTTTTCTTGATACATAAATATATTCATTTCTTTCGTTTTCATAGACTAAATCTCCAGTTTTATAGATAAGTTCAGGATAGCTATGTTGAAGTGGATTTTGGCAAAATACTTCTTTAGTTTTTTCTTCCATATTATAATATCCAGAAGCTAAAAAAGAACCACGAACACAAAGTTCACCTATTTCCCCAATTTTTGCAAGGGTATTATTTTCTTTTAAAATAAATGTATCAATATTGTCAGCATGCTTTCCAATAGGTAAAGATTCATCCAAAGAAAAATCTCTATCAACATCATAATAAGTGCAAATATCAACAGTTTCTGTAGGGCCAAACATGTTTGTAAAGCGACAATTTGGCAAATATGATTTTAAATAATTTAAATATTTTACG
>CAKPXW010000113.1 GCA_934202505.1 uncultured Bacilli bacterium | reverse complement strand
CCATTATCTATTGCTGGAAGAGTTCTTATAAAAAAAGAAGATGGCATTGAAAGTAAACTTATAAATATTGATAAAAATTTATTATCTATACCTTCAATTCCTATTCATTTTAATCGAGAAGCAAATAGCGGATATAACTACAATATTGCTAAAGATATGCAACCTACATTAGCATTAAGCATTAAAGATTATTCTTTAAAAGATTTAATTGCTACCACACTTAATGAAAAAAAGGAAAACATATTATCTTATGATTTATATTTATATAATCGTCAAGAAGGATATTTTTGGGGCCTAGATGATGAATTTATTTCATCATGTAAACTTGATGATTTACAATGTGCATATACAACATTACTTGGCTTTATAAAATCAAGTAATCCCCATAATATTAGTATTTATTGTTGCTTTGATAATGAAGAAGTTGGCTCTTCTACTATGCAAGGTGCTAATTCAGATTTCCTTGAAAATACTTTAAAAAGAATTAGTAATGCATTAGGAAAAAAAGAAGAAGAATTTATTGTTGCTCTTGCTAATTCATTTATGGTTAGTGCTGATAATGCTCATAGTGTTCACCCTACTCATAGTGAATTAACAGATTCTTTAAATTATGTTTTGCCAAATAATGGTGTTGTCATAAAAAGCAACGCTTCACAAAGTTATTGTAGTGATGCTTTAAGCATAGCTATATTTAAAGAAATTTGTAAAAATGCTAATGTTCCAACACAAGATTTTTCAAACAGGTCTGATATTCGTGGTGGATCTACTTTAGGAAATATAAGCATTAGACATGTATCTATTAAATCTATAGACATTGGTCTTGCACAGTTTGCCATGCATTCTTGTAATGAGACTTCTGGAAGTAAAGATTCAGATTATATGATTAAAGCAATTAAAGAATATTACGAGAGCAATATTAATTTTTTAAATTCAAAAATTCTTATAAAAAAATAATATAATTATTTGCTAATTTTAAAAATTAGTGGTAATATAAATGTTGGGTTAAATACCTGTAAATAGCTAGGAGGAAATTATAATTATGGCTGTAAAAGTTGCAATTAATGGATTTGGTAGAATTGGCCGTTTAGCATTTAGACAAATGTTTGGTGCTGAAGGTTATGAAGTTGTAGCAATCAACGATTTAACAAGTCCTAAAATGTTAGCTCACTTATTAAAGTATGATTCTGCTCAAGGTAGATATGCATTAGGTGATACTGTTAAATGTTCACCAGATGATGCTACTGAAGGTTGGATTGAAGTAGCTGGCAAGAAAATTAGAATTTATGCTGAAAAAGATGCAAACAATTGTCCTTGGGGAGAACTTAATGTTGATGTTGTTTTAGAATGTACAGGTTTCTATACTTCTAAAGAAAAAGCTATGGCCCACATCAATGCTGGTGCTAAGAAAGTTGTTATTTCTGCTCCTGCTGGAAAAGATTTAAAAACAATTGTTTATAATGTAAACCATGGTACTTTAGCAAAAGGTGATCAAATCATTTCTGCTGCTTCATGTACTACAAACTGCTTAGCTCCAATGGCTAAAGCATTAAATGATTTTGCACCTATTCAATCTGGTATTATGACAACAGTTCATGCATATACTGGTGACCAAATGGTTCTTGATGGACCACATAGAAAAGGTGATTTAAGAAGAGCTAGAGCTGCTGCTTGTTCAATTGTACCAAACTCAACTGGTGCTGCTAAAGCAATTGGCTTAGTTATTCCTGAATTAAATGGAAAATTAATTGGTTCTGCTCAACGTGTTCCAGTTCCTACAGGTTCAACAACTATTTTAGTTGCTGTAGTAAAATCTGATAAAGAAGTTACTAAAGATGCAATCAACGCTGCTATGAAAGCTGCTGCTAATGAAACATTTGGTTATACTGAAGAACCATTAGTATCTTCTGATATTATTGGTATTTCATATGGTTCATTATTCGATGCTACTCAAACTATGGTTACTCCAATTTCTGATGGATTATATCAAGTTCAAGTTGTTGCATGGTATGATAATGAAAATTCATACACTACTCAAATGGTTCGTACAATTAAATATTTCTCAGAAAATTGCTAATCATTTAAAAACTAAGTGCTCAAAAATGAGCACTTTTTTTTATTTTTACTTTACTTTTATTAAGTATTATTGTAAGTTAAAAATAGAAAAAATTATTGGAGGATAGAACATGTATTGTAAAAAATGTGGAAACAAAATATCTTTTGATGCTAGTTTCTGTCCAAATTGTGGAAATAATACTGATTTGAATGAAAACTTAACTTGTCCACGTTGTAATAATATTATTTCAGATAAAGATTTGTATTGTAGAACTTGCGGATATGATTTAAGTTGCAAATCAAACCAAGGAAAAATATTAAACGAAAAATCGGAAAATGATGATTCAAATATTATAAATGTAAACAATTATACTCATTTAAGACCATTTAAGCTTATGACTAACATTGTAACTTTATTGTGTGCAGTTTTGTTTATTATTTTTACTTTTTTACCAATTTTTTCGACATCTTTAAATTTAGAAAATAAAATTGATTTATTTAATTATTTAATAAATCAAGATGTTTCTTCAACATTTTATTATAAAGGAAATGAATTTAATATTAATTCTATTAACATTATTTCATCCTATAAGCTTTTATTAGTAGAACAAGAAACAGCATTTACAAAAACATTATTAAATCATGTTGGTTTATATGTATATGGTTTAATGTGTTTTGTCTTAGCACTAATTGTTATTTTTTCAATTATTATGATAGTTTATTCAATTATTAGTATTATTAAAAAAAGTTTTTATAACAATATCAAAATTTTTGTTTCTTTAATTTTTGCTCTTTCTTTATCATTTTTCTTCGGGTTTGATAATCCAGGAATAGGGCTTATATTACTTACAATACTTTCTTTTCTATTACTTGCTTACTACTATATTATAGAAATTGTAAGTAAAGAAAAAAAATTTAATATTCAACATTTCATCGCCAAATCAATTTTAGTATCTTTGCTTTCATTATCAATTATTTTTATTGGATTTGGAACTTTTTCAAATAATGAAGTATTTGCAAGAATAAGTATGGATACTCATGGCTTTAAAAGTAACATTTTAAGTCAAACAATTATTCAAATGGTTTACATTACTGATCCTAAATATTCATCTTATATTACCAACATTTATGTTTGGTTAAGTTCCTTATCATTATTTGCAAGTATCATTGGTACTTTCTTTCTTACCTATTCTTTATCTTCATTATTAGCAAGTTATTCAAATTTAAATATTCCTTCTCCGATAAAGAAAATTACTATTGGAGTTATATTTTTATTAATCTCATTAATAATGGATATAACTTTTGCAAACTTTGTGTTTAAAAGTGATTATGCGCTTTATATATCAAATCTTTCACCAAGCGAAATTGATGCGTTAAAGACAAGTGATTTATTAAACTTAAGAGCATTTAGAATTTTACCTACTGTATATATTGCTATTGCAACATTAATAATTTCTTGCGTTTATAGTTTTATTGCTAAAAAAATCATAATAAAAACAACTATTAATTCTAACTATGTTAATAATAGAATTGACTAGTTGTTTTTTCTTTTTAAATTGTATTTTTTAATTTATCGTAGCAATATTTAATTATTGATTGTCTTTTGACAATACCAATAAAAATGCCATTATCATCTACAACTGGAACAAAGTTTTGATTAATTGTTTTTTCAATTAAATCATTAATATCAGTATTTATAGACACCGATTTATTATCTCTTGATAATTTTATATCACTTACTTTTACCATTTCTAGTTGTTTTTCGTTCATCTTAAAATCTTTTATTACCCATAAAATATCTCCATCTTGTAATGTTCCATAATATTTTCCTGAACTAGTTATAATAGGAACTGCACTATATTTATGGTATTCCATTTTTTCCATTGCTTGCCTTAAGGAATTGTAATCAAAAACATATTCAACTTCATCCTTAGGTGTTAAAAAGAATAATATATTCATTAATATTACACCCTCCTATATTAATTATATTAAATTATTTTTTTTTGTCAAAAATATTAATTTACATTAAATACTATTTATTATAGAAAAATTTAAAAAAAATATTTATAATATTACTAGAAAGGATTAATAATTTAATTGCCTAATTAAATTATATTTATGTATATGTTATTACAAGAAAATACTTTGCTTGATTATATTGATGCTGTAGATAGTAATAGTCCAACTCCTGGGGGAGGAAGTGTTGCTGCACTTGTTGGTGCTTTAGGAGCTTGCCTTGCCAAAATGCTTGCTAATTTTTCTGTTGAAAAGAAAAAATTTCTTCAAGCTAGTGATAGTGAAAAGCAAAAATATATTTTAGCAATGAGTGAAATAGATAAAAATAAAGATATTTTGGTAAATGGAATAGATGCTGATGCATTTTCTTATCAAGGAGTATTAGATGCTTATGCGAGTAAAGATGAAAAGAAAATAGAAGAAGCACTATCTGCTTCTTGCTTTGTTGCTTTTGAATTACAAGATGCAGCTTGCAATGCTTTAAAATATTTAGACAAATTAGTAGCACTTGGAAATAAATATGTTATGTCAGATTTACATTCAGGAGCAATACTATTATATTCTTGCGTAGAGCTTTGTCATTTAAATGTAATGGCAAATGCTAATGCAATGCTTAATGACAAAGTAAAAGAATACTATTTAGAGAATGGAAAATCTTGTGTTCAAAAGGCAAAAAGATACAAA
>CAKPXW010000112.1 GCA_934202505.1 uncultured Bacilli bacterium | reverse complement strand
ACCATGATGAGTAGTAATAGTAGTGTTATTATCATCTATTACTTCTTTATTAGTAAAATGATAATAAATCAAATCAGTACAAATACCAATCAAAAATGCTAATACAAATTTAATTACAAGAAGAGGTAATAGATAAATTGCCTTATCAATATTTGATAAAAACAAAGGAATTGCTTCATCAGAACAAGCAATAAATATTGCAATTATTGTTCCGATAGATATTTTCTTTTTAGAATACATATCAGCAGCAATTATGGAAAATCCACATTGTGGGATAAGTCCTAGTGAGGAACCAAGTAATACGGATAATGTTTTTCTTTTATTAAGTTTATTAGCAATTTTTCCTTCAACAAAAGAAAAAATAAAATTGAATAATAAAATTACTACAAAGGCAAGTGATGTATCTTTTATAGCATCTATTAAAACGTCTAACATTAAATAAGCCTCCCTGAACATGCTTTACATGTTCCATATATTATTGTTTGCTTTTGATCAACATTGAATCCATGTAATAAATTTATATGATTTATTAGATGATTAGCATCGTGACAATTTAAATGGGTGATTTTCCCACATACTAAACATTTAAGATGCAAGTGGGTAGAACAATTATCATTTTCATCAATATATTGATATTGATAGGTGTTAGTTTTTTTATCAAAAAAACGATTTAGAACACCTTCATCATAAAGCATTTCTAATGTTCTATAAACTGTAGCTTTATTTGAAGATAATAATTCCATAATCATTTTTGGCGAATATAGTTCTTTTTTATTTTCTTGAAATAACTTTAATATTTCTGTCCTAGGTTTAGTGTTATACAAATTATACCTCCATATTTGAAACTCAGTTTCAAATTCATTTTTAATTATAAATAATTAATCTTTAATGTCAAGTAAAAATATGGTAAAATTAAAAAAAGTAGGTGATAAAATGTTTAAATGTCCTGTTTGTCAAAATGCATTACATAAAGAAAATAATACATATAAATGTATTAATAATCATAACTATGATATTTCTTCTTATTGGTATACTAATTTATTACTTGCTAATCAACATCATTCTTTAAATCCTGGTGATAGTAAAGAAATGATAAATTCTAGAGTTCGTTTTTTTAAAAATGACCCATATAAAACTTTAAAAGAATTTTTATCAAATCTAATTAATGGTTTATTTAAACAAGAAAAAATTGATTTTTGTGATATAGCATGTGGAGAAGGATATTACACAACATTTATTCATCAAAATTATCCAGGCAGTATTAATACGACAGGCGTTGATATTTCCAAATATGGAATTATAGAATGTTGTAAAAAAACTAAAAGTTTAAAACTTAGTAATATTAATTTTTGCATAGGCAATCTGTCAAACTTACCTTTTTTAGATAACTCATTTAATGTATTATTAAATTGCTTTGCTCCAATGGATGTCTTAGAATTTAAACGTGTTTTAAAAGATAATGGTTATTATATTAGGGTTTTACCAGATAAATATCATTTATTTGAATTAAAAGAAGTATTATATGATAATGTGATTTTAAATGTTATGAAAGAAGTGAATTTAGAAGGCTTTAAATTAATAGAAACATATCATATTAACGATAAAATTTTATTAAATAATTTTGAACAAATATATGATTTATTTACAATGACGCCTTATTATTATAAGTCATCTTTATCATCTATTTCAAAATTAAAAAAATTAAATAGTTTAAATCTTACAATTGCTTTTACTATTTTACTTTATAAGAAGGAAAATTAATTATGTTAAGACTTGATAAAATGCTTGCTCATATTGGATATGGTAGTAGAAAAGAAGTAAAAGAATTAATTAGAAAAGGAAATGTTTTAGTCAATGGAAGCATCATAATAAATGATGATTATAAAGTCTCTTTAAGTGATGAAATAATTGTTGATGATACAAAAGTTACTTATTTAAATGAAGTTTTCATCATGTTAAATAAGCCCCAAGGATATATAAGCGCTACGGATGATAATTATCAAGATACGGTATTAGATTTAGTTAGTGAATATAGAAATTATAAAATATTTCCTGTAGGAAGATTAGATAAAGATAGTGAAGGTCTATTGATTCTTACCAATAATGGCAAAGTAGCTTATAATCTTTTATCTCCTAAGTCACATGTTAATAAAACCTATTATGTAAAATTTAAAGGTGAATTTAAAGAAAAATATTTTGAAAAGTTTAGTAAGGGAATGGAACTAGAGGATGGTTATAAAACTTTACCTGCCAAAATTGAACTATTAAGTACAAATGAAGCTAATGTCACAATTTGCGAAGGAAAATTTCATCAGGTTAAAAGAATGTTTCTTGTCAATAATATGGAAGTAACCTATTTAAAAAGAATAAAATTTGGTAACATAGAATTAGATAAAAATTTACCAATAGGTGAATATCGTTTACTAACTGAAAAAGAAATTAGTTTGCTAAAGGAGAATAATGATGAGTAATGAGTTCAACCAAGATAACGAAGCAAAGAAAATAGAAATAAAGTATTTAGAAAAAACTATAAACAAACTTAAACATCAAGCAGATATGCACTATATATTTTTAGGAATAGGTGTTTTAGTATCTTTTTTAGGAATAATTTATTTGGCAATTCATCCAGATATAATTACGGGATCAGTTTGTATCATATTGATTGGGCTTGGAATAGTGGCGTATAATGTTATTTTAAGAAAACAAAAACTTTTAAGAGCTAAACAACTAAATCAAGATTTAGAAAGAGAAAAAAATGCTTAATCTATGGTGAAAATTTTCAACACAAATTATTATTGTAAAAAATATGAAAAGCAAGGAGTAATTCCTGGCTTTTTTAAAATTTCAAAGGATATTTTAAAAATTGTTTGGGCAAGTATGCTTGAATCTTTTCTTGTAGCGCTTGTTACTATTTTTGATGGTATTCAAGTTTCCACTTTAGGAAATATTGCTAATACTGCTATAACAATTTGCCGTCAACCATATTTTTTATTGATAGCTTTTTCTAATGCCTTAAATATTGTATTAGCTACGATAATTGCTAGAAGAAAAGGCGAAAATGATATTGAAGGTGTTAATAAAACCATGCATTTAGGATTAGTACTTTCTTTTATAATTTCCATAATACTATCTATTTTATTTATTATGATAGCAAAACCATTATGCTTAATGATGAAAGCTCAAGATGATACTTTGTCTTTAGCAATAACATATTTTCGCTATCTTGTAGCAGGGCATGTATTTAATGGATTAAGATTAACAATAAGTTCTTGCCAAAAAGGAATGGGAAAAACTTCTCTTTCATTGATTTCAAGTTTAGTAGCCAATATAGTAAATATTTTCTTTAATTATGTATTGATAACAGGTAAGCTTTATTTTCCATCTTTAGGAATAAAAGGTGCCGCTATTGCAACAAATATTGGTAATTTTATAGCTTTTGTTATTTCTTTTGTATCTATTATTTTTGAAAAAGATTATCTTAAATTTTCTTTTAAAAAATTATTTAATTTTTCTTTAAAGTATTTTAAACCAATAAAAAAATTAATTGTATCGATTTTATTAGAACAATTATTAATTAGATTTGGTTTTATTGTTTTAAATATTATTGTAAATAATCTTGGAACAATGGATACTTATATAAATGGTATTTGTAGTGATATTAATTCTTTATTATTTACTTTATCTGATGGTTTTGCGATAGGAAGTTCTGCAATTATAGGAATAAAGCTTGGTGAAAAAAGAAAAGATTTAGCAATTGTCTATGCTAAAGTAGCTATGATTATTTCAACTACATGTGGATTTATTTTAGCAATTTCTATAATCATGTTTCGCTTTCAACTTGTAGGATTATATAAACCTGATAGTTTTGATAAAATTAATAAAGCTTGTAATATTTTAATTCTAGCAGCTATAGCTTGTATTCCTCAAAATCTTCAATGGGTAAGTCTTGGAATTTTAAGAACATCTGGTGATAGTAAATATACGGCTTTTGTTTCTTTAAGTAGTGTAGTTATAATAAGACCTCTAATTACTTATTTATTAGTGTATGTATTTTTAGGAGGATTTGGCGTAACTGGGGCATGGATTGGACAAATTATTGATCAATCAATTCGTATGATTTTAAATCTAACAAGATTTCATTCAAGGAAATGGATAAATATCAAAATATAAAAAAAAGATAGACTACCTATCTTTTTCGACTGTTGAAATATTCTTTTGGCGTCATTTTAAAGAATTTTTGGAAAGTTCTATAAAATGTTCGCATAGATATAAATCCTGATTTATAAGCAGCTTCAGTAACTGATAAGTGATCATTCAACACAAGAGTAACTGTATGACGACATCTAACAAGATTTATATAATCATTTAAGTTACATTTAAAACACTTATTAAATAAATGAGAAAAGTAATATTTACTATATCCAAAATATTTAGCAATTGTTTCTAAAGTAATTTGGTTTGGATAATTATCTTCAATGTAAATTAATATTTTCTTAATTAAGTCATAATCGGCTTTATCTTTATTATCAAGAACATTATCTTCAATAATTTTTCCTAGTAAGATTAAAATATATCCTTCAAGTATTAAATCATTAGTTGAAGAAGCATTGTATACATTTTCCATACAATCATAAATAACTTTTTGCTGTTCGGCATTAGTAATGAAATGTTCTTTTAAAGATTTATTATTCATTAAAGATGAATATTTTTTTAAAAATTGGACAGGAATAATTAGAACAGTACTATTTGCATCTTCAGTAATTGGAGTAAACTTGTGATTATCAAAACTATCGGCTATGGCAATATCACCTTTATTTAAAATTTGGGTAGTATTATTGATAATTACCTCATATGAGCCTTCATT
>CAKPXW010000111.1 GCA_934202505.1 uncultured Bacilli bacterium | reverse complement strand
ATAGCTGTTAACATATTTGTCAACATAATTTGAATAATACTATTTTTGGCTAATACTTTTTGTTCTTTTTTCATTTTTGAAATAATATTTTTACTTGCCATATCAATTTTATTGCTCAAAAAGTCAGATAATCCATATATTTTATGTTCTTTTATGTATGTGGCATTTGTAAGATTCCAAATATAATAGTCATTTTGTCTATAATAATTGTAATTTTCATCTTTCATTTTGAAAGTTAATTTATTTAAAAAATCATCAAAATACATCTTTACAATCCAAATCAAAAAACATAACAATAATGCGATTAAAGAAATTTCTTTTATAAGATAAATAAGTCCAATAATTGTTATAGCATTTGTAATAATTAAACAGAATTGATTTATTATATGCAATATTGAACCTCTTGAAACAAAATCCAATGCTTTATAATAATTATCAGCAAACTGTTGATTTTCAGTTAATTCAAAAAATATTGTTGACATTTTTTTTGTAAGTTCTTTTTTTGAATTATCTATAATAATTTCATTTTTCTTTTCAATAAAGAATATTACTATTTTATTTAAAATTACTAAAAAGAATTCTAATAACAACATTAAAATAATATAAAAAATCGCTTTTTTTATATTTAATGTTGGATAAAGATAATTAGTAATATACTTTATAAAATAAATAGATATTAGTGGAATTATAGCACTTATTATTGTCCTTAAAAAAACAACAAAAGCAATAATTTACATTTTTTATGTAAATAATTAAATGATACTTTAATTGTTTTAAAAAAATTTTTCATATATATTATTAGTCCTTTTATTAATTATATTTAATTTTAACAATTTGCCATTTTGTCAATTGGTTATCATTTAAAAGAACATTTTTATAATAATCTACCATTACTTTATAAACATCTAATCTAATAAAAAAAGTATTGCTTTGTGAATATTGATTATTATATCTTTGAAATAAACATTTAACCTCACAAAAATCTTAACACATTATATTAGTTTCAGCAATAAAAAATTAAATTTGCATAAACAATTTAATTGCAATAACACAAAAACAATACCTAAAACATTTCAAATAATCAGCATTTAAAAGTTATTTTTAACATTTCACTCCTACCAGTTGTTCTTAATGGAAATCCCCATGCGCCATATCCTGAAGTAACATATAATGTAAAATCATTTATTTTATATAATCCATGAGTTTTAGTTGATTTAAAATAATATTTATAATATAAATTTACTAAATAATTTCCTGGCCATAATTGTCCATTGTGAGTATGTCCGGAAAGTTGCAAAGTTGCATTTGCATTTATACTATCTTGATAGTCTTGAGGTTGATGATCAAGAACAATTAATGGTAAAGAAAGTTTATTATTAACTATATCTTTCAATTCTTTTCTATTACTATAAATAGCATCTAACCTACCAACAACTTGAACTTTATTATCTATAATAATTGTTTGATCAAGCAAAAGAGATACATTTGTTGTTTCATAAAAATTTTTTACATCATTATAACTATTATATTCATACTCATGGTTTCCACTAATAGCATAAACACCATATTTCGCCTCAATATTATTTAAATTTATTCTTAAATAATCCGTATCTATTTGTGAAATAGTATTATCAAAAATATCTCCAAGTAAAAATACTACATCTGGATTTTCTTTATTTATTCTCTTTGTTAATTTTTCAAGATTAACATTTGTTCCTGTAGATCCATAATGAACATCTGAAACAGCAACTATTGATAAAGCATTATTACCATTACCACAAGTTAAATTTGTTACTTTATAATTTTCAAGGCAAAACATTCCACATGTAGTTACACAAATAGAAATGATTAAAGAAAATAATAAAGCCATTGATTTTCCTTTAGTATTTTTTAAAATTTCTTTACGAGTTAATAAATAGCTTATTATACGGATAAAAGATATAACTATAAGTGATAATAAAAAATAAATGTAAAAAGCAGCAATAACAAAACCAACTGAAGACAAAAATGATACAAATGCACTAGATGATTTATGTAAATAATCAACGCATGAAATTATCATAAAAATCAAACTTGTAAAAAATAAAATAACTGCTGTCTTTTTAAACTTATAAAGAGACTTATATAAAAATATTGCAAAAGCGATAGCAACTATAATAAAAAGTGCTATTCCTATAATAAATAGAGTTAATTCAATAGATTTTTTAAAACAATATAATTCTTTGTATTCTCCGCCATTTTTAATAACTAAGGCAAAAGAAAAAATAATATCTGTAATGAATAAAACAAGAAATGTAATTACTATAGGCAAATGTGTCTTATCAGGGATTTTATCGCACATTTTTTTTAGTAAAGGAAAGATAAACATTACAATAAAAGTTCCAAGTAATCCCCAAATTAAAGCAACAGTTAAACTTACATATTTATAAGAAAGAGGCATAAAACCATCATAAGTCCATAATTCTTGCCCAATTAACAATTCAAAAACATTGCCAACCACAAATTCAATAAGTGAAATTCCACAACCTATTGCAATAATGCTTAGTAAAATATTTTTAAAGGATAATTTAGGGGTTTTTATATAGCATAAACCAATAAAAACACAAAAGAAATAAATTGGAATAAATGGTCCTGTTAAAAAGCCTCTATCAAATAAATAATCCATCATTATATAATCAAGTAATGTTTCATAAAAAAAGGCCACTATTCCTACTAGCATAGCTATAAAGAAAATATCAAAAAGGTTTTTCTTACTTATCACTACAAAAGGAAATTTTTTAGAATATTCAATTTCAAAACAATTACCATTTAACATGTCTATACTCCTATAATCATTAGTCATTTTATCATATTTTTTGTTATATTTAAATAAATACTCAAAATTTATTGTTAAGTTATATTTAATTATTTATAAAGATTCTTTTCAATTTGACTTTTCTTTTTTATTCTAAGCATTGCTAATTGTATATCAATATTTCTAATAGATTCAAAAAACATAGAAGTGTTTTCATTTATCATATTAGTATTTACCATACAATCTTTATTTAACATACAAGAATTTACTATGTTTGCTAATTCAGTTAATGCTATAGTTTTTTCTTTTGCATATTCTAAACATTTTTTTGTAGCATATTGTAAAAATGAAATCTGGCTTTTATTTAACAAACTTGACAATGAAGCTATGTTTATTAAAAAATCATCATAAATAAGTATTTTATTATCGATAACATCTTGTTTGAAAAACAATCTAAATTCACTATTAATTATTTTCTTATTCACTTTAGGAATTTCTATAAATTCATATGAATGTTTTACGTTGTTTTTTAATAATTGTGGTACAAAATCTTGCATAAGAATAATTGTATCAGCGTACTTCATAAAATCACTTATTGATCCTACTACAATTATAAATGAAGTAATTGTTTTTAAAGCAATTAATCTTTCTGCTAATGTGATGATACTTGAATTAGGAATTAATTGTTTCATTAATTCATCTCTATACATAAAATTAACTGCACTTTTATCTTCATCAATAAGAATTAGCTTACTTCCTAAATCTATCGCTTCTAAAATATTACAAGATTGAGAAACACTTCCTGAAGCATGATAAGTACAATAAGATGATAAATTATATTCACTAGGTAATTTTTTAAAAAAGTAGGACATATCAACTTTGTTTATACTTCTTCCTTCTTCAGCATTGCACATTAAAGCTGTAGTATTAGTTATCACATATTCTCTTCCATCTGCAAGGCAATGATCATAAATACCACTTTCAATAGCATTTAATAATGTTGACTTGCCAGAATATCCATCGCCAATAATAATAGTAATTCCTTTTTTTATTCCCATTCCAGAAATTACATTTCCATTTTCAAAGTGTATTATTATTTCGCTTTCTTTAGGAGATTGAAAAGGAATAGAATTTTCTTTCTTTCTATTACTTTCTTTATACCGAGGAAGTATCGATCCATTTCCTACAAAGCAAACATAACCATTTCCTAATAAGAATTTTCTTATTTGTTGTTGATTATTATAAAGTTCAATTCGTTTTTGGATTTCTTTTTTATCAATTGTTATTATGGATTGTTCTATAATCTTAAATAATTCTTTAAAACATTTTATCGCTTTTTTTCCATCAACTCTTTTTCCACCACTCATTAAAGGAATTTGGACTATTAATTTAATTAAAAAGCATTTAGATTTTTCATCATAAAATACTCCATTTCTTTTAATTACAATTGGAGATGGTTCTTGAATATAAACGATAAATTGATCCCGCTTTTCTTTATTTTTATTAAATTGATTGGAAGAATAAGAAGATATAGGTTCATATAAATGCCTTAACAAATAATCTTCAATTGGTAATGAATTTTCAAAAACATCTTTATAAATATTTATTTGAGGAATATAAATAATAAAATTCATTAATTCCTCAAAATGCATTTTAACTCCATTCATTGTAAATTTAAATAAATTACTTTCATAGAAAATTTCATCGCGAATGCTATTTTGATTAATATAATCGGCATACAGTTCAATAAGCCTTTCTTTACTTTTAGATGATAATCTTGTCAATTCACCATAAAAACTTTTAAAATTCATAGTTTATCTCTCCTTTATAAAGGATATGATATGTAAAAAAAGAGTCTCTACATTTAGAAACTCTCTAAAAACTTTAAACTTTAAATTGAAAAGATTAAGTGATTGTATGTTTCAAAAATGTAGATATATTTCTTTTCCATATCAATCACCTTCCTTTTTATTTATTAAAAAAATTATAATGTTTTAAGTTTATATTTGCAAGTTTTTTTAATATTTAAAAAATTTAGTAAAAAATCATTGACCATTTAAGATTGTTTTTCTTTATGTTATAATACCTGACTTTCGTCGTTTAACTAAAAATATGGTGTACTAGAACTTAATCTGGTACACCATTTCAATATCT
>CAKPXW010000110.1 GCA_934202505.1 uncultured Bacilli bacterium | reverse complement strand
CCTTTTCTTTCACTAATTGAAACAATGTTTTTATTATCTTTAACAATTATTTTACAGCAAATAATTGATAATAGTTTTCAAGAAAGTTTTTTATATATGATAATAGAAATGTTACTTATATTAATAACTTATTTTAAAATAAAAATATATTTAAAAACTTATAAAAAATATGATTTAAGCATTGTTTGTAATACTTTAGATAATATTTTTCATTTAAAATATGACTTTGTAAATAAACATTATATTAATGATATCTTTTATAATTTGTATGATGCCTATAATTTAAAAAATATGTATTTATCAATGTTTTTTACTATTTTAAATGATATTGTTTTATATATATTAGCAAGCATTATAATTTTTAAATATAGTTATATACTTGGTATAATTATTGTTATGATTTCACTTATTGTATTTATAATTAATAGACTAGTGACAAATAAAGCTTTTGTATTACTTGAAATAAAAAGAAAAGATGAATTAGAATTTATAAGTTTTTATAAAGATAGTTTTAATTATAAAGAAAGAATTTATTTAAAACATGATAATTATTTATATAAAGAATCTTTAAAAAGATTAAAAAAATATCAATTATCATCTTATAATCAAGAGAAATTTGAAAATTTAAAAAATTTATTATTACTTATCTTTCAAGGATTTATAAATTGTTTAGTAATTATTGTTTATTTTATGTTTTTAAAAGATAAAATGTCTATTGGCAAGTTAGTGGCCACTTTAAATCTTACTATGTTAATACTACAACCAATATTAAATATTGCTAGCCAACTTACAAATTATGCTAATTTTAAATTGCAAAAAAGAAGAGTTTTACAACTAAAAGATAATATTGAATAATAAACTTTTGCTTTTTTTCTATATTATTATTATAATAATATTGAAAAAGAAGGTGTTTTTATGTATAAAGAAAGAATTAATGCTATTCAAGAATTATTAAAAAAAGACAAGATAGATGGTTATTTACTATTTATTAGTGATTATCATGGTAGTGAATATGTATTACCACATTTTAAATCAATTGCTTATCTTACAGGTTTTACAGGAAGCGCTGCTACTGTCTTGATAATGCAAAACAAAGCTTATTTATGGACAGATGGTAGATACTTTTTGCAAGCAGAGAAACAATTACAAGAAAGTAATGTTACTTTAATGAAAATTGGTGAAGAAGGAGTATTAAGTGTTCATGATTTTATAAATCAAAATTTAAAATCATTACGTGTTGATTTTAAAATTGCCTCTTCACTATTCATTGATAGTTTAAATAAAGATATTAAATTAATTGATGATGTTCCATCATATCTTAAAAAAGTATGGAAAGATAGACCATCTCTTCCTACAAATAAAATTTATTTATTGCCAGAAAAAGTATGTGGAAAAACATTAGAAGAAAAAGTAAATGAAGTTAGGGCATTTATAAATAAAAATAATGCAACAATGGCTTTAATTACTTCCCTTGATGATATTGCTTATTTATTGAATTTTAGAGGAAGTGATATTTTATATAATCCAGTTGCTTTATCTTATTTGACAATAAAAAATGATTCAATTACTTTATATATAAATAGAAAAAAATTACCAGCAAAAGTATTAAGATATTTTCAAAATTACAATGTGAATATCAAAGGTTATTTTGATATTTATGAAGATATTAAACTTGAAAAGGGAAAAGTTATTTTTGATGGTGATAAAACAAATTATAGTTTATATGCTTCTTTAGAAAATAAAGAAAGTATAATTCCTTTTATTTCAACTACAATGAAATCTATAAAAAATAATGAGGAAATTAAAAATATTAAAAAAGTTCATATTAAAGATGGTATCGCAATGTGCAAATTTTTCTATTATGTAAAAAATAATGATATGAGCAAGGAAAGTGAAATATCACTTGCTGATTATCTTGAAGATTTAAGAAAAAAGCAGGGAGCTATTGATTTAAGTTTTGATACAATTTGTGGCTTTAATGAACATGGAGCTATTATCCATTATAGTGCTACAAAACAAACTAATATGCAACTTAAAAAAGATGGAGTATTGTTAGTAGATAGTGGTGGACAATATAAATATGGAACAACTGATATTACAAGAACATTTGCTTTAAATAATGTATCCGATGAATTTAAACATGATTATACTCTTGTTTTAAAAGCACATATTGCCCTTGCAGCAGCTAAATATAAATATGGTACTTATGATATCGACCTTGATAAATTAGTAAAAAAAGTAATGAATAAAGAACATAAAGATTTTAAACATGGAACAGGTCATGGCATTGGTTTTATGTTAAATGTCCATGAAGGCCCACAAAGTATAAGAAAAACTAAAGTTCATCCAACTATTATGGAATGTGGCATGGTAACAAGTGATGAACCAGGCTATTATCTTGAAGGTAAATATGGTATTCGCCATGAAAATGAAATACTTTGTGTAAAAGGAAAAGATGATATGTTAAAATTTGAAAATTTAACTTATGTACCTTTTGATTTAGATGGATTAGACATTTCTATGCTTAATAAAAAAGAAATTAATTATTTAAATAAATACCATCAAATGGTTTACCATAAAATTAGTAAGTATTTAACAGATTCAGAAAGAGAATATTTAGCTTATGCAACAAGGAAGGTAGAATATGATACAAATAAATTATCAAAATAAAACAAGTTATGATATGCAGCAATATCAAGAAGATTTTCTAAAAATTGCTAAATATACTTTAAAACAATTTCCTAATGTAAAAGGTAATATTGAGTTATCAGTTACCTTTGTAAGTAAAAATGAAATTAAAAGAATTAACTCAACATATCGTCATATTGATAGAGTAACTGATGTTATCAGTTTTGAAAATGATGATGGTTTTGAAATGTTTGATGGTTTTATTACTTTAGGAGATTTATTTATTTGTGTCAATAAAGCCAAAATGCAAGCAAAAAATTATGGCCATTCAATGTATCGTGAAGTTTGCTTCTTATTTACTCATGGATTATTACATTTATTAAAAATGGATCATATCAAAAAAGATGATGAAGAAAAAATGATTGCTATGCAAAATAAAATTATGGATCATTTTAAAATAATAAGATAGGAGAAAAATATGGATTATCAAGTTTTAAAAGAAAAAGCAAGAGAAGCAAGTAAAAATTCTTATTCACCTTATTCAAATTTTAAAGTTGGTGCATGTCTTTTACTTAAAAATAATGTTTATATTCAAGGCTGTAATATTGAAAATGCTTCTTATGGATTAGCAAATTGTGCTGAAAGAACAGCTATGTTTACTGCATATGCTCAAGGATATAAAAAAGATGATATTTTAGCAATTGCTGTTTATTCACCTTTAGAAAAACTAGTTCCACCATGTGGAGCATGTTGCCAAGTTATGAATGAATTATTAAATAAAGATACTCCTGTTTTAATGGTATATGGCAAAGATTTAAATACTAAAGAAGTTAAAGTTAAAGATTTACTACCTTATTCTTTTTCAGGAGAAAATTTAAATGTTTAAGTCAGGATTTGTAAGTGTGGTAGGAAGACCAAATGTGGGTAAATCTACCTTAGTAAATGCTTTAGTTGGTTCTAAAGTGTCTATTGTTACCTATAAACCTCAAACAACAAGAGATGTTATTAGAGGAGTATATAATGATGAAGATTCACAAATTATCTTTACCGATACTCCAGGTATTCATAAAAGTGAAGATGAACTTGGAAACATTATGAATCTTAATGCTAGTAATGCAACTTCAGGATGTGAAGTTATATTAATGGTAGTAGATATTTCTAAAGAATCTAATGCTTCTGATAAATATGTTATCGAAAGAATAAAAGATTTAGGATGTCCAATTATTTTAGTTTTAAATAAAATTGATACAAAAGCTAAAATTGAATTGTTACCAATTATTTCTCACTATGCCTCTCTTGAGGTATTTAAAGAAATCATTCCTATTTCAGCTTTAAATGAAACTAATTTGCAAGAATTAATAAAAGTTATTAAAAGTTACTTACCTGAAGGGCCTAGATATTATCCAGTTACAATGGTATCTGATCATCCCCAAACATTTTCAATTTCTGAAACTGTAAGAGAAAAAATATTTTTAAATTTATCAGATGAACTTCCATATTCTATTGGTGTTTATACAGAAGAAGTTAATGATAGTGATGATAAACTAAAAGCTAGAGTTATAGTTTTAGTCTCAAGAGATTCGCAAAAAGGAATTTTAATTGGTGAAAAAGGAACAATGCTTAAAAAGATAAGTAAACAAGCCCGTGATGATTTAGCAAAACAATTAAACAAACAAGTTGTTTTAGATATCTATGTGCGTGTACAAAAAAATTGGCGAAATTCACCATCTATTTTAAAAATGTTAGGCTATAGTATCGATGATTGAGAAAAAAATTGAAGGCTTTTTACTTAAAAAAGTTACTTATAAAGATAATGATGCAATCTTAAATGTTTTAACAAAAGATGGAGTCGTAACTTTTAAAGCCAGAGGTATTTTAAAAGCCAAAAGTAAAAACGCTTCTTCATGTAATTATAATATTATATCAGAATATAATTTAACATCTACTAAAGAAGGAAATAACTTTTTATTAAAAAATTCATCAACTATAAAAATGTATTATTTACCATATGAAAGTATGTTATTAATGAGTTCCTTTCTTTTTATAAGTAATATTGCTTATCTTGTTAGTGAAAGTATTAATATTTATAATTTAAGTATTGAATGCTTTGATAAATTGGAAAATAAAGAAGAGCCTATTAATGTTTTAGTTTATTTTTTAAAAGAGGTTTGTAATAAACTAGGATATACTCCATATTTAAAAGGTTGTATAAATTGTAATTCAAAAAATAATTTAGTTGCTTTTTCTTTAAAAGAAGGTGGATTTATTTGTAAAAAGTGCTGTATTGAAAATCAATATGAAAAATATTCAAAAGAGTATTTAAATAGTATTTATCATCTTTATAAAGATAATAATTATGAAGATATAGATAAGCCAAGAGCAATAAGGGTTTTTTCATATTTGGTGACCTTTATGAAAGAAG
>CAKPXW010000109.1 GCA_934202505.1 uncultured Bacilli bacterium | reverse complement strand
AATATGACAACTGCAATAACTGTTAATACTCCATATAAGAAAAAGCATAAAAAAATACATGTTTTTGATATAATCAATTATACATTTTTAACTTTATTTGCTTTTATTTGTATTTTCCCAGTATTATATGAATTATTATTATCATTTTCTTCAAAAGCAGATTATTTGAATGCCAAAATATTAGTAATTCCTAGAAATTTTAGTTTTGAAGCATATAAATATATTTTTGGTCAAGGAAGAGTGTTAAGAGCACTTGGAATTTCCATTTTTATTACAGTAGTTGGAACGATATATTCTATGCTATTAACATGCTTTGGGGCATATGCTTTTTCAAGAAAGAAAGTACCAGGACTTAAAATTTGCTTTACATTAATTATTATTACAATGTTTTTTAGTGGAGGAATTATTCCATTTTATTTAATGACAGCAAATATTATTGGAATTAATAATTTGTGGTGTTTAATTATTCCTTTTGGAATAACCTCATTTAACTTAATTATTTTACGTAACTTTTTCTCTCAAGTACCAAATGAAGTAATAGAATCTGCAAAACTTGATGGAGCTAGTGATTTTAGAATACTATTTCAAATAGTTATTCCTTTATCAAAATCTGGAATTGCAACAGTATTATTGTGGTATGTAATTTCCTATTGGGATGCATGGTATTGGCCATCATTCTTCTTAAATAAAAGAGATGATTTATATCCATTAGCTCTTGAACTTAGAAACCTTCTTCAAGGTTTTGATGGTTCAAATCCTGTTGCCCCTGGTACAGATCTTGATGGAACACAATTATTTAGTCAAGGAACAAATGCGGCAACAATTATTATTAACATTTTACCAATTTTAGTATTCTATCCATTTTTACAAAAATATTTTGTTAAAGGTGTAATGATAGGATCAGTGAAAGGATAAAAACTATGAAAAAATATTTATTTGCTTTTGTTGCATTGGGATTATTATCAGGATTATGTTCTTGTAATGCTTCTAATAGTAGTGAATCGATAAATACAAGCGAGGATGATAATATGGTTAATTCAAACTGTGAAATATATGCAACAGAATACAAAGATATTCAAGATGTGGCTTCGTTAACAAATTATCAAGGTGGAACAGCAACAAATCTACCAGTAGAAAATGGCATAATAATTTCTCCATATTTTGAACTAAATGTAAATGGAGAAACAATTCCTGTTTATGCTACAAGAACAGCAGGAACAATCCATTCATTTGCCTGGATTGATATTAAAAAAATTGATGATAATGTTGACTTTAATTTAAATGTAAAGCTAAATATTACTGATAGAAGTTCAGTATTAGATAAAAAGAATCCAAAAGTAGTTGTGTTGCCAGAAAAAAGAAAAGTTACAGCTACATTAAATGATAGAACAGTTTTAGCAAAAATAAGTAACTATGGCAATTATTCTTTTGTTTTTAATCAAAAACAAGATGAACCATTAACATTAATTGTCGCTGAAAAAGAAAATACAGAAGAATTATTTAAAAATAAAGAAGTTACTTATATTGAACCAGGCGACTATTCAACAATTCCTGCTAATACAACTACATTATTTGAAAAAGAAAATACAGTTTATTACTTAAAAAATGGAAGATATAAAATTGATAGAATATCTGTTCCTGCAAATAGTGTTTTATATGTAGAACAAGGAGCATACCTTGAAATTATTCCAACAACTACAAGTTCAGCTATTTATTCTATTGGAGAAGAAAACATGCTAATTGCTGGAAGAGGATTAATTGATTATTCTGCTTGTTGTGGTGGAGAAGTGCCAGAAGGATACTATAATAACAAAGGCGGTTTAATTTTTAATAATGTTAAAAATATAACTTTTTCTGGATTAACAGTTATAAATTCTCAAACTTGGACGTTATGTATGAATGCATGTGAAGAAGTTTCTGTTCATGATATTTTATTTTTAGGATATAGGGTTTATTCTGATGGAGTAATGCTATCTGATTGTAAAAATGCTATTGTAGAAAATAGTTTTATTAGAACAGGTGATGATGCATTTGAAACAAAGTCTACAACTTCTAAAGGCCTTACAGAAAATGTATTGTTTAGAAATTGTGATGCTTGGACAGATAAAGGTGTAGCTTTTGGGTGTATATATGAATCAAATCATGATACTTCTGATGTTCATTTTGAAGATTGTACAGTGGGATTTGCATTAGGATCTTGGTCAAATCACTTAGGTTGTTGTGTAATACAAATGGGCGATAGAAAAGGCGCTAAAATGTATGATATTACCTTTAATAATTTTGAAATCTATTCAAGTTCAAATCCTGCAATTTGTAATATTTATATTGGTGGTTCTGGGGGTAGAGGCCAAGGATATGGGATTGTTAAAAATATTTATTTTGGCAATATTATAGCTAGAAGAAATTATGGAGCTTATTTAAATCTTAGAACATTTGATAGTGAAAATTGTGAAATACATACGGTATATATGGACAATATTGTTTCAAATGGAATTCAACTTACAAGTGAAAATTATAAAAATGATGGCTATGTTACTGACAATGTTGTTGGAGGCTATGATTTTAGAAAGTTAAAAATTAATACTTTAAAGAAATAGAGGAAAAATGTATGAATAAAAAAGTTTTATTAAGTAGTGTTTTAATTTCATTATTTTCTATTTCCAGTTGTAATAGCATAGAAGATTCTACCTCATCTTCAGCAAACAGTAATTTATCTTTAGATAGTAATAGTTCAAATGATGAAAATACATCTTCAGATAGCAAAGCAACATATGTAAATGTATATCCTATTTCATATCAAGAAGTTAATCATGAAAAAAATATGGAAAAATTCTATCAAGAAACAAAGAATGAAAATGGAAGTTCCCATGATACACCTCATGAATATGGTTTTGTTGATAGTGTATGGCATAAATTAAAAGTAAATAATGTTGATGTACCAGTATATTCTACACGTAGTGGATATGGAATTCATTCTTTTGCGTGGGTAGATATTGATACAGATGGAGAATTTGAATTAGATATCGATTTAAAACTTACAACAGGAAATCATTCAAAAGTTGAAGTTTTACCAGAAAAGAAAGGAATAAAGGCTTCAATTTCTAATAGAAATGTTACATCAGTTATTAATAAATATGGAGATTTTTCTTTCGTATTTGATGAACTTCCAGATATGGCATTAACTTTATATGTTGCAGAAGAAACAAAGTTTGAACTTCCTCAAGGTTATACATTACAAGAATTAACCCCTGGAAAATATGACAATACTGTAGAAGGATTATCAACAGAATTTAAAAATGAAAATACAGCATATTATTTCAAGTCAGGAGTGTATGATATTACTTCAATTAATTTACCTTCAAATTCTATAGCTTATTTTGAAAGAGGTACTTATTTTAGAATTTTTGAAGGATTTGAAAATGATTATAAAATGGCTTTATCATCAGCAGGCTCAAATGTAAAAATTCTTGGAAGATCATTATTTGATGCCTCAAAAGCAATGGGCGGAGATGCTAAAACAAAAGGTGTATATAACTTTACTGGTTCTAATGTTTATATTGAAGGTATAACAACCATAAATTCTAACACTTGGACAATGTGCTTTACGGCTGCTGATCATTGTGAAATTACTAAATGTATGTTTTTTGGCTATAGAACTTATTCTGATGGGATAATGTTCTCTGATTGCCAAGATAGTTATGCTCATGATAATTTTGTAAGAACAGGTGATGATGCTTTTGAATGTAAAGCATTTTCTGGAACTTCTGAAAAAACAAATAATATTACTTTTGAAAATAATACGGCTTGGACTGACAAAGGTATTGCCTATGGCTGTATTTATGAATCAGTTCATGATATTGAAAATGTTTTCTTTAAAAATAATTCTGTTGGTTTTGCACAAGCATCTTGGTCAAATCATTTAGGATGTTGTGTAATACAAATGGGCTCTATGTATCAACAAACATGGCATGATATATACTTTGAAAATATGGAAATTTATTCAACATCATGTGCTGCAATTAGTGTATTTAATAGAGCATTAGATGAAAAACAAGGTGGAAAAATAAAAAATATTTATTTTAAAAATATTAATGTTAAAAACACAAGATTATTAAATCTTCCAGTTTATTGTATTAATATAGTAATTTCTTTAGCTGAAGGGGTAAGCTTTAGAAATGCTACAATTAGTAATATTTATATTGATAATGTTTCATATCAAGGAATAGATATTACTAAAGAAAATTATGAAGAATACACAAATATTTCTTTATCAGAAGATGCAATGTTTTCAAAATCAGCTTTAAAAATTAATACTTTAGGTTAGGAATTTATATGAATTTAGATAATAAAATAATTATTCATGATTTAAATGGGGTTTCATTAGTATATGCAATTTATGATAAAGTAATGACATTTACATGTGTCCCATCAAATTTAAAAGGAAATATTAAAGAACATCGATTATTTAAAAATGATTGGAGTCAATATTTTGGTGTTGATCCTATGGTTCAAATTGCAAGAAAAGGAGATGCTGTAAAAAGAGACTTTTCAGCAGGTGAAACATCTTACAATTCTATGACATCTTTTGAATTAAAGGCAATTGATCAAAAAGTTATTGAAGATGATAATAAGAAAGAAATAAGAACTTATTTTGAAGATAAAGATGGATTTAAAGCTTGTCATGTTGTCAAACAAATACATGGATATGAAGCTTTTGAGATGTGGACAGAAATAATAAATAATGGTCAAAATTGTACATTAGATAGAGTATCTTCATTTACAATAGGGGCATTATCTCCTCTACTTGATAAAAATGATCCTGAAAAATTAATTTTACATACATTACAAAGTTATTGGTCAATTGAAGGTAGAAAAGAAAGCACACCATTATCAAAATATAACTTTGAAGATTCTTGGTCCGCACTAGGAATAAAAATACATAGAATTGGTGCAAGAGGAGCGATGCCAGCAAGAAATTATCATCCATTTGTTGCTCTTGAAGATAAAATTTCCAATGTAACTTGGGCTGTTCAAATTGAAGCTCCTGATTCATGGGAAATTGAAACTTTACATAGATATGGTGCTGTAGTATTAACTGGTGGCCATGCAGACTTTTTATATGGACATTGGAGAAAAAATTTACAATCTGGAGAAACCTTTATTACAAGAAAAGCTTATATTAGTGTTGTTGAAGGAAATTTAACAAAAGCTTGTGCTGCTCTTACAAGA
>CAKPXW010000108.1 GCA_934202505.1 uncultured Bacilli bacterium | reverse complement strand
TTTAACAAATCAAGATAAAGATATCATCAATAAAGCACAACTAATAAATGCTATGAATGGTTTTACTAATCGTTTCCAATTTAATAATGAAATGACACTATTTCTTTTTGAATTTGATAATGCTAAATCTATTCGTGATGCCTTTGGTGAAAAACAATACGAAAAAGTATTAAAAAATATTTTAGCAAAAATAAAAATTAATTGTCCTAGAAATACCATTATTGCTATGACTAATGTTGACCAATATGCAATTTTACTTAGAGGAAAGATTCCAATGGGAAAACTTCAAGATTTTGTGGAAACTATTCTTTCTAAGATTCAATCACCTGTTCAACTTCTATCTAATATTAGTGGTGCGATTACGATGACTGCTTCAGCAGGAATTGCTATTTATCCATCAGGAGGAATTAATAGTCATGATTTAATAAAAAATGCTGAAATGGCTTTATATCGTGCTCGTAAAGACTCAACAACTAATTATGTATTCTATTCTAATAATAATGTTAATAAATCTGATGAAGAGAATTTACAATACTATCAACAAATTAAAGATGCTATGCGAAATAGAGAATTTACTTTAGTATATCAGCCTATTGTTGATACAGAAAATAATGAAATTTATGGCTTTGAAGCTTTAATTCGTTGGGTACATCCTACACTTGGTGTTTTACCTCCTAATAGTTTCTTAAATATTATGGAACATACAGGTGATATTGTTTGGGTAGGAAAATGGGGTCTTGAAGCTTTATGTGTTCAATATCGTGCTTGGGGAAAAGATGGACTTTTTAAAAATATTGATAATTTAACTTTATCAATTAACTTATCACCAAAGCAATTACTTGATCCACAAATTGCTATTGATTTTCAAACTATCACTAGAAGATATCATATTAATCCTAAGAATATTTGCCTTGAAATTGTCGAATTTGCAATGTTTGAAAAATATGGTATCATAGCAGAAAATATTCAAAAACTACATAATGTTGGCTTTAAAATTGCTATTGATGATTTCGGCTTAGATGTTAATTCTTTATCTAGAATTTCTTCTTTGCCAATTGATGTTATTAAATTTGAAAAAGATTTTGTTGATAAAGCTGAAGAAAATTATATGATGACTAAAGTTACTAATATGTTAGTAGAGTTTGCTAAAGATAAAAACAAGAAAATTGTAGCAGAAGGTATTGAAAATCTTGAAGAATTAGATAAAGTAAAGGCTTTTAATATTTATTTGATTCAAGGCTACTTATTCTTAAAACCATCTACACCACTTGCTATTGAAACATTTGTTAAAAATGAAGAATGGAAAGTAAACATTGATGAAAAACTAAATGTGGATGAAAAACAAGAAAAGGTAGAAGAAATAAAAGAAAATGAAATATCTTAAAAGAACTTTAAATATAATTTTTTATGTTATATGTGGAATATTAATTGCTTATTTTCTATTTAATTTTGTAATGAAACAAATGGGTTATACAGCTAGAGTAGTATTAACTCCTAGTATGGAACCTACAGTTAAAGTTGGTTCCATTGTTTATGATAAAAAAGTTGATTTTACTTCTTTAAAAGTTGATGATATAATCACTTTTACAAGTAGTCAATATAATAAAATAGTCACCCATAGAATTAATTCTATAGATTATACAAATCTTACTATCGTAACTAAAGGCGATAACAATACTTTAGTTGATGCAACTATTACATCTAGTGATGTGTTAGGAAAAGTAATGTTTAAACTACCACCTGTTATTGGATATGTTGTAGTATTTATTCAAAACAATTATTTATTTATTGTAATAGTAGCCATTTTAATTGTTATATGTTCAACTTTAATTGATAAAACTTTAAAAAAACAAAATAAGGAAAATCTTTAAATTTTAAAGATTTTTTCTTTTTAGTGCTTTATATATTAATTTATGGTAAAATATTTTTTGTATTAAGCGAGGTGAAAAAATGTTTTATGGGAGTATTATAAGTTGCTTGTTTGTGCTGTTATATTTTATTTTAAAAGATAAAAAAGGCGAACTAATTGAAAAAATAATTAAAATTATTGCTGTTTTATTTATTTGTTTATGTTTTATTAATCTTTTTTTACCAGATGCTTTTGCTTTAAGATTTATTTGGAACTTTGATTATTTAAGAAAACATCATAATCCTATCCATGCTATAATGCGTTGTTTTTATGCTATGGCGATTATAACCTTACCAATTGCTATCTTTTTTAAAAGTAAAAATTTTGTTAGAGCTTCTATTTATATACTTTTGCCAACTTGCTTAATAAACATTATATTTTATAAACAATTTATATTTTATTACACTAGTCCTTTAACTAGTTATGCTCCAGTTTTTGGAAAGACATTGCTTCCTTATTTAACAAATCGAATATTTAGAACAACTTTATTTGGGCTAATTATGTCATTTGAACTTCTACAATGTCTTTATTTACTATTAAAGTATAATAAATATATGGTAATTAATTCTTTTATAGATTTTAGCCAATTTGCTGTAATTTCTATATTATTATTTATTTCTAATATGCCAATATATACTTTACAACAAATTTTTGGCCACGTAGGGAAAGTTACTTTTAATGTAGGTGATATCAGTCATATTCTATTTATGCTTATTATCATTATTGAGGCTATAGTTTTATATACTATTTTTAAAAACGAAACTTATGAAAATAAATATATTTTACTTTTAGTAATGAATTTGTCTTTGCTTTTCCAATATAATAGCTTTTTCAAAACTGATGATATTATTATTGCGGATCGTTATCCATTACAACTTTGTAATATTGCTGGAGCTTTTTTAATGGTAACACTTCTTACTAAAAATGAAAGAATGTTTCATTTTACAGCAGTTGTCAATGTTATAGGAGCAATTATAGCTATTATTTTATGTGATTCAACTAAAGATGTTGGTATATTATATTGCATGAATATTCATTATATGGTTGAGCATGCTAATGTTTTATTAATACCAGTTTTAGGACTTATACTTCAAGTGTTTAAACCATTTACTTTAAAAGATGTAAAAGATGTTATTGTCGGTTTTACTATATATTTTATAACTGTCTTTTTAATTGGAACATTTTTAAATGGTATGAAAGTAAAAACTGGGAATATGTATTTTGATTGCAATTATTTATTTATGTTTGATAAAAATGCCGCTATGCGTTTAGTAGCTCCTTGGGTAGGCAAACTATTTGATATTAAACTTACTTTATTTAAGTATTACAAAGTTTATTTGGTGCAAATATTGATCTATCTAGTATTTCTTACTATTTGTATAGGAACATTTTATTTAATATATTTTGTTTTTAGTAAGAAAAGAATAGAAAATGAAAATTTAAATACAAACACTATAATTGAAAACAAAATAACTAAAATAGAAAATAAATAAAAAAGGTTAGACTTTATTCGATATATTTTTCGCATAGATATGTTAATTTTTTTAAAAGCATAAATTTATTAGATGAAAAATGCTCATCAGTAAGGCATGACATATAAATCACATTGACAAATGATAAGATAAATGATAAGATAAATGATAAGATAAAAGGTGATTAAAATGTATGTTGAAAATGAAATTATTGAATTAAAGAAAACTTTGACTCAATTAAAAGAAGGGGTAATATCCTTAAGTTCTATGTTAAATAAATCAGGAAAAGGAACAGTATATTTTGGCATTAATGATGATGGAAAAATTGTTGGAATAAGTTTAGGAAAAAAAACAATTGCTGATATTACACATGAAATTCAAAATAATCTTAAACCTTTACCATCAAATGTTATTATTGAGGATATTATAGAAATTGATAAGACGATAATCAAAGTATATGTTGAAGGAAAAGATACGCCATATTCTGCATATGGAAGATATTATATTAGAATAAATGATGCTGATATAGTTATGCAATCTAGCAAACTTCAAGAATTTTTTGCTAAAAAAGAAGATAATTATTCAAAATGGGAACAAGAGGAAACTATTTATGGCATCGATGATATAAATGAAGATTTGCTAATTGATTGTATAAGAACAGCCAATGAAAAGGGCCGTTTAAATTATATATATAGAAATGCATATGAAGCGTTAAGCAAATTGAAATTATTAACAGAAAATGGAAAATTAAACAATGCAGGGTGGTATCTTTTTGGAAATAATAAACCATTAAAAATAAAAGAGGCAAATTATCCTTCGGATTCAAGAAGCGAATTTGGAGAAATAAAAGTATTTAATGGAAACATAATCGAATGTATTAAAGAAAGCCTTTATTATATTCAAAATTATATATCCTATAAAGCAAACATTAATGGATTTCAAAGAGAAGAAATTCCAGAAATTCCATTAAGAGCATTAAGAGAAATAATTATTAATTCATTTGCTCATTGCTCATATGCGATAAAAGGCGATTATAATCAATATGTGATTTATAAATCTTCAATTAGAATTTATAATCCAGGGACAATAATAAAGAATATAGATCCTATTAAATTTGCTTCAGGAAATATTGGAAGCAAAATTAGAAACATTTTAATATGTGATGTGTTATATAAATATGGTTATATTGATTCGTTTGGTACAGGATTTGATAGAACATTTACATTATGCGCACAAAATGGTATTGATTATAGTTATAATAATGATGAATTTGGATTTACTTTTATATTTTATAGAAAAAAAGATTTTATAAGCACCATGACAAATGATAAGATAAATGATAAGATAAATGATAAGATAAATAAAAAAACAATCGGACTTGATGAAAATATTGTTTCCCACATCAAAAATAATAAATTTATTACCATACCAGAATTGGCAAAATTGACTAATAAGTCTGAACCAACAATACATAGGCACTTGGATTTATTAATGAAAAAATCAATTATTAAAAGATATGGCTCAAGAAAAACAGGATATTGGGAAGTATTAGATTAGTGTTTATATTACATATTGTATTAGTTAGTAATTTAAATATTATAATGTTTATTTGGTGCAAATATTGATCTATCTAGTATTTCTTACTATTTGTATAGGAACATTTTATTTAATATATTTTGCTTTTAGTAAGAAAAGAACAGAAAATGAAAATATAAATGTAGACACTATAATTGAAAACAAAATAACTAAAATAGAAAATAAATAAAAAAGGTTAGACTTTTGAACTGAGTCTTGTCAAGTAGACAGTAGATTATTTAAAATAATTAAATAAGATTTGTTGGAATTTGGGCATAATA
>CAKPXW010000107.1 GCA_934202505.1 uncultured Bacilli bacterium | reverse complement strand
GTTGACAAGTATGCTGCTTTAAGAGCCTTAGGAGCCATTGATAGAAGTGATGTTGTTCTTCTAGTTATTGATGGAAAAGCTGGTATTAGAGAGCAAGATAAAGCCATTGTAAGTTATGCTGTTGAAGAAAATAAGCCAGCTATTATAATTGTTAACAAATGGGATATTGTAGAAAAAGATGAAACTACAATTAATGAATTTACTAAAGATATCCGTGATGAATTTAAATTTATGTCTTATGCTCCTATTTTATTTGTAAGTGCCAAGACAAAACAAAGAGTAAATTTAATTACTGAAACAATTGCAAGAATTTATAACAATTCATGTAAAAGAATCCAAACAAGCATAATTAATGAAATTATTCTTGATGCTTTTTCTTATAATCCAACTCCAGATTTTAATGGAGGTAGATTAAAAATTTTCTATGCTAACCAAGTTTCTACAAATCCACCACTAATTATTTTATTTGTTAACAATCCAGATTATATGCATTTTTCCTATAAAAGATATCTTGAAAATAAATTAAGAGAAAGAATAGATTTTGAAGGAACACCAATACAAATTGTTTGTAGAGCAAGAGATTAAAAATAATCCTATATCATATAATGGTATAGGAGGTATTTATGAATAATAACTTATTTAAAAAAGTAGAATCCAAAACCAATGTCAAAAAATCTGATATAATAAATTTAGCAAAATCTATCCAAAATAAGAATATGAGCGATGAAAAAAATCTTCGAGAATTAATTCAATCTATTGCCGAAATGGCTGGAAAAGATGTAGATAAGGAAAAAGAAGATAAAATTATCAATGCTGTTAAAAACAACCAAATAAACGATGAAATCAAAAAAATGAACAATAATATGTAAAGGAGAAATATTATGAAACATATTACTACAAAAGAAGAATTTGAACAATTAATAAAAGACAATAATAATGTTGTAATTGATTTTTATGCTACATGGTGTGGACCTTGCAAAATGTTAGCTCCTGTTATGGAAAATGTTTCCGAAGAATTTAACAATATTGCTTTTGTTAAAGTCGATGTAGACCAAGCTGAAGAACTTGCCTCTATGTTTGGAATAACTTCCATTCCGACAGTTGTTTACATTAAAAACCAATCATTAGCATTAAAAGAACTTGGATTTAAACCAAAAGAAAAAATAGTTGAAAACTTACAAACTATTTTTAAGTAACATTATGACAGATAAATTATCTGTCATTTTAAAATTGATATGAAAAGAATATGTAATTTATTTTTAACTTTTCTTAAAATTGGCACTTTTACTTTTGGTGGTGGATATGCAATGATTGCTCTCATCGAAAATGAATTTGTCGACAAAAAGAAAATTTTATCTAAAGATGATTTTTTAAATATGGTTACAATTAGTGAATCAACTCCTGGTCCTATTGCTATTAATAGTGCAACGTATATAGGATATACAGTTGGAGGTTTTTTTGGTGCTTTGTTTTCTACAATTGCTGTATGTATACCATCTTTTTTAATAATAATCATTATTTCTTTATTTTTTAATGATTTTTTAAATCTAAAATATGTTGCTTTTGCTTTTAAAGGAATCCAAGTGTGTGTTATTTACTTAATATTATCAGCTGGTTTAAAAATGCTTAAAGGTTTAAATAAAAGTATATTTAACTATATAATATTCTTTTCCGTTGCATCTTTGATGATTATTTTTTCTATTTTTTCTATTAGTTTTTCTTCTATATTTTACATTTTAATTTGTGGGTTATTAGGATTTATAACTTTTGAAATTAAAAATATAAAAGAAAGAAAAAAGGAGAACAAAAAATGATTTATTTAGAATTATTTATTACCTTTTTACTAATAGGAGCTATATCTTTTGGCGGTGGGTATGGAATGATTTCTATAATAAGAGAAACTATACTTACTAAAAATTGGTTAACAGAAAATCAATTTCTAAATTTTATAGCCATATGTGAATCAACCCCTGGTCCTATTGCTGTAAATATGGCTACATTTATAGGATTTGAAAAGGGTGGAGTTATAGGATCACTACTTGCAACTCTTGGCGTAATAATACCATCTTTTATTATAATTCTAATAGTCGCTAGCATTTTTAAAAAAGCTTTTAAAAGTCCTCATATTAAAGCAATTATTCAAGGAATACAACCATGCATTGTGGCATTAATTTTATCAACAGCATTAATTATGTTACTTAAAAACTTTTTCAATTTTTCCACTTTTAAAGATTCATTTTCTATCAACTATAAAGAAATTTGCATCTTTTTTATCTTGATTTTTGTTAGTTTTATTTATAAAAAAATATCGAAGAAAACGATTTCTCCGATATTAATGATTATCACTTCAGCAATTTTAGGAATTGTATTTTTTGCTTTATAATCTTTTTATTTTGTTTATACGACTTTGTTTTAATTGTATAAACATAAATACAATAGGAATTCCAGCAAGAAGTATTCCCCAAACAAGTGAATAAATTACAGATTGCAATACATCTTTATTAGCTTTAAAAATTTCAAAATAATTTTCTAAAACATTAAGTATTGTAAACCCATTTAAATTTTTATAAAAGTAACCAATTGACCCAGTAAATGTTGATAAAAGTAAACATACTATTGTGCAAACAGTCAAAATAATGGCTGTTTTTTTAACAAATGGTATTTTACATTTTTTATAAATAAAACGAATAAGATAATAGCATAGCCACCCTGTTAATCCTACAAAATATGGATAAAGATTAACTAAACTTAATAAAGTGAAGATTGCTACTATTAATAGTACGCTACCAATACCATATAAAATAGGTAATGTCATTTTAACTTTTTTCCCTTGATCATTTACTGCACTATTAATTTTTTTATTAGTTTCTTCTAATTGTCTAATACAAATATCATGCGCTTGAATTACACAATCTCTTACTCTAATAAATGGAGTATCAGTAGTTAAAACATTTCCACATAAAGGACATGTTTCAATTCCAACTTCACAAAAACTATTCATTGTATTAATAATGTCTTTTATTGTTGCTTCAAAATCTTCTGTTAAATCACTAGCTTGATATAGCATTGCTTCTAAACTAATATTATTTATTAACACTTGTTGAAGAATTTTGTGTTTACTTTTTACTTCTTTCATTTGATAAGATATTTGTTGAGCGTTAATCTTATCAATTGGTCTATTTAAAGATATAGTGACTTTAATGTAAGAGTTCTGACTTCTTACTGATATAATTTTATTTTCAAAAATTCCATAAGCTAAATTACCATCAAACTTAAAATTATATTTTTTATAAAAAAATGATAAATCAGTTCCCATAAAAGTACCTCCTTATAATATTTTACTTAAATATCTTAAAAAGTACAAGCAATTAATATAAATGATTGTTTAAAAAAATGGTGTTTAATAACACCACTTTAATATTAATAATTTTTAACTTCAAGTTCAAAGTATGATTGTGGATGAGCACATACTGGGCATACCTTTGGAGCTTCTGCACCTGTGTGTAAATATCCACAGTTTCTACATCTCCAAACATAAATTCCTGTTTTCTTTGTAAATACTTCATCATTTTCTACATTAGCAAGTAAAGCTTGATATCTTTCTTCATGGCTTTTTTCAA
This sequence comes from uncultured Bacilli bacterium, assembly GCA_934202505.1. Classification (GTDB taxonomy): domain Bacteria; phylum Bacillota_I; class Bacilli_A; order RFN20; family CAG-631; genus CAKPXW01. The sequence goes on along the minus strand of CAKPXW010000107.1, from coordinate 1,654 downwards.
TTTCTGCAACCATTTCAAATTGTTTAGCAATTGCCATGAATCCTTCTTCTCTTGCTACTTTAGCAAATTCTTTATACATTTCTGTCCATTCGTAATTTTCACCTGCTGCTGCAGCTTTTAAATTGTTTGCAGTAGTAGAAATTCCTTGTAAATGTTTAAACCACATTTTAGCATGTTCTTTTTCATTATCTGCTGTTTCTTGGAAAATAGCAGCAATTTGTTCATATCCTTCTTTTTTTGCAACTGAAGCAAAATAAGTATATTTGTTTCTAGCTTGTGATTCTCCTGCAAAAGCAGCTTGTAAATTCATTTCAGTTTTTGATCCTTTAAGTTCCATTTTATTTCTCCTTTTCCTTACAATTTTGGCAAATACCATGTATCACCATATCAATTTGTTTTACATTTGATATTATACCATCAATTTCAATTTTTATTAATCTTGTTGGTATATCCTCAATTATTTTACACTTGTCACATATAAAATGATAATGATTTTCTTTAATTGATTCATAAACATCTTCTATGCCTAAACTTACTTTTTTAATTCTATGTTCTTCTTCTAAAATAACTAAATTTCTATATATTGTTGCTAATGAAATTTTATTATTTCTCAATAACTCTTTTATTTGAAAAGAAGTCAAATGTCCATACTTATCAATTAAGTTAAATACCATTTGTTTTTGAGAGGTGTTACGATATTGCACTTACTATATTTCCTTTCTTATTAAGAATCATTCTTAATTAATTAAATTATATCATTTAAAAATATAAAGTCAATATAAAAAATAAAACTAGACCTAATAAATCTAGTTTTTTACATTAAAATTTATTCATTTATATTAAGCGTAGCTATGTTTATTGCCTCATGAATTGTTCCATTGTTTATAAGATTATATAAAAGACCACTTGTAAATTTTGCATATATGTTCTTATTATCTTTTCTTTTATTTTTTTCTTTTCTTTCTATTGTGTAAATATTATTATCTATTCCATAATAAATATCTTGCCCCTCTCCAATTAATACAGTAGCATTTATTTTTTGTTTTAAAAGTGCATCGATATATCTAGAAATAGGACGTCTATTAGTATAATTTAACATTGCTTTTACATTGTCAATATTAATTAGTACAAGGAATGCTTTTGTTAAATAAGGATGCATTCTTTTATAGTCATTTTCATTATCACAATAAAAAATGATTCTTCTATCTTTATATTCTTCAAATATATAACTTAGCGTTTTAAAAGGTAATTTTGTGGAAACTATAATATATTTTATATTTTTAAAAGCTCCTTGAATTGATTTTAAAAATAAAGGCGTAATGCTTTCAATTTCATTTTTTGATGCTATTGAAATTACTTGTTTTTCTTTTTGGCAAATATTCATAGAAACTGGTGAGCAAATTTCATTGATTGGAAAAAACACTCTTGCTTTATGTTCTTCTAGTTTATAAATATATTCATTTCCAATATCATCAAGCAATGGTACTGTTATTAAAGAAAATGGCATATTTAAATCTATGGAGTTACTAATTAATGTATCAATAAAAGTTTGATTATTATATGCTTTTGTTGTTTTAGCTTGGCTATTATATATAGATGTGTATTTATCCAGAGAAATATCTCCTATAATTGCAAATGATTCCATGCTATCACC
>CAKPXW010000106.1 GCA_934202505.1 uncultured Bacilli bacterium | reverse complement strand
ATTATTGGAATGGCACACATAGTTGATAATTATCCATTATTTTATGATGCTATGAATGAACATAGTCTTGCCATTGCTGGTTTAAACTTTGTAAATAATGCTTATTATCATAAAGTCCAAGATGAAAAGAAAAATATTGCTCAATTTGAATTTATAAGTTATATTTTAGCAAATTATAAGAATATTGATGAAATTATTAAAGATTTTGACAATCTAAATATTGTTGATACGCAATATAATAAATCATATCCTACTGCTTCCTTACATTGGATTATTAAAGATACACATAAATGTATTGTAATTGAATCTACAAAAGATGGAATGTTTTATTATGAAAATAAATTAGGTGTTTTAACTAATAATCCACCTTTTAATTATCAATTAGAAAATTTAAAAAATTATCAATATTTAACTAATGAAGATAATAATATAAACGAGCAAATTGATTATAGTCGAGGAAAAGGTGCAGTTGGATTACCAGGCGATTTATCAAGTAAAAGTAGATTTGTACGAGTGGCATTTACAACTTATTTTTCTATAGCTGACGACACAGAAGAAGCAAATGTTAATCAATTTTTCCATATTCTAGATTCTGTAAATCAAACACGTGGATGTTGTAAAGTTAATGACAAATATGAAATTACTATTTACTCTTCTTGTATGAATCTAAAACAATCTATTTACTATTATAAAACTTATGATAATTTTACAATTAATGGAATTAAATTAAAAAATGAAAATTTAGACACTATAGATTTGATCACATTTGAAATAAAACAAGATAAAATTAATTATCAAAATTAAAAGATGATTTTTGCATCATCTTTTTTACATTTATGGTACCCTAGATGCGACTTGAACGCACGACTGATTGTTTCGGAAACAATTCCTCTAATCCACTGAGGTACTAGGGCATCTTTACATATTTTATTTAATAATTTAGAATATAAATATGAGGTGATAAAATGAATTTTTTTCAAAATCAAGTAATTTTAGAAACTGTTGCTAATAAAAACATAAAAACAGCTTACAAATATTATAAGTCCAAACTAGTTTTAAGTTCTATTTTTTTATTTATAGGTTTTCTTTTTGTAATTATTTTCTCTATTGTTGCTCCTATAAAGCAAATATGGGGATTATTTTCTTTAGTGGGTTTAGGTTTTATTATAATTATATCTTCCACGATGTTTTTATCTTGGTATTCTAAAAGATTTACGGCTGCTAAAGAATTAATTAAACTTGATAAATATTTAAAAAATAAAGATTTTCATTTTGTTATCGATATAGCATCTTTTTTACACCTTGACCAAAGAGGAACCTTATATATACTAAAATGCCTTTTAAAAAATAATTTTTATGAACACTATCAAATATATAACGATATAATATTTGCATTAAAAAGTTATAATTTAACTGATGAAAAAGTAAAAAAAGAATATGGTAAAAGAAAAGATCTTGGCACTATAAATTATCATAATTTAAAAATTAATTGTCCATATTGTAAAGCCAAAATTGACTTTTCTTTTACTAAATGTCCATATTGTCAAAAAGAATTAATCTAAAAAATATCCATAAGTTACATCATATAGTTCAAGGTTATATTGATTATCATTTAATTTATCAATATAGGCTTGAACTATTTCTTTTATAGTATTGCTACCTTCTGTAGTAAAATCTAATCTAATAGCGCTAAGACCAATTTCTTTTATTTGATTTAAATAATCTATTAAATGCAAAGTCTTACTATTTAAAATTGTTACATTGCAATCTTCATCTGTCATAATATCAAATTTATATCCCATTCTATCTAATAATTGATAAGTGTTTTTATGACATGACATACAATTTTTTCTTTCAAATCCTTTTTCTTTAGCAATAAAACAATGCTTTGTAATCATTGTTTGAATCTTACCATACACAATCATTTCAAGTGGAGGAAGATAACCATATTTATTTTTAAAAGATTCGATAATTTCTTTTATTTGTTTAAATGATAATTCATTTGATAAGGTTATGCTTTGACAATTTAATTCTAATAATTTAGCAATTGTTGCCGTATTAGTAACATTTAAATATGCATCACTTATAAGTCTTGCCCCACTATGTTTTATTAAATCGCCATAATTATTAATTACATACGCTGAAGTATCCATATCATACTTACTTTTGTCATTATGGATTCTTTTTTCACATAAAATAATATTTAATTTAGGATATTTATTTTTGGCTTCATTAAATGTTTTAGCATCATTATAATAAATTGCAGCAATTTGTTTAAATGATGCAATAGCATCTAATTGATTTAAATTATTAACTTTTACTTTTAAAGAAAATAAATTAGTTTTTGTTGGAATTGGAAGATATGTTATTGGAAGAATATTTTTAACATCTCTGTCATAATTTTTTTCTCTTGCAATGTCTATTTTTTCTATTAATATTCTTCGAAGATCATTAACATATTTAGCTGGAATAATTCCTTGATGATCACTTGCAATTTCTGCTTTTAAAACATAATAATTAGACCCTTTTACTCTTTCTAATTGTTCAATTATCTTTTCATTACTTGTTGGCAAATTAATAGCTTTTTCGACAATATATGGAGATGTTTCTACAAAATAGTTGTTACGGTCATCTTTAACACTTATTACTAAATTTTCGTTAACATTAGCTACAACTTTAAATCTTAAAGGAATTAATTTAGATGCTTGATTATCTTGTTCTATTTCTTTTTCAAGTTCATAATCAACCATTTTAAAAACAAGAGCATCTTTGTTTACTTGCGAAGTTAATGGTATTTGAATGACCTCATTTTTATATCCCATATTGGTAAGTTTATTTCTTACATATATTTTAGATAAATACATATTAACATCTTCATATGTTTTATTAATAATCGCAATTTTATCTTGTTGTTTGACTTCTTGCTCTAATTTAATTTGAACATTACCTTTTTCAAATCCAACAACTTTTCCAATTTTTATTCCAATATGATTAGGTCTAAAAGTGTTGGTGATATCTTTATTTGATTCATTAAAAATATACCCTTTAGTGAACATTCTAGAGAATGTTTGAACTAGTTTATCATTAATTGTTTTATCTATAATGTTTTTCCCTGTTTGATAATATCTATCAATGGCTTCTCTATAGGACTTTGTTACTAACCCAACATAAGTTGCACTTTTCATTCTTCCTTCTATTTTTAAAGAAGTAATATTAGAATTTATAAGTTTATCAATATTTTCTAAAGTGTTTAAATCTTTCATAGAAAGGAGATATTTTTTATTAGAAATTGCCTTGCCATTTTCAAGTAGGGTATACGACATTCTACAAGGTTGTGCACACATTCCTCTATTTCCAGATCTTTTACCAATCATTGAAGAATGTAAACAATTTCCTGAATAACAAACACATAATGCACCATGAGCAAATACTTCAATTTCCATAGATGTGTTTTTAATGATATATTGAATAGTTGACAAACTAGTTTCTCTTGCAAGAACAACTCTTTTTACATTTAATTGTTCCAACAATTTAATTTGCCACAAATTATTCGTATTTAATTGGGTAGAAGCATGTATTCTTAAATCTGGATATCGATTAGATATTAAAGAAATTAGGCCTAAATCGGCAACAATTAAAGCATCAACATCATTTAAATACAACATATCTATATAAGAAATAACATTATCTAATTCTTCTTCATATATTTCAATATTAATACCCACATAAACTTTAACATTCATTTTGTGGGCATACTTTATTAATTCTACAATTTCTTCATCAGCAAAGTTGTTTGCAAATGCTCTTGCAGAAAATTGTTTTCCTCCTATGTATATAGCATCTGCCCCATTATTTATTGCAGCAACAAAAGCTTCTTTATTTCCTGCTGGAGCTAATAATTCTATTTTTTTCATTTTATCACTTCCTAGTGTATTTTATCATAATATCGTCATTTTAAATAGTTTTTTGTTAACATTATTAGTTAAAATAATGTATAATAGTAAAGAAAGAGGTGTGATAACGATGCATGGTTTATTTTTACAAAAAGATTTACCTTATTTAGCTGGTAAAATATGTCCTAGTTGTGGAAAGATTATGCCTTTTGATGAAAATGTTTGTCCACATTGTTCTTTTAATCTTATAAAAGCAAATGAAACAAGTGAAAATAGTGTACAAGGAAATAATTATTCTTCTCATTTTATGGAAGAAAAGGGAAAAAATTTAAACTTATATTGTGAATGCTGTGGCTCAAAATTATTGCCAGGTCAAATATATTGTAGTAATTGTGGAGCAAAAACTAAAAAGAAAATATGTAGTAATTGTCATAATCTAATAGATATTTCGGATTCTGTGTGTCCATTTTGTAATGAAAAACAATTTGATAACAATTTTACGATAGCTAAGGAAGAAAAAAAGTCGTTTGATTTAGCTAATAATTCTTTAGATAAAGTAAATAATATTATCAATAATGAAACCGATAGTAAAGTTGAAGAAAAAGTTGAAGATAATGCTACTGTTATTGATACAGATAACATTAAAACCGAAAGTATTTATCTTCAAGACACTAAAACTATTGTTAAGTTAAAAAGAAAAAGAATTATGCTTTTCTTCCAATTATTAATTATTGGACTAATTGCAACTTGTCTTTTATTTATTCCTATTTATGTGAAAGGAAATTTATTTGCTTATATTCCTTCTATTTTTAAAGAATATAAAAATACAACTTTAGTAAAAGGCCTTGACTTAATAGAATGTTTACTAAATCAAGATTTCAAAGCACTGACATCTTTAAAAGTCACTGACTTAGAAACAAATCATATTTTATTTTCTATGAGTTCTGAATATGTAGCATCTATTTTGATATGTATAATTTACGCTATAATTTTTATAAAACTTATTTTTGATTTTATAGTAACACTAATTTCTATGATAAATAAAAAGCCATTTATTACTTGGTTAAGTGGTTCTACAACAATAATTTTATTTATATTTGCTTCTATTTTATATATCTTTATACCTCTTGGTGCATTTAAAGGATATGAAACATTTTTCTTATATATATTTATTATTAATTTCTTCTTTTGGTTTATTTGTAAGTTAATGTTTAGTAAAGAAGCAAAAATGTATAAAATATCAGCAATTAATAAAAAAATGCTAAAATAATTAAAAAGACTTAGCCACAAAGTTAAGTCTTTTTGTATAAAAAAATAGGTATTTTCACAATGTCATTAAGTTAAGAATGACAATTTTAAGAAGAGATGCACAAAATTGCACCCCTTCTTTTTTGTTGTCCAAAATATAACTTTTTTCGAAAAAAAGGTTGACAAATTTCAAGAATCGT
>CAKPXW010000105.1 GCA_934202505.1 uncultured Bacilli bacterium | reverse complement strand
ATCCAATTATGGTAGTATTTTTAGATGTAGCTGTTGGCTTTGGTGTTGGTTGTGGTGTGGTAAGTGCTAAATATTTTGGCGCTAAAAATTATATTTCTTTAAAAAAGACTTATAAAATAGGACTTATTGGTACAATAGTATTAGGACTAATAACTACAATAATCGGTTTATTAATTATTTATCCTTTGCTTAAAGGAATGATTAATAGTGATGGTGGTGAAGGATGTTTTAATGAAGCTTTAAATTATATGTTAATTTACATTGCCGGCATTATATTTTTATTTATATATAATTATTCAATGTATATGTTCCAATCACTTGGAAATTCAAAAACACCTTTATATTTTTTAATTTTTTCCACACTTTTAAATGTTGCTTTAGATTTATTATTTGTTATTCCAGTTAAATTAGGTAGTGCTGGACTTGCTTTAGGTACAATTATTTCTGAAGCTATTGCGGCAATTCTTTCGTTACTAGTATTAATAAAAAGTGTTAATAAATTAGAAAAAGAAAAAATAAAAGGATTTGATCAAGTAATTTTTAAAGAAATAATTTCGTTAGCAATTCCTAGTATTTTACAAGGCTTATTTATCTCTATAGGTGGAGTTTTAATAACAGCAATTTTAACATCAATTGGTGGAAACTATGTAGCTGGAGGTTACTCGGCAGCATATAAAATATGTTATATTGTTATGAATATATTTACTGTTTTATGCAATGCATTATCTAATTTTTCCTCTCAAAATATAGGTGCCCATAAATATGAAAGATTAGTTGAAGGTTATTTTTCTACAGTATTATTATGTTTAGTATTTGGTATTATAGCTACAATTGTAATTCTTCCTTTAAAACAATTTTGGGTAGAAATATTTTTATCTGATAAAAATGCTGAAAATGTTGAATTAATTATAAATTCAGGTAAATTATTTATTTCTTGTGTTGTTCCTTTCTTTATTTTTATGGTAATTAAAATACCTTTTGATGGATTATTAAAAGGTTCAACTGATATGCTAGGTTTCACTTTAGGAACATCGGTAGATTTGGTTATAAGAGTTATTGGTGCTTTCATTTTAGGCAAAATGTTTGGATATGAAGGAATCTTTTTTGCCTGGCCATTAGGTTGGCTTGTAGGTATGATTATATCTTTAACTTGCTTTTTGACAGGTAGATGGAAAAAGAAATGTCACTATCCTTTAGATTTAAAATTTAAATTAAATTTAAAAAAAATATGATTTTATAAAATTTTAAAATGAAAATATAATATTGGTTTGGCATCGTAAAACATGTCAAACTTTTTTTATGTAAGCATTTGTTAAAAAATATATTCTTACTTTTTTAATATTTAAATAATAAATATTTTATGAGCTAAAGAAAAAAATATATTAAGGAAAGAATAATTAACATGTAAATAACAAAAGTGCAAGAACTTGCAAAAATTTTAGTTAGAAAATATGTAAATTAAATTAGTGCTATATTTAGAAATTTAAGTTAAAAAACATTGAACTTAAAAGATAAAATAAAATGACAAGGCAATAATCATTATTGATATTGCTTTTTTTCTTTATTATATGCATAATAAAGTTAGTTAATTTTGGGGGATAATTTTATGAACTATAAAACATTATTAAAAACATTTACTATAGTTTCTTGTCTTACTTTATCAAATAATAATATAAATAAAATTATTAATGCAGAAAATTATCAAAAACTTAATTTAAAAACAAATACTAATGTTTTAAATGAAACTTTTAAAGAACAAAATAATGAAGTAACTAAAACTACTTCTTTAACAATAACTATTCAAGATATAGCAAATTTTTTAGAAAGTAAAAAAGAACATTATCCTCTATCAGATGAATTTATAGAGAAATATCAACAAACAAGTGGTGGATATATTTCCTATGCTTTAAAAACTGGACATTTAGTAAATAAAGAAATGCATGAGCCAAATCAAAAGTGGCATTTTTTTACTTCATGGTTAGATCAAAGTATCGATGATAATTCATTATCTTGGGAAGATGATGCTAAAAAAAGAGTATACAATGGTCTTTTATGTCCGGAATTATTACTATGGATTTTTGAAGCATGTGAAGTAAGTCCTGTTAAAGTAAGAGATGCATATAAAATTGCTGAAGCAGGAAAAGTTAATAAAACAAATGTTTCCACAATAGCTAAAAATATGCGTGCATGTGTTCCTTGGGAAGATATTCAAGAGAACATTTTAAAGCAAGAATTAGGAGAGTAAGTATGAAAATTAAAAAAGTTTTATCGTTTCTTTTATCTTTTGAACTTTTATTAACTGGTTGTAATAATATAGATACAATTTACCCTACATCATTAACATCTTCTAAAGATGAAATAAAACTTATTATTAATAGTGAAAGAGATTTAAATGATATTGTTACTTTAAGGTTTGAGCCTAAAAATACAACTAATAAAGAGGTAATATGGTCTTGTAAGGAAAATGATGTTTTCACTTTAAATGGATCTAAAATAAAAGCCATTAAAGAAGGAATAGCAAGCGTTACAGCAACTAGTGTAGAAAATAATGAATTAAGTACAAATGTAAATATTAAAGTCTATGATCCAGCTTTAATTAAATATAATGTTTCAATAAATAAAAATGATAGTTTTGAAATATTGGGATTAGAAGAAAAATATGCAGAAGGTAGTGAAGTTAGTTTTTCTATAAAGGTAACTGATACTATTAAAGAAATTGATATTGTCAAAATAAATGATGAAACTATAAATCTAATATCTAATAACTTATATTCTTTTATTATGCCAAATAAAGATGTAACTATTGATGTAACATTAAAAGATAATAAAAAAGCTACAAGTGTTAGTATTAATCCTAGTAAACTTGAACTTACTGTAGGAGATGAAAGTAAAATTGTAGCTAATGTTTTACCAACTGATACAACTAATATTCCAACATGGGAAGTTTGTGAAGGAAAAGATATCATAAGCATTACTCCAAATGGCAATGAATGTCAAATTTATGCTCTAGCTTCTGGAAATGCTACAGTAAAAGTAACTTATAATGAAAATGTTTTTGCAAATTGTAATATTACTATTAATAAACAAAATGAATTAGTAATTGAACAAATACCAACTATTATTGATCTTGATATTTCTTCTACCTATACTTTAACTCCAACACTAAAAGATAATACTTTAGGAACTTTTTCTTATTCTGTTGAAGATAATAAAATAGCAAGTGTTAATGAAAAAGGCATAATTACAGGAAATAGTTATGGAACTACTAAAGTTACTATAGTATGTAATGAATATCAAAATGTTAGCTTTACAACTACTATAAATGTCATAAATCATGGAAGCATAGAAAATCCTATAACTGTAAAAGAATCTTTAGCAATTGCTAAAAATATTTGTAAAGAAGCTGGAAATATTACTTTACAATCAATTTATTTAAAAGGAAAAATAACTTCTACTATTTCTACTAAAAAGTTTACAATAAGTGATTTAGAAGATGAAAAAGCTTCCTTAGAAGTAAATAATTTTACTCTACTTGATGGTGTGGAAAATATTGCTTTAAATGACATAATATTAATAAATGGATTTATTAAAAATGACAATGGCACTTATAAAGTTACAAGTAATAATTTAGTTCAAATAATTAGTAATGAAAGAGGTATGTCTAAAGTTACAATCGATGATAATGATAAAGTAATCATCAAAGTTAATGATGAAATCATTACTCAAGAAATACTTATTAAAAATGGAGAACTATTAACTTTTAATGTTACTACAATAGATGGTTATTATATTGAAAAAGTCTTAGTAAATGATATCGAACTTATAAGCTTGGGTGATAATAATTATTCTTATAAAGTAGAAGGAAATATGAATATTAAAGTAATTATAAGTGATAGTTTAATTGTTAGAGAAGTAGTTGCCAAATATAATATTAAATACGATCTTGGAACTAGAAAAACTGCTAAAAAACTTGAAACAACCGAAGAATTATTCACATCTTTAGTTCCTTCAAACGATAATTTAATTACCTCAATTAGTCAAATGGAATTAATTTATGGTGGAGGTAATGGTGGAAGACAAGAAAGTGCATGGTATGTAGGAGATATCATAAAAGTTGGTACTACATCTATAAATGGTAGCATAACATTTGAATTATCAAAGAAAGTAAACTCTATTAAGATAATAGGTTATGTAAGTGATAATGCTTGTAAAATACAAGTTGGTGATAGTTTATCGTTAGATTGGCAAGATGCAGAAAATAATGATAATAAAACAACAACTACTACTTGTAAAAATATGATAGAAGCTACAAAAGAAGTTATGGAAAATAAATTAGCAAGTACTATAATTATCGATTTTGAAAGTACTAGTAGTTTGAAAATAGCAACAATTAATAAAAAAGTTTTATATATTTCTTCAATTGAATTTATGATTTCTAATACAAATGATTAATTAGAGGATGGATAATAAAATGGCAAAAAAAAGATTGATTTATACAATAATTTCTTTAAATATATGTTTATGTTCTTGTCAAAATGTAGAAAGCAGTGAATATATTGAAGAATATACGGTTATTTGGCAAAATGATAATGGAGATATTCTAGAAATAGATAGAAATGTTCAAGAAGGAACCATTCCTAATTTTTCAGGTGCCGTACCTGTTAAAGAACGTACTAATCAATATTCATATACTTTTGCAAAATGGGAACCAGAAATTGGAAAAATATATGAAAATACTACCTATACAGCGACTTATTATTCGACTATAAATAAATATACGATTACTTGGAAAGATGAAAATGGAAACATCTTAAAAGTCGACAATGATTTAAGTTATGGTACAATGCCAAGTTTTGATTTAGATATTAACGTAAAAGAAGAAAATGGCATTAGATATATTTTTGATAGATGGGAACCAGAAATTAGTTATGTAAAAGAAGATACAAGTTATGTAGCTAAATATATTAAAGAAGCTGATTTGAAATTAATTGCTGGTGTAAATCCAATTCTTTCAGAAGATAATAAAATTATTCAATATGGTTTTTATCCTCAAAATCATGTAAATGATACTAGTTTAATAGAAAGTTTAAATGCTTTAAAGGAAACTAGCATTAACAATTGGTATTTATATGATGAAAATTATTATGTAAAAGAAACAGCCACTATTTATAATAATGAAGATTATACTTTTGATGATGGTGAAAAAATTATAAATGGCAATGAATATTGGTTTAAATGTGAACCAATTACTTGGCAAGTTTTAAATAATCAAAAAAATGAGTATGAATTATTATCTTTAAAACTATTAGATACTTGTGTTTTTTTTGATAACTTTGATAATAGAACAATTGATGATCAAATAGTTTATGCTAATAATTATGAATATAGTAATATATGAAATTGGTTAAATAATGATTTTTATAAT
>CAKPXW010000104.1 GCA_934202505.1 uncultured Bacilli bacterium | reverse complement strand
CACTATTATAAGTTACAGGATCATAATTATTATTGATAGTTGATGTTAAGGCATCCCACATATTAATTTTTTCCGATCCTTTAAATTCCATTTGTGAATTTCTTATAGTTTCATCGTAATCATTTACTGATGAACTAAATACTGGAATAACTTCAATATTTCTTTCATTAGCAATAGTACTTCCAAAAACATAATAAGCACTATCTCCTTCTTTTAACATAACATCTCCACCATAAGAATTTTCATCTTGTGGTAATGACTTTATATCTTTACTCCATTGCAAATACATTTTATTATTACAATTTGTATATAAAGCAAAATATTGTCCATGTTCATCTATCCAACCTCTTTCCATTTTTGGATGAGTTATTGATAATTTAATATTATTTTTAGCAGTAATTTTAAAGATTGCTGATTGTGATGAAGTAGTTTTTAACCTCCAAGGTTGAAAAGCTGCACTAGTTGTTCCTGCAAATGTTGTATCATTTGAAATCAAATAACTATCACCATCTTGAATATAATTTGTAAATTTATTCATTTGGCCTAAAACATTTCCACATAGTAGGTCAAGTTTCATATCTTGAAGTTCAACTTCTTGACCTTCATTTTTAATAATTTCTTTAGTTAAATAATTCATATCTATAGAAGTCTCTATAGAATAATCCTTACTTTCTGCTGCTAATGTTTTATTTTGACTTATATTAGCATATGGCATACAAAGCCCAAATCCTAATAATAATAAGCTTCTCTTTAAAAAACTCATAAAAACCTCCATTTATTTTTTCCTTTTAAGTAAAATAGCTCCTGCTAACACTATTAAGGATATTATACCTCCTGTAGCAGATCCTTTGCATCCTTTTTTATTTGTATCATTATCAGTTGCTTTATCTTCTGAAGTAGAAGGTAAATCAGATGTTGTAGTTGATGTATCTTCTGATGGAGTAATTGAAGGCTCTTCTGATGGAGTAATAGATGAACTATCACTTGGGCTTTCAATACAATCTATATCTCTTTTTTCAACAGTTCCACATTCACTACAACTTCTTTCTTCTTCGCCCTTTTCAGTTGTAGTTGGTTGTTTTGTTACAATCCATTCTCCAAAAGTATGATCAAGTTTAGCTACTACTTCTTGCTTTACTATTACTTCATTACATGTAGAACAATGTTTCCCTTCTGTAAGTCCTGTTGAACTACATGTTGCTGGCACTGCTTCATCAATTACTTCAGTATGATTAAGTTTAGCTACTACTTCTTGTTTTACTATTACTTCATTACATGTAGAACAATGTTTCCCTTCTGTAAGTCCTGTCGAACTACATGTTGCTGGCACTGCTTCATCAATTACTTCAGTATGATTAAGTTTAGCTACTACTTCTTGTTTTACTATTACTTCATTACATGTAGAACAATGTTTCCCTTCTGTAAGCCCTGTTGAATTACATGTTGCTGGTACTGCTTCATCAATTACTTCAGTATGATTTTTTTTAGTTGTTTTTATTGTATTAGCAGCAATTTCATTTTCGCCTTTAGCGTCATTAAAGTATTTTTCACATTCATCACAATAATAATATTCAATATTTCCTTCTTCTTTACATGAAGATTCTTTTGCATATACATGTGTCATATTATGCATAATTTCTGTTGCTTTGAATGTTGGTAAAATATTTTGCATATTTCTTGAATCCCATTCAAATATAAATTCATAGTAGAATATTTCATTTGTTTCAAGAACTACGTTTCCTGAAATTTCACTTGTTGTAGTGGAAGCACTTAATTTTGTTTCTTTAATAGTTTCTAAACCTTTTTGAGTCATTTTATAAACATTTAAATATGCATCATCTACCCAACCTTGTAATGTATCAGTTAAAGTTCCATCATTAAAATGGGAAACACCATATTCAAGAGTAACATATTTATTCGCTTTTATTGCAAGTATAATTCCATCATTATTTTTAGAAGTGTTTTTCCAATTTTCTGCAATTGCACCATCTGTTGCTTCAAATTTATTAGCAGAAATAGTTGCAAAATCATTAATATTATTATTCTTTACCTTACCATGTTTTACTGTATAATCTACAATTGCTGCATTATAATAATCTCCATTAGCGTCACTTACATTTTCAAGAATTTTGCTCCAAATAGCACTTGCTGTTTGAGCAACTGGAACTACTTCTTTTTGAGTAAATGTAAATGAAGGTAAATTTTCCATATTTCTATGTGAACCATCCCATGGCATTCTAACTTCATAATATAATGTTTCGCCTTTTAATAAATCAAAAGTTCCACAAAATTCACTTAATTCAGTTGAAGTAGAAATTGTAAATTCCTTAAGTGTTTGAATGCCTAAAGTATTTTCTTTATATATTCCTAAAACACATGGATCTTCCCATCCACCTCTTTGTGTTCTTGTAATATTAACTTCAATATTGTCCTTAGCAGTAATTTTAGCAATTACACCATCATCTTTAAGAGTATTAATTTTCCAATGTGAAGTATAAGCATTATCAGAACTGGAACCTAAAGAAGCTGTCCAAGAAGTAGCATCAGAAGAATATGTCGCAAATTTACTAATATTTCCTGTTGATACCTTTCCATGAACAATTCCATAATCAACTAATTTGGCACTAGTATACATTTCTCCACTATTAATAGCCGTTCTAACTATCATATCCGTATAGGATGCACTTTCAGTTAGATTTTCTTCTGCATTAACTACTTTATTATCATTTTCCTTGAACATATTAAACGATAGCATTCCTAAAGCAGCTAGCATTATAATTTTACATTTTTTATTTATCATAATATTTCTCCTTTCTTTTTAAATGTATTATGATAATTTTATTATAATTGGAAGCGCTTCCAGTAACAATATTTCAAAATAATAATGTCTTATATCTTGTATTATTTTAATTAAAAAGTCTTATTATTTATAAAAAAATGGCAAAAACTACCATTTTTATAAGTTTTAGTATGTTAATTTATCTACTTTTTTTATAAAAAATAAATTTAAAAATATAAAAAATCAGACTTATATTTAATTATTTTTACTTTATTATTGCATTTAAAAGTAATAAAAGTTAATATGTTTTTAGGTGATATTAATGTTTGATTGTGAATTAAAATTTGTCGTATTTCAAGATTATAAAGAATCGTATATGGTTAACACTCATAAGCATCCTTGCTATGAAATTGTTTTTTATATTAACGGAGAAGGGAAAACTACAATCAATAATATAACTTATGATTTTATGCCTAATACTTTTTCTATTATCGAGCCAAATTGCAATCATAATGAAACTGGTAATGCCAATGTTAAATTAATTTATATTGGTTTTGATATACTTAATGATTCTATAAAGTTTAAAAGTAAACTCTATGATAATACCAACTTTGATATTTTAAATGAATTATTATTAATTAAAGATGAAATGAAAAATCAATCGCAATATTATGGTAGAATGTTAAATTTACTTACTGAGCAAATTGTAATAAAGTTAAAAAGAGGCATTAATGAAATAGCTAAACAAAATAATGATAAAATCGAATATATTATTAATTTTATAAAACTTAATTGTATGAAAAATATTAAAGTTAATTTAATTGCTAAATCATTTGGCTTTAATTATGATTATTTTAGAAGAATGTTTAAAGAAAAAATGGGCATTTCTATAAAAGATTATATTATTCAAGAAAAACTAAATTATGCTATAGATTTACTTAAAAATTCAGATCTATCAATTAGTGAAATTGCTTATAGATCAGGCTTTGCTTCACCATCTCATTTTGGAATTGTTTTTAAAGAAAATATGCATAAAAATCCTAAAGATTTTTTAAGAGAATACAAAATGACTAATTCCCATAAAGAAATAGCTTTTTTTAATGATAATGAGGATAAAAATAAATGAGTTTATTAAAGAAAATGATCTTTGGTAATGAAAATAGAAAGTTACCAACTACTAGATTTAAACAATTCTTTTTTATAATAAAAGAAAACTTTTTATTACTATTTTATTGTGGAATTATTTCTTTTGCTTTTTTAGCACCTACTTTATATATAGTAATGAGTAGTTATTCAAGATATTATCAAATGATAACTAACTCTTCTAGTATAGATGCTTCTAAGATACTTGAACTATTAATATCTACTGGTTCTATCTTAATTCTTACTATTACTTTAATTGGTATAGGATATGCAGGAATGTATAATATCGTTATAAAGCTTATTTTTAATGAAGGAGCTACTATAAAAGATTATTTTTTAGGCATTAAAAAAAATATTATAAAATTTATTATAATTTATTTCATTGAAGGGCTTTTAATATTTTTTACTATTTTAAATTATGCTTCTTATTACTATATAAATGAAATAAATAAGTATATTAAATTATTTGCTTTAATAATAAGTTTTATATTTTTGCTTATATATATGCTTATAAAACCCGTTTTGATTGTCTTATTAGCAATTTTTAAAAATAAATTTTCTAATGTTTTAAAAAATTCTTTCATACTTATGATATCTAAATTATTTACTTCTATTTTCCTACTCATATTAACCAATATTTTATATTTCTTGCTATTAATTTTTATTGGAACTCCACTAATAATAGATATGATACTAATTATTCTTTTTCAATTTGCCTATTCTACTTTAACAAATTCCTTGTTTGTTATTAATACTTACGAAAACTTAATTAATAAAGAAACATATAAAAGTATCTATCATAAAGGATTAGAAGATTATATTGAAAATGAATAAATAAAAAGTTGTAAAAAACTAATAATTAATTTTTTTCAACTTTTTCTATTATTTAAGTTCTAATTTATATTTTTCAAATTCAGCATCATTACAATAAATGAAATGTCCAGGTTTAATTTCTTTCATTGTTGGTTTATCAACAGAATAATCATGAACTTCATTTGGTTTGTAAACAATTCTTTGGCGTGTTTTTTCTGTTAAAGGATTAGGTTTTGGAATTGCTGAAAGCAAAGATTTTGTATATGGATGCAAAGGATTTTTAAATAGTTCTTCAGAACTTGCAAGTTCCACAACTTTTCCAAAATACATAACAGCAATACGATCACAGAAATATTTAACGACTGATAAGTCATGAGCAATAAAGATAATAGAAAGGCCCATTTCTTCTTTTAAATCATTTAATAAATTAATAATTTGTGCACGAATAGAAACATCAAGAGCACTAATTGGTTCATCGCAAATAAGTAATTTTGGATTCATAATTAAAGCTCTAGCAATACCAATTCTTTGTCTTTGCCCACCTGAAAATTCATGTGGATAACGGGAAGCATGTTCCCCAACTAGCCCTACTTTTTCAAGCATTTCTACAACTTTTTCATGATTTTTAGCTTTATTATTATATCCTTGAATTCTTAATCCTTCTTGAATAATATCTTCAACAGTCATTCTAGGAT
>CAKPXW010000103.1 GCA_934202505.1 uncultured Bacilli bacterium | reverse complement strand
CACTATGGTCTTTAAACCATTATCATTTTATAGATAATGATAAAAATAAAAGAGGAATTATTTTATCTCGTTATTCAGGTATTGGATCACATCGTTATCCTTTAGGATTTTCAGGTGATACTTATATGGATTTTAAATCTTTAGACTATGAACCATATTTTACCTTAACTGCTTCTAATATTGGCTATACTTGGTGGAGTCATGATATTGGTGGCCATATGTATGGTATAAAAGATAATGAATTATATATTAGATGGTTACAATTTGGAGTGTTTTCACCAATTAATCGTTTGCATTCTACTTCTAATATTTTCTTAAGCAAAGAGCCATGGGTTTATAATTATTCTATTGAACAGATTGCTACAAATTATTTGCGTTTAAGGCACAAACTTATTCCTTATATTTATTCTTTAAATTATGTATGCCATAATGATAAGATTCCATTAATTAGACCTTTATATTATTATCATCATAATAATGTTTCTTATAAAATGGAAAATGAATATTATTTTGGAAGTGAATTACTTGTTAGCCCTATAACATCAAAAACTAATAAATTAACAACATATGCTACTTGTAAAACATATTTTCCAAAAGGAAGATGGACAGATATCTTTACCAATCAAATATATGAAGGAAATAAGGTGTTAAATGTTAATAGAGAATTAAATAATTATCCCGTATTTGCTAAACAAGGAGCAATTATTCCTACTTATTTAAATGATAGAAGTAATGATTATTCCATTAATCAAGATTTAGAAATATGGATTTATCATGGAAATAACAAATTTAAGATGTTTGAAGATGATGGGGAAAGCAAAGATTATCTTCAAGGAAAATATGCAATATATACTTTTAAAATAAAAGAGATTGCTAATGATATTTCTTTTGATATAAGTTTTAAAGGAGACAAATCAATCTATAAAAATAAACGTGATTTTGTTTTATCATTTAAAGATATTGTAGAAGGAGATATTTATTTAGATGGCAAAGAAGTCGATTCTTTAAATAAAAATTATCTTCAAATTAAGTTAAACGATAATCATAAAAAACATAGCATTTTAATTAAAAATGCCAAGTTTTTACAAAATATGCCTATAAAAGAAGCTTTAACTTTAGCAGTTAGTAAGTTCCAAATGGGTAATTATTTAAAAGAAATTACCTTTAATAGTTTTGATAATGATAGCTTCTATAATACCAAAAAGAAATGTTTTAATGATGTAACACGTGAAATTAAATATCTAAAATAATAAAATGGCTAGTGCGAATTAATTATTTGCATTAGTTTTTTATAATAATCATTTATAGATAAAAATATGTATTAGAGTTTAAAACTTTATAAATTAATTATTGCTAATTATTTTATTTTTTGTAAAATTGTAGATATACAATAAAGGAGTTATTACGATATGGAAAAAAATAATTTAAGTTTTAGATATGCAACAAGAGATGATGTTGAACTTGTTTTATATTTTATCAAAGCTATTGCTAAATATGAAAAAATGGAAGATGAAGTAATTGCTACTAAAGAAAGTCTTGAATATTGGTTATTTGATAAAACACAAGCTGAAGTGATTTTTGCTATGCTTGATAATAAAGAAATAGGCTTTGCTTTATTCTTCCATAATTTTTCTACTTTCCAAGGAAAAGCTGGATTATACCTTGAAGATATTTTCATTTTAGAAAGTTATCGTGGTAAAGGTTATGGCAAAGCTATTTTTAAAGAATTAGCAACCATTGCTTTAAAACGAGGATGTGGAAGAATGGAATGGTGTTGCCTTGATTGGAATATTCCAAGTATTAACTTTTATAAATCAATGGGAGCCATACCAATGGATACCTGGACAACATATAGATTAGATAGAGAAAGAGTTGAAGAATTAGCTAATAAGGAATAATTTTATATGGATATAAAAACTTTATGTAAAAATATAAATTTGCCAACTTATTCTTATAATATGGTATTAAAGAATTTAAAAGAAAATAATAATTATCAAAATATTGATCTAAATCAACTAAGAATTAATGATTATGACTTCACACAACTTTTTGAAGAAATAAATAATGATAAGAACTGTTTTAAAATACTATCTTTACAACTTTTATGTGCTGTTGACACTTATAAATATTATCAAGAAAAACAAATTAGTGACAAAATATATTTTGACACAATGAAATGTTTTACACGCTTTATAAATGAGTGTAAAGAAATAACTAATATTGAAGCCTTTGATCGTCATTGGTGGGTAGCAAGACAATTAAATATGAAATTATTTAGAATTGGTGAACTAGAATATGAAATATTAAAAAATGCCATATCAATTCATATTCCAAGTGATGCGAATCTTTCATTGACAAATATTTCACTTTTAGAAGCAAAAGACTTTTTTAAAAAATATTATCCTCATACAAATAATTTTCCATACATATGTAGTTCTTGGCTACTTGGAAAAGAATTAAAAGAATACTTACCTAAAGATTCTAAGATATTATATTTTCAAAGTTTCTTTAAGATAGATAGCTTTTATGAAAATGTAAATGATTATCTATTATGGGTATTTAAATGTAAAGATACTAATATTGATTATAAAATGCTAAAAGAAGATACTTCTTTACAAAAATCCTTAAAAAAACATCTTTTAGAGGAGAAAACGCTTACAATTGGAATTGGAAAAATTTATTAAAAAGATGTAAATGCTTACATAAATTTTGAAATCGTTTTCATAGTTGACACTTAAAAAAAATATCATAAAATAATGGTGGTCTTAAGGAAATAAGACTAAGAAAGAGGTGGCAGATATGAAATATAGATTTGAAGCTCGTACAACTGAAGGAGTACTAAACAAGACTTTTAAAACAAGGGAAAAAGCAAATAAGTTTTTAGACAAATATTTAGAAAGTCATAACCTTGAAGTACAAGATATTATCAATGTAAATGATAACATTCACAATATTGAATATATTTGCAATGATTATAATCGCTTCTTAATTTCAAGAATTTAGCATCTTGTGCTAAATGTTTTTCAAAACAATGACAAATATTGTTAAATTAAATGCTGGAATTCTTTAAAATATTGACAATATTTGATTATATAAATATAATTTTCTTGTATGTAAGAAGACATGGCAAAACTGCAGCAATGCAGTGACGCAAAACTATAGGGGAACGCAAGTTCTAGCCAGCTGCAAAATTCTTGTGGGCTATAGTTTGCATAATATTACATTATAAACTAAGATCCCATAAGATGGGGTCTTTTTATGTTAATGGATATGAGGAGGTGATCCTTATTAAAAGCGAAATTATAAAAACTTATACCAAAAAGCAACTTTTTAGAAAAAGAGTTAGTAAGATAATCGCTATAACAGGATCAATAATCCTTCTAGTCGCGGCATTATCTTACTATGGTCAACACACTGGTAGTTTTGTTATTTCAATGAAGAATAATGACAAAAAAGCTGGTCTTGCATTAGTTGATAATGAAGACTTCCAAAATGCTAAGTCGAGAATTACTGCTACACCGTTAAGTAATGCAATCGACACAGAGTATGAGGCTATTCCATTTGACAAACTTGATGAAACTGCAGGCTCTCATAATTATCAAGATCCATATTCTAAATACGATAAGTACTTTGCTTATACATTCTACTTATTAAATCAAGGACAGGAAACGATTGATTATATTGCAAGTTTCACAATTGATAATGCAACTCGAAATTTAGATTCTATCTTAAGAATTATGGTCATCGAGGGCAATGTTGACGCATATGCTGAAACGAGAACAGAAACTGTATATGCTAAAGCACGTGAAGATGAAGGGCATGAAGGTGAGCCTGAACCAATTATTGGCTCAAGTGGAGAAACACCACTAAAAGATTTAGATTACCATCTGCCAAAAGGATCAGAAGATAACTTGAACGTGCTTACTTCTTTAGGGCTAACAACTCCATTTGAAAACGACAAAAGTGTATTTACTAATCGAGTTCATGATTTCAAAATAGGACAAATAAAAAAATATACAATTGTTATGTGGTTAGATGGTTGGGACGCTCAATCTTCAAACAAATTATTAAACGGTGCTTTAAAATTAAGCTTACAGTTTACTCTTGTAAGTAAGGATAGTTACTAAATTTGGTGACTATAAAAATTAATTAAGAATTGAAAGGAAAAATTTAAAATGAAAGCAAACAAAAAATTATTAGCTAGTGCTATGGCATTAGGTCTTGCTGGTCTTACAACTGTAGGATCAACATATGCATGGTTCTCTATGAATAGAACTGTATCTGCAGATGGAATGAAGGTTCAAGCAACAACTCCAGCATCTTTAGCAATTTCAACTGCTACTCCAGTTGGTGATGCTACTTCAGTTAATTTTGATAGTGGAGCAACAACTCTTTTTGCAGCAACACATGATGCTGCTTCTGATACTCTTCTAAAATATGTTACTAATGGTCAAGATGTTGATGCTGGAACAGGTTTAGGCAATGATTTAAAATATGCAAATGCCACAGCAACTGATTCAGAAAAGCATTTTGTAGATTATACAGTTTATATTGCATCATCTGGTGGTGAATTAGCAAATGAAAAATTATCTGTTAAATTATTTACTTCCACAGAGATTACTGCTTCTTCAATGTTCAATGCAATTACTGTTGACTTCTATGTAAATAATACTGCTGTTGATAATGCTAAAGATAATTATTCAAAATCTTTAAATTTTAAAGGTGCAACAAAAGATACAGCAGAAGGATCAAAAACATTAAATAAATATGTTACAACTTCAGTAGATATTTATACAGGAAAAATTGCAAAATCTGGAGAAACTGGCTACTTAACAGTTACTATGAGAGTATACTTAGATGGTGCTTTAACAGTTGAAGGTGATGATGCAAAAACATATGTTAGAAATAATAATGTTAATACAGGTGAGTTTACACTTGGAGCACAATTCACTTCATCTGAAAATAAATAGTCTATTAATATATTAAATCAATAAGGCTCATCCACTGATGATGAGCCTTTATTTGTAAAAAAACAATATTTATGCATATATGCATAAAAAAGATGAAAATAGCCCTTATTTGGTACTGTAAGTACTAGAAAAAAGCAATAAGAAGATTTATAATATTATATATTATAATGATTGTGAGGACATTAAATGAAAAAAGATGTAACTAATGAAAAATCAGTTAGCACTAATAAAACTGAAAAGACTAAAAAAATACTTCGAATCATCGGTGATGTAGTATTTGGTTTATTTATGGTATTTATTTTATTTTTTGCAATATCAAATTTGAGAGCAAAAAGTACAAATAACATTCCAAATCTATTTGGTAGAGGATATCTTACTGTTGATTCTGATTCCATGAATGGTGATAAAAAAGACAGTTTTAAAACTGGAGATTTAATTACTGTTAAAGTTGTTAAAAATGGTTGTGATTCTTTAAAAGTTGGAGATATTGCTACATATTATGATATGTTTGAAAGAAAGATTATCACACATAGAG
>CAKPXW010000102.1 GCA_934202505.1 uncultured Bacilli bacterium | reverse complement strand
GTCTTATGCTCAGAAACAATAGAATAGGCAATTCCATACACAATTAGATTATTTTTTTTAACATATTCATTTAATATTGGTTTAAAAGAAGCACATGACATACATCCAGGAGTATATACATAAACTAAAAAATTTTTCTTTTGGGTTTCATTTTCTAAAATGGTATCATAACTTTCAATTATTTCAATCTTTCCTTCTTTAGAATAATATTCATCATCTAAATAAAATGGTTTTTCAACTTTATTACAAGATGAAAGTAAGAAAATACTACAAATAAATAATTTAATTATCTTTTTCATTTTTTGTTAATGTTGAAAAATCAATATTATGATAAGGAACATTTTCAAAATCATAAGTAATTTTTCCATCTACTTCCTTTTTTACTTGAACTTTATTTTTACCATTATAATACCAATAACCACCAACATTATAAATTTTATTTTCATCATATCCTAATGCAATTAATAATTTTTTACCCATAGAAGCATATCCGCCACCACCACACATTAAAAATATATATTTATCATGTGGAAAGTAAGATTCAATAATAGAAAAAGATTCTTTAAAATTTGCTACATAACTTTCATCATCTAAAATAGAATATAAGCAATCTCCTGTATATCCTACTCCTACTTCTTCAGGAAGTGAAGTTACAGTTGCTAAAAATGGATAAGGTAAAATTTCAAAGCCCTTAACATAGCCAGATAAATAAGAATCTCCACCGATTTGTTCATAATCAGCTTCATCTTTTAACATCCTTAAATCAAAATACACACAATCTTTTCTATTTAGATACTTATCAATTGTTTTTTCATTAATGTTTTTATCAATACCAAACATAGAGCCTCTAATTCCATCTTCAACTGTTGGTAAAGGAATAGAAGAAGAACAGTTACATAACATAAAAACAGATAATAATAGTCCAACTTTTTTAATCATATTAACAATTTATCATAAATTAATTTTTATGATTCCTTTCAAAAAAAATTATATACGAAATTATAAAAAAAATAAATAACAATACTTGCTTTATTTATTATTAAAGTTGCCAATGATTTTAAAAACATGTATGCTAAAATAAATATCAAATAAAGGAGATTTAAATATGCTTTGGGAAGAATTAACCGCTGAAGAATTCAAAAACTCAATAAAAGAGACAAAAGGAGTTGCCTTACTTCCAATAGGATGTCTTGAAAAACATGGATATCAATTACCTCTTGGAACTGATATGTATATTGCAAGAGATTTAGCTATTGCTGCTTCTTTAAAAGAAAAGGCTTTAGTTGTTCCAACACATCCATATGGAATTATTTCTGAAGCTCAACACAAAAGTGGATGTTTATCAATTTCAAGTAAATTACAATATGAATTACTTGAAGAGTTATGTGATGAACTTGCAAGAAATGGATATCATCGTATTTTAATTTTAAATGGTCATGGAGGAGCAACTAACTTTTTAAATTATTTTGCTCAATCAAGACTTGAAAAAAGACATAATTATATTGTTTATGTAATGAACTGCCATTATAAAACATCTCAACAATTTTCTGATTTTTTAAAATTGTATGGACCACTTAATGGGTCAGGTCATGCTGATATGATGGAAACGAGTGAAATTATGTATACTCATCCTCATACTGTACATCTTGAAAGAATTGTCGTTGAAGAAACAAAAGAAATAACTAAGCAAAATTATATTGAAGAAAATGGGATGTTAACAGGAATTTGGTGGTATAACAAATTTCCTCATCATATAGCAGGAGATCCATCAAATGCAACTGCAGAAAAAGGAAAATACCTTATGGATTTATATGCATCTAATATTGCAAAAGCCATAAAAGTAATTAAAGATGATGATTTATCTTATGAACATTTAATGGATTTTTATAATCAAAGAGAAAACCCAGGAATTTAATGATTGCATAATATTTATTAAGTGATATAATAATTTTAAACCAAAAAAAGGGAGTAAAACTAAGAAATTTTTTTAGAGAACTTGTGGTTGGTGCAAACAAGGAAAAAAGACTTAGTAAATGGGCCTTTTAGGGCAAACAGAATTAAAGTATGAATGACGTATCCTGCGTTAAAGGAAAAAGTGCATAGTAATTTTACTATGAACTAAGGTGGTACCGCGTTTTAAACGTCCTTAGATTTATCTAAGAACGTTTTTTTATTTAAAAGGAGAAAATTAAAATGGAAGAAAACAAAAAAAGAATGCTAAGTGGAATAAAACCTACAGGAAGACTTACACTTGGAAATTATATTGGCGCAATAAAACAATTTATAAAATATCAAGATGAATATGATTTATATGTTTTTGTTGCTGATTTACATGCCTTGACTTTACCTATTGATCCTAAAGAACTTCGTCAAAATGCTAAAGACTTAATTGCAATTTATTTAGCATGTGGTCTTGATCCAAATAAGGTAGTATTATTTAGACAAAGTGATGTTCACGAACATGCAGAACTTGGTTATATTATGGCATGTAATTCTTATATGGGTGAAATGTCTAGAATGACACAATATAAAGATAAAACAGCTAAAATATCTGATAAAGGTTCAATACCTACAGGAATATTTATTTATCCTGCTTTAATGGCTGCGGATATTTTACTTTATGATGCAGATTATATTCCAGTAGGTATAGACCAAAAACAACATGTTGAATTAACAAGAGATTTAGCAATTCGTTTTAATTCTCGTTACTCAAACACTTTTAAGATACCTGAGCCAGTAATTAGCAAGACAGGAGCTAAGATTGGTTCACTTTCTAATCCATTAAAGAAAATGTCAAAATCTGAATCAGATAAAGGTACAATTTACTTATTAGATGATATCAATATTTCAAGGAAAAAAATTATGTCTGCAGTTACAGATTTAGGACATGAAATAGTTTATGATATGGAAAATAAACCTGGAATCTCTAATTTATTAACTATAATGTCTTGTCTTTCCAATAGAAGCATTGATGATATTGTTAATGAATTTAATGGAAAAGGCTATGGTGAATTTAAAAAAGCTGTTGCAGATGTTGTTTGCGATGAATTATTAAATTTACAAAATAAAGTAAATGAAATCAAAAATAGTGGAATAATAGATAAGATATTAGAAGAAGGGGCTAAAAAAGCAAGCTTAGTAGCTTATAAAAAATTAGCAAAAGTATATAGAAAAGTAGGTTTAAGATGAATTTAATAAATAAAATAATAGCATTTGATCTTGATGGAACTTTGGCAAGAAATAATGGTTGGCCATCAAATTATACATATGAAACAATTACTAATTTGGTAAAACAAGGATATCATATTTGTATAGTTACTGGAAGGCAATGGATATCAGCTCATCAAATATATGAAAACTGTAATTTAAGTAGTGCATGTGTTTTATGTAATGGAGCATTTGTATATGATCCAACTAAAGATTTAATAATTCGTAAGGTAACTATGAGCAAAGAAGAAGTTTTTTCTTATGTAGATAATGCAAGACTTAAAGAATTAATAAAAGATTTAATGTGTGAAATCGATATGAATACTTATTCTTTATATGGCTTTCCTTGGAATCCTAAAGAAATTATTGGTGATTTTCATCAAACATTAAAAGCTAATCCAAGTTCTTTAAATATAATTGCTAAATCTTTTGAAAATCAAGAAGAAATCAAAAAAATAATTTGTCAAAATCCAAATTATAATTATCGTTATTGGAATTTACAAGGGGAAGTATATAGTACAAAATTTTCCAAAAAAGAAGGCGTTGAAGAATTATTAAAATATTATAATAAAACGGCAGATGACTTAGTATTTTTTGGTGATGCTGAAAATGACTTAGAAACTTTAAAATTTGCAAAATATGGTATAGCTATGAAAAATGCTTCCGAGGATATAAAAAAAGTCAGCAAATATGTTACTGACTTAGATAATGAAAATGATGGGGCTATTAAATTTTTACTAAAATTAATAAAAGAAAATTAATCATTATTAAATAAATGCATGTATTCTTCACGAATGTCATCTTCATCACAATAAGGAATAAGAGGCTTAATATAATCAAGACCATGTCTTTTTAATAAAAATATGGCTTGCTTTGTTAAGTCTTCAGCATCGGCATAACTACTTATAGCAAGTAAAAATGGTATACTTAAATCTCTATCATATTTAAGGATGTAAGAAATACTATCACTATCAAGTTCTGGAAGTAATTTAATTAGTTCCGTATAATTAATTTCTTTATTTCCATAAAAATATAAAAATAATTTATGATTTATTGTTTTTTGCTTTTTTTCTTGTAAGTAATTTTCTAACGCTTCAGCAATTTCTTTGATTGTTAAATCTTGATACTTTTCTAGTTCCATAATTCACCTTCTAGCTATAGTATGTACAATTAATATTTAAATAATTCTTGAAAAAATGATAAAATAGGTAAGGAGTGATATAATGCGTAAAGATAATCATTTAGAAGTAAAAGAAAATAAGGTAATAATAACTAAGTCATATCATGTAAAAACTCCTACACCATTGCTTGAGTTTTTATTTACTCATATTACAAATGATAGTAAAAACAATATAAAACATCTATTAAGCAATCACCAAGTTTTAGTAGATGGAGTAGTAACAACTCAATTTAATTTCATGTTAGCAAAAGATGATATGGTTCAAATTGCTAAAAATAGTGTTTCGAAAGATAAAGATTTAAAAATAAAATTAGATATTATTTATGAAGATGATAAATTGATTGCTATAAATAAACCTGCAGGACTTTTATCGATTGAATCAGACAACGATACAACAAATACGGCTTATCGTTTAGTAATGGACTATGTAAGAAAGAAAAATAAAATGGCAAGAGTTTATATTGTTCATAGAATTGATAAAGAAACTTCTGGAGTTTTACTTTTCTCAAAAGATGAAAAGTTACGTGACAATTTGCAACATAGATGGCAAGATATTGTAAAGAAAAGAGAATATATAGCTATTTGTGAAGGTAATTTTCAACAGAAATCTGGAACAATAAAAAGTTATTTAAAAAATAATGCTAACAATTTAATGTATGTAACTAACGATAAATCTAGCCAATTTGCAATAACGCATTATAAAGTAATTAAAGAAAACAAAATCTATTCTTATGTTGATGTATTAATTGATACAGGAAGAAAAAATCAAATTCGTGTTCATTTAGGATCACTTGGTCATAAAATAGTTGGTGATAAAAAATATCAAGCTAAAACAGATCCAATAAAAAGACTTGGATTGCATGCTTATGTTCTTGAATTCATAAATCCAGAAACTAATAAAATTATTTCTTTAAAAGCTAAAATTCCTTCATCTTTTAATACAATTGTCTAATGAAGCTTTTTTGTTAGTCAAAAAATTGAATTTAATAAATATTAAGAAAATGACTTTATGTAAAGTAGAGTCATTTTTTATTATTTATCTTTAAATTTAATCTTTCTCAAATAAAGTGAAAATATAAATCTCAAATAATATGCAAATATTAAAGAAATTCATATGATTTATGACAATATTAAATTT
>CAKPXW010000101.1 GCA_934202505.1 uncultured Bacilli bacterium | reverse complement strand
CAATAGCAAGAATCATATTCATTATTCCACCAGCTGCCATAATTGCTGCTTTTTTGCCTTTGCCAACATGCGCCATTAAACGATCTTTTGGAAGAGGATTTCCATCATTATCTTTAATTGGTTCATGATTTTCTCCTTCTTCTTGACCTTCTTCACCAGCCATTTTAACAAAGCC
This sequence comes from uncultured Bacilli bacterium, assembly GCA_934202505.1. Taxonomy (GTDB): domain Bacteria; phylum Bacillota_I; class Bacilli_A; order RFN20; family CAG-631; genus CAKPXW01. The sequence continues at coordinate 5,661 of CAKPXW010000101.1, read as the reverse complement.
CCCTAATGGTATTGCTCTTAAAACAAAATGGGTTTCATGTTTTTTATTACGATATAGTTCAGGCCCAAAGCCAATTGAATATTCATAACAATAAACATTACATTTTTTAGCAACTAGTAAATGTCCAAGTTCATGCCATGCTATAACAAAGCAAATAATTATTAAAAATAAAATTATTGTTAAAATATTTGAAAATCCAAAAACGAAAGTCATTTAAACATCCTCCTTACATAATTTCTTGCCCATTTGTCGGCTTCATAAACATCAGCAAGAGTTAATTTATGATTAATATTTTTAAAATTTTGTAATGTCTTTAAAACTATTTCTTTTATTTCATAAAATTTAATTTTTCCTTCTATAAACATATAAACTGCTTCTTCATTGGTGGCATTTAATACTGTCGGATATGTTCCTTTTTCTTTCAATGCATTATATGCAAGAGACAATACTTCTTGCTGATATTCATTAGGACGATAAAATTCTAATTTTTTTTGATCTAATTCTAAAGAATTAGCCACTCTATTAATTCTATGTGGATAAGTTAGCGCATATGCTATTGCAACTTTCATATCTGCTACACCTAATTGAGCTTTCATTGCTCCATCTTCAAATTCAACTAATGAATGTACTATACTTTGCGGATGAATTACAACTTTTATTTTATCTGCCTCTAAATTAAATAGATGTGATGCTTCAATAATTTCAAAAGTTTTATTAAACATTGTAGCACTATCAATAGTGATTTTTTTACCCATTTTCCAATTTGGATGGTTCAAAGCATCTTTTAAGGTAACTTTTTTTAGTTCTTCTTTATTTAATTTATAAAATGGACCTCCTGATGCTGTTAAAATTATATTTTTAATTTCATTATTTTCTAAACATTGGAATATGGCAGAATGCTCAGAATCAATTGGAACTATATTTACATGATTCTTTCTTGCAAGTTCCATAACAATTTCACCTGCTGCTACTAATGTTTCTTTGTTAGCAAGTGCAATTTCTTTACCTTTTTTTATGGCTTCTATTGTTGGCTTTAAACCTACAAAACCAACAAGAGCACTTACAACAACATCACAATTTGAGCAAGCTACAGCCATTAATCCTTCATCTTTTTCTTTGAAAACTACTTTAGGATATTTTTTTATTAATTCTTTTATTTCTTCTAAAGATTTAACTCCCACAACTTCAACATTTTCAAATTCATCAAGAATAGAAGAAATAACTTCAATATTATTATGCACACTAAAAGCTACAAGATTAAATAAATCTTTATGATTTTTTAAAACTTCAATTGTATTTGTTCCAATGGAACCACTAGCACCAAGTATTGCAACTCTTTTCATAATTACCCTATAAACATACACATAATAGTGGCTGTCACAATACAATTTATTAATAAACTATCTATTCTATCAAGTATTCCTCCATGTCCTGGAAGTAAGTGTGAATAATCTTTAACATTATATACTCTTTTTATTGAGGATAAAAATAAATCGCCAAATTGTCCAGAAATAGCAATTAATAAAGTAAGAGGAATATAGATATACCATTGAAGATTAATATTGTATTTTCCATTTATTAATAATGCAAAAATTAAACTGCCAATAATAACAGCTATAATTGTACCTGTAATAGATCCTTCCCAAGTTTTTTTAGGAGAAATACGAACATTTAATTTATGAACCTTTTCGCTTCCTAGTAACTTATAACATAACATTCCACCAAAATAAGCAAAAATATCACAAAGACAAGTAATAGCAAAAACATATAATAAAATATAAATTCCTGGTTTATATATATTAAGTTTTAAAAACTCAAAACTAAATTCTTTTATAGCATTTATACTTCTTAAATATAATAAACCTTTCAATCCCATTGATATTAAAATTAACATTAAAAAAATGTAAGTTGCATCTAACAATTTAAAACGTTTATCACAAACAACATAAGCTAGTAAAATTATTAAAGATAAAGCAACAAATATTTCATCAAGTCCATAAAAAGATAATAATCCAGTTTTAAACGAATAAGCATATTTTGTAAAATGATCAATACCAAATATTAAAAGTTGCATTAAAATATGGGCTGTTATTTTTACATAAATTGGATATCTTCCATATTCGGGATTAGCTCCTCTTTCAGGTACTTTTTCTTTAATAGTAATTGCTTCATGTGTTGCAAAAATACCTAGCAATATTATTAGAGTAGATAAAAAATATCCCCCTAAAAATATAGCTGGAATAAAAATACAAGCAAGTATAAATCCAGTTATTGTACGTTTAAGCATTTTTTATTCCCCCAAATCTTCTATCTCTATTTGTATATTCTTTAAAAGCCTTAATTAATTCATCTTTATTAAAATCTGGCCAAAATGTTTTAGTAAAATATATTTCAGCATAAGAGATTTGCCACAATAAAAAATTTGATATTCTTTGTTCATTGCTTGTTCTAATCAATAAATCAACTGGTGGTAAATCTTTTGTATATAAATGATTTTCAAATAATTTTTCATCAATTTGATTAATATTTATTTTTCTTTCTTTAACTTCTAAAGCTATTTCTTTACATGCTTTAAGAATTTCATCATGAGATCCATAATTAAAGCAAACATTGAAGATTCCTTTTTGACATTTTTTTGTTTTTTCAATAGCCATTAAACAAGAATTTCTAGTACTTTCAGGTAAAGGATTCAAATCTCCAGAAATTATTATTCTAATATCTTTTTCTAAAAAATAATTAATATATCGATCAAAGTATATTTTAGGAAGTGTAAACAAATAGTCTACTTCTTCTTTATCTCTTTTCCAATTTTCTGTAGAAAAGCAATACACTGATAAATATTTAACTCCAAGATCAAAACTTGCTTTAATAGTCTCTCTTAAAGCTTCTACTCCTGCTTTATGACCAAGTATTCTTTTTAAGCCTCTTTGCTTTGCCCATCTACCATTGCCATCTAAAATAACAGCAAGATGAGATGGAATTTTTATATCTATTAAATTATTCATAGTTCTCCTTATAATAAAACCCACTTATAGAATAAGTGGGTTACCCTCAGGTAACTATTAATAGTTTACCAAAAATTTAATCAATTATCAATGATGTTAGATTGTTGTTAATTCTTTTTCTTTGTTTTTAGCAAGTTCATCTATTTTCTTAACACTATTATCTGTTAATTTTTGAACTTCTTCTTCATATGATCTACACATATCTTCTGGAATTGATTTGTCCTTTTTAAATTCTGATATTGCATCACGACGAATATTTCTAATTGATACTTTAGCATCTTCTGCCATTTTATAAGTATCTTTTACAAGTCTTTGTCTTGTTTCTCCTGTAAGTTGTGGAATATTACAACGAATAACAGTTCCATCATTTAAAGGAGTAAATCCTAAATCAGAATTAACAAGGGCAGTTTCAATTGGTTTTAATTGATTTTTATCATAAGGTTTAATAAGAATTTGTGCAGCTTCAGGGACAGTAATGTTAGCAACTTGATAGATTGGTGTTGGAGTTCCCCAATAATCAATTTCAACATCTTTTACTAAAGTAGCACTAGCACGACCTGTCTTAATTTTTCCAAGTCTTTCAACGAAAGAATCAATTGATTTGTTCATTCTTTCTTCAGCATCCATTAAAATAATATGTTCCATATTTCCTCCTATTTGATAGTTGTACCTATCTTTTTACCTTCTACTGCTAATATTATATTACCTTTTTCGTTCATATTAAAGACTACAATTGGCATTTTATTTTCTTCACATAGTGTAACAGCTGTATGATCCATAACTTTTAGATTTTTTGATATGACATCTAAGTAACTAATTTCATCAAACATTTTTGCATGGGCATTTGTTTTAGGATCACTATCATAAACTCCATTTACACCATTTTTTGCCATTAAAATTGCATCACAATTTGTTTCAAGTGCTCTTAAAGCGCTACATGTATCTGTTGAAAAATAAGGATTTCCTGTTCCTCCACCATATACAACAACTTTTTTTGCCTTTAAATTTGATATTGCTTTATTTCTTGTGAATGGTTCAGCTATTTGAATCATAGAAATTGATGTCATAACTACAGATTCAACTCCTACGGCTTCTAATGAATTGCTAATTGCTAAAGCATTTAAAACGGTAGCAAGCATTCCCATAGAATCACCAGTTGCACGATTCATTCCAAGTTCTACTCCCATCTTTCCACGATAGATATTTCCTCCACCTACAACAATACCAATTTCAACGCCTAAATCATGTATTTTCTTTATTTCTAAAGCAACTTCATGAAGTTTACTTGGAGCAAGAGGACTTCCATTTTTTTCACTTAAAGCTTCACCACTTAATTTGATTAATACTCTTTTATACATTTTGCTCTCCTTTAAAAAAGAGCACTCAAAAAAGTGCTCTATTTAATTATTTGATTTGAGACATTACTTCTGCAGCAAAGTCTTCTTGTCTTTTTTCAATTCCTTCACCAACAATGAAATATACAAAAGCTGTAACATCACAATGTTGACTTGCTAAATATGCACCAACTTTAACTTTGTCTTCTAAAATATATTCTTGACATTCAAGTGATACTTCTTCAGCAATTTTATTTTTCATACCAACATATGCTTTTTCGTTTAATGGACGACCTTGAGCATTTGCGGCTTCAATTTTAATTTGTAATTCATGTTCAACATAATCTGCTGGAACTTCTGATTTCTTATTATATTGAGGTACAGTTGCAACTACTTGCATTGCCATTTGTTGAGCAACTTCTTCATTATTATTTGTTGTAACAACAATTGAACCTTTTTTGCCACCTGCGTGTAAATATGTTCCAAATGCATCACCATCATTTTTAGATAATAAAGAAAATCTTCTAAATGAAATTTTTTCTCCGATTTTTGCTGTTGCAGCAACTACTAAATCAGCAACTGTTTCTCCAGTAGATGTTACTAAAGCATTTGCTTCATCCATGTTTGCTGGTTTTCCTGCAACAATGGCATTAGCAATTGTTTGAACTAAAGTTTGGAATTCTTTATTTGCACAAACAAAGTCTGTTTCACAGTTTACTTCAACAATAGCTGCATCATTTCCATTTATAGCTACTCTTGCCAACCCTTCAGCTGCAATTCTACCTGATTTTTTAGCAGCTTTTGCAATTCCGTTTTCACGAAGCCAATCACATGCTTTTTCTACATCGTTATTACATGCTTCAAGTGCTTTCTTGCAATCTGTCATTCCAGCACCAGTTCTATCACGAAGTGCAGGGATTAATTTTACATTTACCATTTTATATCCTCCAATTATTCAGCTTTTTCTTGTTCTGTTGTATCAGCAACTGGAGCATCAGTAGTTGGGTTTTCTCCTTCTGCTTTAGGTGCACGAGGTCTTCTAGCTCTTTGAGGTCTATTATTTTCGTCACGAGCTGCCTTTGCTTGTCTTCTTGCTTCTGCTTGCTTATCTGATGATTTGATAACTTCGTTCATAGAAACTTCTTCGCCTTCATCTTTAGTATAAGCTACAGTTAATGGAGCTCCTTTTGCCTCACAAATAGCATCTGCCATAACTGCTGTAATTAATTTTACAGATCTTACTGCATCATCATTTGCTGGGATTACATAATCACAAACATCTGGATCACTATTTGTATCGACAATACCAAATACTGGTATTC
>CAKPXW010000100.1 GCA_934202505.1 uncultured Bacilli bacterium | reverse complement strand
TGATATATTGATAATAGTCTATTTACTCTTGTTTTACCAAGTCCATCAATACTATCAAGTAAAGATACAATCATACCTTTACTTTTTTTATTTCTAAAAGTAGTAATTGCAAAACGATGTACTTCTTCTTGCATTCTCATTAAAAACAAAAAGAGTTTACTATCGTTTTTTAATGGTATTTCTCTTTCATCATTAGTGATAAAAGCTCTTGTTTTATGATGATCATCTTTAGCAAGCCCACAAACTAAAACACTATCAATATTTAATTCATTTAAAGCTTTTTTTGCCACATTCATTTGATTAATACCACCATCAACAATAAGTAAATCGCTATATGGTTGATTTTCTTTTAAAAGATTATAAAATCTACGATAGATAACTTCGTATGTACTTGCTAAATCATCCTGCTTATTTTCTTGTAAAATATTAAATTTACGATATTTATTTTTCATAGGATAGCCATTTTGAAAAACAACTACTACACCAACTGCACTATCTCCTGAAATATGAGACATATCACACATTTCTATAGTAGAAATACGTGATTTGTTTAAATAGTTTCCAAGTTCTATAAATATATCTTCGTCTTTGGATGAAAGTTCAATAAATTTATTTTCTAATGATTGCTTGGCATTTTCAATGGCCATTGTAATTAATTGTTGGCCTTGAGCAATTTTAGGATAAACAATATTAATATTTAAAGTTTCTTTAATAATAGATAGATTAATATTATCCGAAATATAAATTTCTTTTGGCAAATCATGAGTTTGATAAAATTGCATTAAATAAGTAATAATTGCTTCTTCAATTTCTTCAAAAAAAGAACTAACTTCATTTATTTTAGCGTTTAAATAGCCATTACGATACATTAAAACCGAAATAGATAAGTATCCCTCTTTTACATAAAAGCCTACAATATCTCTACTAACTTTATCATTAAATTCAATTATTTGTTTATTAGTTATATTTTTTATACCTATGATTAAATTTTTATATTCATTTGCTCTTTCAAAATTTAAATTATCTGATGCTTCATACATTTTTAAAGTTAAATCATTAATTATTTCTTTATTATCTCCTTTAAAGAAACGATCAATTTGTTTAACATATTCTTTTTCAATTTCTGAATCTATTTTATTAATGCAAGGGCCAAGACATTGATGCAAAGAATAATAAAGGCAAGTAGTTTTAGGAATGTTTTTGCATTTTCTTAAAGGATATATTTGATTTAAAAGATTAATAACATTATAAGCGTCTTTACTATTGGGAAATGGTCCATAATGAATATATTTTTTATTTTTAGCATTTCTTGTTATAAGTAAACGAGGAAATTCTTCTTTTGATATTGCAATATATGGATAATGCTTATCATCCATAAAAATAATATTAAAAGGTGGCATATATTGTTTTATTAAATTAATTTCCAAAACTAATGCTTCTTTTTCTGTAAAAGTTATTATAAAATCTACATCATATATTTGTTTAACAAGATTTGCCGTTTTATTAAAATAAACACGATCAAAATATTGATTGACTCTAGTTTTTAAGCGTTTAGCTTTTCCAACATATAAAACATTGCCATCAATATCTTTATATATATAACAACCACTTCTATCCTCAACATTACTTATTTTTTCTTTTAAAATGTCATTCATTTTATTTTTTCAAGGTAACAATAGTTACTCCTACTCCGCCTTCATTATAATTTCCAAGTCTAAAGCTTTCAACTAATCTACAAGATTTCAAAAATTCATGTACTGCTTTTCTTAAAGTGCCCGTTCCATGTCCATGAATAATTGTAACTGTTTCATGTGAAGCCATTACACTTGCATCAATATATTGTTTTAATTCTATTAAGGCTTCATCAACGTGATATCCAATAATATTTAAAGATAAAGGAGTTGATTTTATAGCTCTTGTCATATTAGTTTTAATTTTATTTTTTAACTTCTTTTCTTGCTTAGTAAGAGTTGCTTTTTCAAGTTCTGTAAATGGAACAATCATTGTGTTATTATCAGTTACTACAATTACCTTATTTCCTTTAAGTTCTTTAATTTTTCCAAGTCTTCCTAAACTTTTTAAACGTACTTCATCGCCAAGTGAGAAACTAATATTATCGTCTTCTTTTTCTATGGTTTCTAATTTCCCAAGTTTTTGTAACGCTTGATTTTTAAGATGTGGTTTATATTCTACTTCAGTAGATTTTTTAAATTCTTGGACAATATCATTGATTTCTTTATAAGCTTCTTCAAGCATTTCTTCTTTTTCATTTTCTATATTATCCAGCATTTTTTGTCTTGTCGCTTGATATTCATTTTCTTTATTTGCAAGTTCATTTTGCCTATTTATTAAATCATTTTCCATTTCTTTAATATGATTTAATCTGCTTTCTTCTTCTTTATTTTTTAAAGATAGTTCATCAATTAAAGCATCTAAATCATTACTTGAACTACTTTTAAATTCTCGAGCTTTATCGATAATTTCTTTTTTTAATCCTAAAGAAGAAGCAATTTCTAACGCATAGCTTCGTCCAACCATATTTAAAAGAAGATGATAAGTAGGCTTAAAATCTTTTTCATCAAAACTCATGCTAGCAAGAGTTATTGAATTATTATCTTTTGCATAATCTTTAATTGATAAATAATGTGTAGTAATCATTGCTATACAATTGCATCTTTCAAGATAATCAATTATAGCTTTAGCAAGCGCTTGTCCTTCAAAAGGATCTGTTTTACTTCCAAGTTCATCTAATAATACTAAACTATGTTTGTTCACTTTATCGATAATGTTGCTTACATTAGCAATATGTGAAGAAAAACCAGAAAGTGATTGTTCAATAGATTGTTCATCACCTATATCTACAAATATATCTCTAAAGACACCAAGTGTTCCAGATTTAATAGGTATAGGTAGTCCTGATTGATTCATCAAAACTAATAAACCCACTGTTTTTAAAGCAACAGTTTTTCCACCTGTATTTGGCCCTGAAATTACAAGTAAATTATTATAATTATTGCCAAGGAAAAAATTATTTTTAATAACATGTTCTTTATTAATTAATGGATGATAAGCATCATAAATATCAATAATAGATTCGTCTTTTAAAGTTGCTGTTTCATATTCATTATCTATGCCATATTTTCCTTTTAAATACATAAAAGAAATAGTAGATAGAATGGTATTATTTGAAAGTAATTCATGATTATATTTATTAATAATTTCACATAAAGCTTTTATTATTCTATTAATTTCAACTTCTTCTTCATAATGCAATGTTTCAAGCTTTACATTGCTTTCTGTGACAGCATATGGTTCTATAAAATAAGTGCTTTTTGTGTCAGAAATATCAATTACTATACCTTTAATTTGATTTTTACAATCAGCCTTTACTGGCAAAACTAAATGATTATTTCTTGAAGCAATATAGTTATCTTGTAGACAAGATGAATTATTTTTTAATATATAATTTAACTTTTCTTTAATACCTTCTTCAACTTTTTTAATGTTTTGTCTTATTTCTTTAAGTTTACTAGATGCATGATCTAACAAAGTAAAATTAGGACTTACACAATATCTTATTTGATCAAAAACTTCATAAATTACATATAATTTACTAACAAAGTTTTTAAAATATGGCAAATTAGCATCTTCAACTTCTTTATTATCTACATACTTTTTTAAAGCAATTACTACCTCTAATTGATTGGCAAATTCACATATTTCTTGTAATGACAAAACGCCATTTTTATTTACAATTTCAAGAAAATTTGATACATCTACAAGATATGTTAATGATGGCATATTATTTAAAGTGTATAATTTATATCCTTCCATTGTCTGATCAATTTTTTCTTTTATTTCTTCATAGAAAAACAAAGGATGTAAATTATCTATTTCCTTGCTTGTAAGTTCATTTATATTTTCTTTTCTTAATTGTTCTTTTATTCTATCATATTCTAAAATCGTTAACGCCTTATCCATAATGACTCCACCTTTTGCTATATAATTATAGCATTTTTTAAAAATAAAGAAAGAATAATACTATTAATAGTATATTAAGAATATTTATAAATGCATATTGATATATAATTATTTGTAAAGATCTGACTGCATTTTATATTTCGTATAAAAATATTTTTTATTATTAATAAGTTCATCAAATGTACCAGTTTCAACTATTTTCCCTTTATCAAGTACAATTATATTATCACATAATGATGCAATACTTAATCTATGAGAAATAATTAATGATGTATGTTCTAAAACTAAAGTTGAATATAGATTTAATATTTTTGATTCTGAAATGGGATCTAATGAACTAGTAGGCTCATCAAATACATATATTAATCCTTTTTTATAAATAGCTCTAGCTATAGCGATTTTTTGAAGTTCGCCTCCTGAAAAATTAATGCCTTTATGATTATATATTTTATCAACATATGTATTTTCCTTATCATCTAGCTTATTAATTATTTCTTTTAAATCACATTTTTCTATTGCATTATTAAAATCTAATGTCTCATAATTATTAAAGCAAATATTTTCTTTTATTGAAAAATTATATAATTTAAAGTCTTGAAAGACAACGGAAAACATTTTTAAATATTCCTTATACTCAAAATTATTAATATTAATTCCATTTATTAGTATTTCACCAGAATCAACTTTATATAATCTTAATAATAGTTTAACTATTGTTGATTTACCACTACCATTATCTCCAACAAGGTATGTTTTTTTATTATTTAATATTGTAAAATTAACATTATTTAGTACTTGAACATTTGTATCAGGATATTTAAATGAAACATTTTTAAATTCTATAGTGTTTATTTCTTTTGGTGGAATTAAATTACCACTTTGTTGTACTTCAATTTTTTAAAAATCATTAAAAGCTTGTGAAAAAATTTTAAAACTTGCATATTCATTAATGACATTAGTAATATTGTTCAAAGTACTATATACCTTATTAGCTGTATTAATATATATAAAGAATGCTCCTAAAGAAATTAATGATTTTGAGTATTTATATATTATTAAAATATATAACACTATGTTTTGAAAAACTAAAATAAAATTTTGTAATAAATCAATAGAAGTTGTAAATTTTCTAACTTTATTATTATGTTTTTCTGCTTTTTTTATATTTTCATCATGTTTGATTAAAAATAATTCTTTTAATTTTGGATACATTCTTATTTCTTTTCCATATTTTAAATCTAATAAAACGGAAAAATCATATTTGATATTTCTATCAATTTCATTTTTAATTTCTCCTAATCTTTTTAATTTTTTAGTTTTAAATGTATTTAAAATGAAATTTAAAAATACTATAAAGGCAATAAAAATCAACACATAAAAATCTAAATTTGCCATGATGATTGTAATTATAACTATATTTGTGATTGAATTCACAATAATTGATATGAATAAATAGGCAATTGAACTACATTGCCATGAATAATTAATTGAATTATTGTATTGATTTATACTTTTATTCTCCTGTGAATATCTATAATCAATTTCCAATAAATGTAAAAGATTTATTTTATTAAATTGGTGTGGTAATATATATGCATTTACTTGAAACGGAATATATAATAAACGTAAAAATAAATCGCAAAAAAAGGATAATAATGTAAAAAATACTACCAATAAATACGCTGAATTAATTTGATTATTAATTAATAAATCAATAATTATTGGAGGAAAATAAATATAAATAAATGGTCTAATTGAATCAAGAAAATTATATAAAATTTGTACAATTAAAATTGTTTTTTTACTTTTATATTCCATTTTTATAATATTAAAAATTGTCATTTTAAACTTTTTCAATATTATCATCTACTTTCTTAAATTCTTTAGCTTGAATTGTAAACATTTTATAATATAATTTTTGATTATTCATCAAC
>CAKPXW010000099.1 GCA_934202505.1 uncultured Bacilli bacterium | reverse complement strand
TTTTCTTCAATGGCATTAGTAAGTGGTCCAAATAAGTTATGAATATGTTCAATGTTAATAGGTTTTTCATGTAAAAGATTATTAATATTTTGTAAATCATTTATTAATGAATCAAAAATAGGTCGATATTTATTATATACACTATTACATTTATTTGCTCTTACCATTCCTAAAGAAGTAATTAATAAAGCACCTAATTTATCAACTTGGCTATATGTTTCCTCTACAAAATTCTTTAATTCTTTAAAATGGTTAGTTAAAAAAGTGATATCTGTTAAAACACTATCAGCCAATTCCTCCATTCTATTTTCTTTTTCAAGCATAAAAGTTGCTGGATTTGGAGTATTAGCAAATAAATAACTTTGATATTCTCTTTTTAAATCAGATAAGTTTGTAGCATTATTAACATAAGTATTATATCTTTCAATAATATCTGGCGATAATTTATAATATTCATTTACTGTTGTAAATTGTCTTTTTGTTTTTATCAATTCATTTTCGGCTTGTGATATCTTTATATTTACAATAGCATATTTATCATCTAATGTTTTTTTAGCAGCAACCTCATCATCAAGTTTTTGCCATACTTCACTAATTTTTCTTTGAATTTCATCGGCAAAATCTTTAAAATCAGCAAAATAAAGTTGTGAAAATTGGATTTTACAATCATCTAATATTTTATTAGCATTAGCAATAAATTCATCAACTCTTGCATGAGATACAACATATCCATCTTCTTGAAGTTTTAAGTTTTTGGCTTCTAGTTCTTTAATTTGATTTGGAATTATTGTTGTAAGCATATTATTATATTGTGCGATTGTTTCAATGTTTCCATAACATAAATATATCTTTTGTTCAATTTGATCTAACTTTTTAGAAGCTTCTTCATACAAGCCATTTTTCATATAATCTTCAAAAAAATCAAATAAACCACCAATATCCATCGTAAAATCTAATAAATTTTCATAACATGTTTGTAATGAATTTTGATAAGTATTTATATCATCTTGGATTGAACGATATTTTTTGGCAAGTTCAGTTGCTCTACTTCTAAGTTTATCACTTGCTGCAAAAATGTTTATTAATGACTCTTCAAGTTGATTTAAATCTTTCTTGTATTGATTTATTGTGTTAGAAAATTCTTTAACATTTTCGACTAAACTTTTATTAATTTTTTCTATCTTACATCTTTTTGAAAGCAAGATTTGTTGGGATATAAGATTTTCTTTATCGGTTGTTAGTAACTTTTCACCTTGAGTTGACATTTGTTGGTAAATTTCTTGATATTTTTCATTATTTTCTGCTATTCTTCTTAGTTTATTAAAGTATGTTTGGAAAAAATCATGATGGTCATCTTCAATTATATTTTTCATTTCTTCAATGTTTTTTAAAAATCTTTTTTTTCTAACTAAAGTTATTATTAAGATACACATTAAAGCAATAAAAATAACACCAATTATCGCAATTGCTAAATAAACATATTTATTAGTTAGAATTACTATCATTTTGCTTATCCTCTTCTACTTCTTCATTAGTATTTTCTTGAGTTAAATCTACTGTGTTATTTAAATTTTCATTTTCTTCTTTTTCGTTTAAGCTTTCTGTATTTGTAGTTTCTACATTTTTTTCTTCATTAGCTTTTTCTAATAAAGAATTTGCAAATTCATTTTCTTCTGGTGTTACATTTTTAAATATTTCATCTTTTTCTTTTTTATCTTTAATTGGCTTTTTTAAAACGCCTATTATTACACAAAAAGCAAAACATAAAACTAATACCATAAAGAAAAGATATAAAATATGCGTATCTGTAATGTAACTTGCAAATATTAAACAAGAGCCAATAGTTAAAAGTAAAATATACATTAATAAATACCATATTGGATATTTTTTTAAGTTTTCATTATTTTTGTCATAAAAATAAGCTCCAAAAATACCAACTATTCCTCTAATATATAAAACAAGGCCAATAATTATTGATGATAAATGATTAGCATTTAATACTTTATATAAAAATTTATTATCTACAACTTTATTGGTATAAATAAATGATAAAACTCCTAATGCTAAACATAAAAGGCCAATTAAAATCATTAATATAAGTTCTACAATGGATAGCCATCTTACAACAATGTGTTGTTTTTCATTACGTACTGTTTTTTGTAAAATAAGTCCTATATAAGAAAACATTGCAATAGATAAACAAATGCATAAGATACCTTTACCATAATTTGCAAAGAAAACATGTTTACCATTTGAAAAAGTAAAATCTTTCCAAAAAGGTAAAATCATAATAGCTACTACTAAAAATAAAAAAGCAAAAACCCAGAAAACCCAAAAATATTTTTTCTTATTTAAATTTATAAATGATTTCTTTTCGCTTGCCATACTATTTCTCCTTTTCAATTTCAATGATTTCTTTTGGCTTTAAGATTACTTTATTATTATTAACTAATAAATATAATGTTTTATTAGAATGATTTATTAATTTGCTTTCAGTCATTTCTAATTCTTTTAAAGCGTTTAAATATGAAAAAATTTCAATATTTGTTCCATAAAATGTATCATCTTTATGAGCAAGTTTTTCTAAAAGGTAATAAAACTTTTCATGTTCATGAAACATATCAAGTTCATAACTATGTCCCCAAATATAATATAATTTCATTTCTTCTGGTTTTAATTGTAACCATTTTGTTGTCATTTTTTCTATTTCTGATGAAGACATTTCAATAGTTCCACCATAGGTATAAAAATCATTAGGTAAGTCAAATGATAGTGTATGATTTACACTTCTTGCATAAACTATTCCAAGTTCTTTTAAATAATTAATTATTTTACTTTAATAAATTCCATATGGATAAGCAAATCCTTGTACTTTATAACCTACAATATCTGATAAATTGTTTATATCATCTTTTATTTCTATATCTAGATTTTCAGTACTTTGATTTTTAAAATCACTATGATTACTCGAATGTGAAGCCACTTCAAATCCATCATATAAGTCTTTTATTTGCTTCTTTTCAAGTCTTTTATTTAGTAGCCATTCTGGTTGATAAAAATCACCATTACCATTTAATAAATTTGAATTAAGATTGAAAGTGGCTTTTAAAGAAAAATGTCTTAACATATTTAACATTTCTACATCTTGGTATACTCCATCATCAAAACTAAAAGTAACAGCTTTTAATTTAAAAAAGGGAAAAGTTTTTACAATATTCATTTTCTCACCTTCTAACAAATAAGTAATTATAAATAATTACTTTATTTTATTTTATCACATAAAAAAAACATTATAAAGGAAAAATGGTTTAATCATTATATAATTTCTAAACTATTTATTTTATAGACAAACTAAAAGAAAAATATTATTATATTCATACGAAAGGAGCTATTAATATTTATATTATGAAATCAAAATATATTAGTGCATTTATAATTCCTTTATCAATAACATTATTTGGTTGTAATAATAAGCCAAGTGAAACTGATAGTTTAAATCCTTCAATTGATTCTTCAAATGAACAAAATTCAAGCGAGGAGAATAATCCTTTTAATTTACCAAGTAAAGATGCTATATATTTATCAAATGTTGATGGTAAAACTGATGATAGTAAAACAAGAATTATACGTTTTAAAGTAAGCCAAAGTGGTGCATATTATTTATGTTCTTATAATGCTGCAAATTTTGAAATATATGATAATGAGGGTAAATTTTTAACCTCTGGAATTAAAGAAGCTGGAGAATGTTTAGTAAACTTAACTAAAGGAAAAGATATTTTTGTAAAATTTATTACCAATAATCCTAATGAACATTTCAATTTTGAAATATTTATGGATAATGGTACTTTAATAACTCTTCCTTATGATTTAAATTATCAAGATGTTTCTACTCAAAGTGATAAATCTTCTGATAATCCTTTAAAACCTGCTACTATTAATTATACTAAAAGAGATGGTGGAACTTATATTTTTTGTAACAATCCTGAAGCATTAACTGATAAAGATATCGGTGTTGCATTACAAAAAAATAATAATCTTTCTGGGGAAATATATTTCACCTTAGAACATTCAAATAATTCATCATCACCATTTTATCTTGGTTATCAAGTTAAAAATGAAACAGATCATGACATTTATGTAACTATTAAAAATGTCGGCTATCAAAATCAAGGTGGAGGAGCTTGGCTTGGTCAACATGCTTGGGAAGATTTTTACAATGTTGATTTTACAGTTGATGAAAAATACCTTAATGGAACATCATCTAATACTAAAACTTTTAAAGAATGGTATAATTTTGATGATTACACACCAAGAATTTATACTCCTACAACTTATATTTTACCAGCAAATCAAGCTTTTTATGTTATGGGAGGAACTAGTGAAGATAGTTACAATAACATAAATATCGATAATAGTGCTGATCGCTTAATTACTAAAAACCAATGTGTAAATGGAAATGTTTTATTTGATGTAAAAGGTGGAACAGTTACTGGCACTTTATATTGTTATAGTAAAATATCACAAGTTAATGATTCTTTACCATATCAAGGATATATTACTTATCGTGATAATAATTATTTTGGCGGTCAATACAAAGGAATTGCTTATCATCATGGAGTAATTGATAACAATATGTCTTGGACATTTAACGATAATACACCTGGATCATTTTTACCAATTTATCTTGAACATTTAGTAGATAGAAACGCTTCTACTACAGTTTATGAAGCATTTGCCGCTTATTCATCTACAAAAGAAGTTTATAAAAATGATTTATCCTATACATGGATTACTAATTACAATCCTCAATATCTTCCTGATAGACCAATTGTAGGAACTGATATGGTAGCATTTGAATGTAATTTACCAAATGGTCAATCATTATTACTTGATAATGAACATGCTGGTGCTGATGGCAAACCTGGCAATTTTGGAAACTGGATGATTGAATATCAAGATAATTACACTTTCATAAATCAAGGAGATCAAACACGAAAAATTAATATTTATTACCAAGATCAAGGAAGTCTTGCTATGCTAGTGCGTGATAATACTGGAAAGATATTACAAAGTGAATTTACTTTCGGTAGGATTAGTGATTATGGAGCAAATAAAAATGGAAAATTTTTCTACACTGTAGAAGTTAGTCCTCATAGTACTACTCAAATAACATTTGATTATAATCTTCTTGCTAATGGTAATGGGTCAGTTGAACACCAATTATCATTACTTGGTATTTAATATTTTCTTTCAACCATTATGAGGTGTAAACTCAATAATGGTTTTTTTATAAAAAAAATAATAAGAATTTTAATTCTAAATAGAAATATTTTCTATTAGTTTTATAATTCTTACTATTTTAAATTAAGTAAAATTATTTATGCATTTTTGATTAATTCTTTTATTGATTTGTCTAAATCAATTATCTCAAAGTTAGGCTTTGCAATAAAATATCCTTGTACATAATCTACGCCAAGTTCTTTTATACATTTTAATTCTTCATAAGTTTCAACACTTTCAGCAATAACTAAAATATTATTTTCTTTACAAAACAAAATAATAGATTTAGCAAATTGTTTCTTTTTAGCATCATTATTAATGTTATGAATCAAGGAGCCATCAATCTTAATATATTTTGGATTATAATCAAGAATCATACCAATATTATTAAACCCTGTACCATAATCATCAATAGCAAAATTTAAATTTTTACTTTTCATTGTTGAAGTCTTTCTTTCAAAAACTTCATCTCCACCAAAATCTTCTTCAATAATTTCAAAAACTATTCTATCAAATATTTGTTGATATTTTTCATCAAATATTTTTATATCTTCATCTACTAACATTTGACTTGCTATAGAGTTAATAAATAAAATTTTTTGATTATTTGATTTCATAAATTGTTCAATGGCATTAAATAAAGTTAAATATTCAATTTCATATAATTTGTTATATTTTTTAGCTAATTCTAATACTATATTTGGTGATTTTAGTTCTTCTATTTGTGGTCTCATTAAAGCCTCATAGCCTAATAATTCTCCATTTTTAATATCAACTATTGGTTGATATGCAAAATCTAAAGTATTAGTAGTAATT
>CAKPXW010000098.1 GCA_934202505.1 uncultured Bacilli bacterium | reverse complement strand
TATTACAATAATAAGCAAATTCTTTTAATTCTTCCATCCTTAAAGGATTAGATAAAGCGCAAATTACTTCATCATTATTTTCATCATAAGGGACTATTTGATATTCAATAATTTTATCACGTGGGAATTTCCCAATTAAATTAAAATCAACTTCTGTTAATTGAAAGAAACGAAATTCAACATTTAGAAATTTTGACAAATGACTATAGACATCTTTTTCGTCCATAAAAGATGTTTTAATCATTTCAAGATATAAAGGAGTACGATTATTAGTAGCATATTTTAATTGTTCATCTATTTTATCTTTACTAACAATACCATTATCTACAAGATAATTGGCAAATAATAAACTTGTATTCATAACTATCCTCCTTTTAAATTTGATTCATTAAATCAATCATTGGTAAATATACAGATAATAATACAATAGCAACTAAACCACCAAGTATTAAAATCATAATAGGTTCAAGCGCTGCAGTAGCTTTAGCAATAGATGCTTCAACTTGACTATCAAAGAAATTAGTTGTTGACATTAATACTTCTTCAAGGTTACCAGTCTTTTCACCTACATTTATCATTTCGGTTAACATTTTAGGAAACATATTCGTATTTTCAATAGATTTGGCAATCTTTTTACCTCTTTTAACTTCATCTATTGAATATTTAAATTTATCTGAGAAAAACTTATTTGATAATATCTTAGTAAGATTTTCCATACAATCTGTTATATTCATACCACTTTGAAGTAAAATAACAAAGGCTCTAGTAAATCTTGCTGTAATTAAATTAGTATTTATTTTTCCTACAAAAGGAAAATGAAGTTTCAAATAATCAAAAGTTATCCTACCTATTTTAGTTTTAAAATAAATAAAGAAGACTAAGACTATAGCAAGGACTACTCCAACAATAATAAATATTTTCGTTCTAATAAATTCTGATACGGTTAGAACAACTGTTGTAAACTTAGGTATTTTTCCTCCAAAATCTGCAAACATTTTACTAAATTGTGGCAAAATTACAAATGACATAAATAATACTACAGCTAAAACTAAAACTAATAGAATAGTTGGATAAACCATAGCTGATTTAGCTTTCTTTTTAATCTTTTGATCTTTTTCATAATAATCAGCCATTGATGATAAAACACTATCAAGTGATCCAGAAACTTCTCCAATTGCTACCATTTGCACAAAGAATTCTGGGAACACTTTTTTATGTTTAGCAAGTGCTTCCGATAATAATAATCCTGAAAATACATCATGATGTATTTCCATAATAACTTTTTGAAAAGCTTTACTAAATTTTTGCGTTTTTAAAGCATTTAATGCATCGGAAATAGAAATTGAAGCATTAACCATTACAGAAAATTGTCTTAGAAAGACAACTACCTCACTAATTTTAACCTTACTTGATACAGAGAAAAATACATTTGGTTCTTTTTCTACAATTAATGTTGCTTTAATTAAAACATATTTATCTCTTTTTAAATATGCTTTTAAACTTGTTTCATCAATAGCATCTTTAACCAAAACTTTTTTCTGGCCTAAATCATTTAAGACTTCACATTTATAAAGAGCCATTTACATCACCAACCCTAAATACCAATTTATTATATTTGTACCATATAACATAGCAATGAATATTCCTAAAACCAAATAAGGACAAAAAGCTATTTCTGAATCTTTTTTTCTTTTATTTGTTTTTAGCAATATGATTTCGATAATAGATCCTGTAACTGAAGCAATAAGTATAGCAAGTAATAAACCTTTATAACCAATTATAAGTCCTGCTATTCCCATTAAAATAACATCACCCATACCTAAACAATCAACTTTTTTAATAGCCTTTCCTATTATCTTTACTAGAAAAAAGAAAGCAAAGCCAATTACTGCACCAAGTAAATATTCAAGGAAGTTTTCTTTTAAAGCAAATATTCTATAGGCATATAAACCTAAAGATACTATAAGTAATCCTATCCAACATAGATCAAGAATGGTATTTGTTTTAAAATCATAACCAGCAATTAAATATAAAATTGCTACAATTACTAACATGAAAATTGTAATATAAGAAAACTTAAATGCTAAGAAAGTTAAAGCAAAAATAATTCCTCCTAATAATTCATAAAAAAAGGAAAACCAACCAATACTAGCTTTACAATTACTACATTTTCCTTTTAAAAAGATAAAAGATAAAATGGGAATGTTTTCATACCATTTTATTTTATGATTACAATTGGGACAAAAAGATGGAGGATTTATAATACTCATATTGTTAGGAACTCGATAAATAATAACTCCAAAAAAACTAGCCAAAATACTTCCAAGTAAAAATGCATAGATTGTAAACATTATAACCATAATTCATTCTCCTTTAAAAGTAAAGAAGCACTTGTTCCATCATCAAAAACTTCTTCTTGAAGTTTTTCATATCTTTTATTAATAATAGAACTATATCTATAGACAACAGTAAAAGAAGTAATGGCAAAAAGACTAATGACAAGCATTACTATAATTGTTATTAGTAAGACATTACCTTCTTTACTTTTATGCATATCTATAGCTCCCATAATTTAATGAATCAATAATTTTATAATCATTAAGAACATTATAAACATCAACTATTAATTCATTACTATCTGTATAATAAAATGTCAATTCATACTTATATTCTTGATTTTTATCCACTAATTTAAAATCATTATCATAATATTGAATAGTATCTTCATTATTAAAATAATAAATATTCCAATCTTTTTTATATCTATCACTATATTTATCAATATTTTGACAGATAGTTTCAAAATATAAATATTCTTTTTGTTTGCTTTGCGCTTTTATTGATAATAAATAAGTTGTTAAACTAGAAGCAAATACAATACTTACTATTACTAAAGAAACTAAAACTTCAACTAATGTTGATCCTTTTTTTTTCATATTTTAATTCCACTAAAACTATAATTATCTAAATCAAGTTCGACATATTTTATTTCTTTATCATCAAAATAGTTAATTGTTTGATTGGCATAAATTTGATCAATAGTTTTCTTTTCAAGTTCAAATTTATGTTTATCAATATAACCAATATAATTTAACAAGAATGTTTCTTTAGATGTATCTTTAAAAGTTACAAAAGATGATAATTGATGATTATAAGCTAATAATATAGTTGTAACATTTCCATCTTTATAAATATAGACATAATCATTTGTTAAACTATGATTAATCCTTTTAAAAATATAATTTTCAAACAAATCAATTCCTGTAAGTTTTATATTTAATGAATAAGATACTTTTTTAAAAAAGTTAATTAATTCAAGAGGTATAAAATAAGTATAAAAGATATAACCTAAGTTATATTTATAATTTAATTTGTAAGTAGTAAAATTTTCTTTATAATCAGAGAAATTTTCTTTCAATTCTTTATTATATAAACTTAAAGCTTTTGTATAAGAAATCTTTGGTAATGAAGTGGTAAATTTTATAATATCATTACTTGATAAAAGAAGTTGCATACTCTTAATTAATTTTATATTAATAAGTTTACTAATTCTTTCAACCACATAACCAATATCAATAGGAAGTCCATTTTCTATTTCATTTTTTTCAAAGATAATAATATCTTCTTTAACTAATTCATTATTATGATATTCATATAAAGTAATTATTGGATTATCAAAAATATTATTATAATAAACAATTAATTTATTATTTTGTTTTGCTTCCATTTTCCCACCTCATTTCAATACAAAATCAAGTTCATTTACTTTATCATTACTTGTAGTATAAGCAATACTACAACATTTCAAACCATTTTCATCATTATAGAAATCTACTTTTATTGTCTTTACATTTTTAAATAGTGTTATTTCTTCTTCCCCTTTTTTTACAATTAAACTTTTACTTTGTTCATCATAAATATACTCTTCAATATCTCCATTATTTAAAATATAGTCTTTAAGCTGGAGTATTTTATAAGTAGTAGAAGAATCATCAATAACTGTGTTGTTTACTTTAATTATAAAAAAAATAGAGGTTGAAAGTAGTAATAAAACAATAGTTGAACATGCAAGTGCAACTAGAAGTTCTATTAACGTAAAACCTCTTTTTTTCATAAAAATATCCCTAATAATAATATAGTTTGAGGTACAAAGCCTCAAACTATATAATTTCCTTATTCTTTTATTCTTATTGTTTGTCGTTGATAAGCTTTGCAGATTCATCTAGTTGAACTTTATTTTTATAAAGTTTTAAGACTACTTTATCAGAAGATGCATTATCGACATACATTAATACATGCTTTTCCTCGTCTGTAGATTTATTAATTGTCACAACTTTTAATGAATTAGTTGCATATTGAACAGCAAGTCTTTCGTCTCTTTTAACTAAGAAGAATAATGCTGCAACGACTAATAGATCAAATACACAAAGACATAAGCCAATTACTGTTCCATCCATTTGAGCAACACTAATAGCAACTACGACAGTAAGAATAACTAAAGCAATAAATAAAAGAACAAGATATTTTGAATTAACAATTTTTTCCTTTTTCATCTTTTCTTTCTCCCTTTTTCAATTTTATCAATAATACACTGGATTATTGAATAAAGTGTATGTTGTTTATAAAAATATGTATAAATGTAAATGTAAAGATTATCTTTCTATAATGTGTGAATGATTCAATAATAAATTATTTTCCAGCTGTTACTGTATCAGAAGATAAAGTCCAATATGCAGAACCACCAGCTGTAGTTGT
Organism: uncultured Bacilli bacterium; assembly: GCA_934202505.1. Taxonomy (GTDB): domain Bacteria; phylum Bacillota_I; class Bacilli_A; order RFN20; family CAG-631; genus CAKPXW01. The sequence goes on along the minus strand of CAKPXW010000098.1, from coordinate 1,675 downwards.
ATAAGTAATCTTATCACTTGCATAAGTGAATTCGCCATCTAAATCTTTCAAATCAGCAAATGCATCTTTTAATTCAGCATTAAAATTAGTTGCTGTATAACTTGTTGCAGTGATAACTAATTTACCATCTTCATATTTAAGAGTCATATCATCATCTGTAGCCTCAGTTGTATTATTTGTTAATGTTACAACAGTATCTCCTAATAAATCAGCTCTAATAATGTCTCTAGCTTGAACAAGTTCTGTTTGAGCATTTGAATCTTTTGCTTTTTGAGTGAAGCTTGTGTATCCTACTACTGATACTGTAGCTAAGATAGCTAAAATAGCGATAACAACTAGTAATTCAACAAGCGTAAAACCTTTTTTATTATTCTTTTTCATGAAATTATTTCCCCTTTCAATAAAACGGTTTTGATGAGAAATATAAACATATCAGCGTATTGTACAAATTTGCACACTAAAACGCCTTTTCTCTTTAAATATTATAGTTCATTGTTGAATTATATTCAACATTTTTTTTAGATTTTTCGGGTCAAAAGCACAAAAATCGCATTAGAAAGGTATTTTTTACATATTCATATTTCATACAATTTATTTTTAGTATTCAAAAAGTGGTGATTCTATCGAATATTTGCTACTTTTTACTAAATTCAATAAAAAATGTGCAATAATGCTCAAAATTTCCATTAATTTTTTTGATTTTGATACTGTTGTATAAGTAACTAATGTTTTATTTGGATCTCTTTATTTTTTATAAATATGTGCAAAAATAGTTTAAATAAAAATTTAATGATTAATATTTTGTATAAAAAAAGAATATACGAATCATTTATGACGTTCATATATTCTTTAAGTAATTTTGATAAATATTATAATACTATTTTATATTAAGAGTTCCTATACACAATCCATCTTTATTATATGCGTATAATAATACAGAAACATTTGTTTCTCCACAACTATCTTTACCAATTGTTTTATCGCCTAATGCGCCATCCTTGAATACAAGAACAGTAACATCATCTTTAACAACAATTGCAATACCTTCATTGTTAAATGAAAGCGATGAAGTTTCTATATTATATTTTTCACTAGCTACTTTTTCTGAAGCAGCAACATATGATTTTGAAATTGCATTAGATGTAACTGAATCATCTTTTTCAATATCAAAGAAATATTTTGTAGTATTAGATACAGTTCCACCAACATTTGTAATAGTTCCAATATTGAAGGCTACTTTATATGTAATTCCTGAATTTGTTCCATCAATAGAGAACTTCAAAGAATTAGATGTTGATAAATCAACAAATACTTTTCTTCCATCGAAGCAACCACCAACAATAAATGAGCCTGTATTAGAAACCTTAGAATCAAATAGATTACTCTTAGGTGCTAATCCAGCAGTACCATTATTTAAGTTTGATGTAATTGTTCCACTATTTTCTACATTTGATAATGTAAAATTATCCATTAAATATTCTGTAGATGATTTACTATCTCCATCATAATAGCCAACATATGCACCATTACCGTATAAAACTCCTGTGTAGAATGTCCCTGTTATATTTCCAGTGTTTTTACAATTAATATATTCAATTTTTTCTGTAGCACCTTTATCGAAAAACCATCCAGATCCAACAAATACTCCAGTTGATGTTCCTGAATTGTTAACGTT
>CAKPXW010000097.1 GCA_934202505.1 uncultured Bacilli bacterium | reverse complement strand
TTATTTATAATATAGTTACTAATTTCTTTTACTTTATTTCTACGATTTTTTATGGTGTACTACTACGAAAAACGGGTATTTAAAAAATTTAGTAAAAAATCATTGACCATTTAAGATTGTTTTTCTTTATGTTATAATAATAAAGAAAAGGAGCAATAATCTATGAGATATCCAAACTTTATAAATAAAAATTCTACTATAGGCTTAATAGCTCCTTCTATGGGTAGTAATAAAAATCCATATAGAATAAGACTTCAAGAAGGAATTAAGTATTTTCAAAATAAAGGTGTTAATATAAAAAAAGGGCATCATTTATTTGTTAATAAAAAAGCAAGTAGTGATAGTGCCATTAATAGAGCAAAAGATTTTTATAGTTTTTATAGGAATAAACATGTTGATTTTGTATGGTCAATTGGTGGAGGAGAAATTATGATGGATATTCTACCTTACATTGATTTTCAAAAAATTGCTAAATTACCTGCAAAATATTTTTCTGGTTATTCTGATAATACTAATCTAACTTTTTTATTAACAACAATTTGTGATATTGCCACAATATATGGATTACACATTGGTGATTTTGCAAGTAAACCTTTACATCAAGAAAATTTAGATTATGAAGATTTACTTTGTGGCAAAAAGTTAAAATTTACTAACTATGATTATTATCAAAAAGAAAGTTTAAAAGATGCAAACCCACTTAGTCATTTAAATCTTACTGAAAAAGTTTCCTACAAAAGTATAAATATGGAAAATACTAATACCTTTTCAGGAAGAATTATTGGAGGATGTCTTGATATATTAACAATGCTTTGTGGAACAAAATATGATAAAGTAGAGGCTTTTCTTGAAAAGTATAAAAATGATGGATTTATTTGGTATTTTGATAGCTGTGACTATCACTCTATTGGATTTTATAGAGCCATTTTACAATTAAAATATGCTAATTATTTTAAATATGTAAAAGGATTTTTAATTGGAAGAGTTGGAAATCCTTTTGAATTATTAGACTTTACTTTTCTTGAAGCAATAGAAAAAGTATTAAAACCATTAAATGTTCCTATTATCTATGATGTTGACATTGGACATGTTTCTCCATCATTTCCTATAATTAATGGTGCTATTGCCACTATTAACTATGAAAACAATAAATTTGAAATAGAATATAAGCTTGTATGAAATATGGTTTAATTGGGAAAAAAATTGGATATAGTTATTCAAAAGATATTCACGATCTTTCTTTTAATTGTGACTATCAAATTATGTCTTTAAATGAAGATGAAGTTTATTCCATACTTGATAAGAAAGATTTTAATGGTTTAAATATTACTATCCCCTATAAAAAAATAGTGGTTGATAAATGTAAATATAAAGATAACATTGTTAAAGAAATTGGTGTATGCAATACAATTGCTAATAAAAACGGCATTTTGAAAGCCTATAATACTGACTATTATGGTTTTTTAAGTTTATTAAAGTTTTATAGAATCGATACTAACTTAAAAAATGTTATGATTCTAGGAAGTGGTTCTACTTCTTCAACAATTTTTAAAGTTTTAAAAGATCAAAACGCTAAGAATATAACTATTATTTCAAGAAGTAAATATCCATCCTATAAAGATATTAAAGAACTAGGTAAAGATATTGATATTATAATAAATGCTACTCCTTATGGAACGTTCCCTAACAATAAAAAAAGATCTTTATTAAATAGAAATTACTTTAAAAAAGATATAATTGCTATTGATGTAATATTTAACCCTTATAGAAGTGTTTTCTTAATGCAGTTTAATTCTCACTACAATGGTTTATACATGTTAGTTGCTCAAGCTATTAAAGCAGAAAGTTATTTTGCAAATATTCAATGTAATTTTAAAAAAATAAATGATATATATTATAAAATTCTTCTTAAAAAAATAAATATTGTCTTAATTGGTATGCCAGGATCTGGTAAAACTAGTATTGGTAAAAAACTTGCAAAAAGTTTAAACAAACAATTTATTGATACTGATTTACTTATTGAGAATAATAATAAATTAACTTGTAAAGAAATTATTGAAGGTTATGGTATCAAACATTTTAGAAAAGAAGAAGAAAAAGTGATTTGCTCTTTAAATAGTTGTAGAGGATATATCATATCCACTGGTGGTGGAATTATTTTGAATAAAAATAATATGCATTATTTAAAAGAAAACGGAATAATTATTTATCTTAAAAGGAGTCTTAATAAACTTGATATTTCTTCTTCAAGACCACTTAGTAATAATAGTAAAAAACTTAAAGAGTTATATCAAAATCGAAAAAATTTATATATCCAATATAGTGATATTATAATTAACAACAATAATACGATGAAAGAAGTTTGTGATTTAATTATAAAAAAATTAAATTCATATAGGTAATCAAATGAAAGTTAAAATATATCCTTCAAAAACTATTATAGATAATAGTTCTATTGAACCATGTTATATTATGGCTCATTATTTTTTACTTGCTTCATTAGTTAGTAAAGAAAATATTACTATATCTAATTTAAGATTAAATGAATATTTAATTTATACGATAAAAGCCTTAGAAAATCTTGGCATTAAAGTTACCTTTTTTGGAGTAGATTCATGTTATGTATCAAACCTTCCTAAAGAAAAAAAAGATATTATTGAAGTAAATCTTACTAATATTACAACCTTAAAATATTTATTTCCTTTATCTTTAAATCTTTCAAAAAAAGTTATTTATTATACAAATACTAACTTAGATTTATCATGTTATGATTATATAATCAAAAATTGTAATGTATTTATTAAAAAAGAAGAAAATAAAATAATTTGTTCTGGTTTAATTAGCCTTGATTATTTAGATTTAAAAGATGATTTACCTTTAATAATTGGTTTCATTTTAAATTCCTTATATCTAAAGCAAGCCTTAACTATTAAAGTTGAAAATATTGAATCTATTAAAAATTCATTAATGCTATTTATCGATGTTTTTAAAAAGTGTGGCTATATTATTACAATTGATAAAGAGTTTATATATGTTCATAATGAACAAACCACAATTTGGGATGATTATGTTATTGAAGGTGATTATGAATTTGCTAGTTATTTAATAGCCATTTCTACTTTAAATGGAAGTTTTAAAAGTGCATATTTGAAAGAAAATTCTTTTCAAGAATGCTACGAGATCGTTCCCATTATTAAAAAAATGGGTGGTTTAATTAAATTTATTAATGATGGTAAAAATTATTTATACTCTTACAATAATGGTTTACTTGAAAAAGGAATTCCAAAACGATTAAAAGGAATAACCTTAGACAAAGTAAATGAAAAATTATTATGCCTTGTTATGGTCATTGCCTCTTTTTCTTTAGGGAAAACTATTATTAAGAATACAACATTTCACCCTTTTATTAAGATTTTAAAAGATTTAAATGTAAATATTAGATATGAAAATAATTCTATAATTGTATTAGGCAATTCAGCTTATAAAAATACCAAAACAATTAACTGCTTAAATGATTTATGCATAACAAAATCATTAATTGTTTTTGCACTTTTAAATAATGGTTATCTAATTTTAGAAAATGCTAATACCAATGCTAAAGAATTTATTTCTATCTTAAAAAAATCTTCTAAAGAACATGCAATAACTTTATTTGAATAATATAAACGTCACTAATGATAATTTTGCCAATTTTTATCATAAAAATATTAAAAATCATAGAACTATTTTATTAATAAATGTTATAATAAACTTAATCTTTATAATAAAGGGGAAATAAAAAAATGATAATGCCAAAAATTGATAAAAACTTTACTCCTGCAATTATCGAACTTAGAAAATTTAATGAAGATGTTGCAAAGGAAAAAGAAAAACAACACTTAGTAATTGCTATTTTAAGAAATGGTGGTTATGTTTATCGAAAAGAATTTGATATTTTCAAAGATGGTGTTAACGATGAAAGAAACATCTTTATCACTGAAAGACTAATCAAATCTATTTTATGGATTGTTGGTGGTTATAAAATTTATATTGCTGGTAGCCATACAGTTTATGAAAAAATTAAATCATACTATAAAGATGGTGGTCTTAGAAGTTTTGACTATCACTTTATGTCTAATGTATATGAAAATGAAGTTGAAGTTGTAGAAGCAACTTATGATACAATTCCTGCTGAAAAAAGTTCATCTATTCCAAGTGGTGGACATTTAGAAGGAAAAAGAATTGGTTTTGATGCTGGTGGATCAGATAGAAAGGTATCAGCAGTTGTTGATGGAAAAACTATCTATTCTGAAGAAACTGTTTGGTTTCCAAAATTAAATAGTGATCCACAATATCATTTTGATGGTATTTATGCTGCTATGAAAACTGCCATTGATAAAATGGGTGGCGATGTTGATGCTATTGGTATTTCATCTGCCGGTGTATATATTGATAATAAGGCAATGGTTGCTTCATTATTTATTAAAGTAGCCAAAGAAGATTATGATGCTCACATTAAAAATATTTATCATGATGTTGTTGCTAAACTTGAAAAAGAATTAGGTCATAAAATTCCATATATGGTTGCTAACGATGGCGATGTTACTGCTCTTGCTGGAGCAATGGATTTAAAAGATAATGAAGTTTTAGGTATTGCTATGGGAACAAGTGAAGCTGTAGGATATGTAGATAGCAATGGAAATCTTACTGGTTGGTTAAGCGAACTTGCTTTTGTTCCAGTAGATTTTAATAAAGATGCTATGGTTGATGAATGGTCTGGTGATTTTGGTGTAGGTTGTAAATATTTTAGCCAAGATGCTGTAATCAAACTTGCTGCTATGGCAGGCATTGAAATAGATTCTTCTTTATCACTTGCTGAAAAATTAAAATATGTTCAAAAATTAAACAATGAAGGTAACAAAAAAGCATTTACAATTTTTGAAGATATTGGCGTATATCTTGCTTATGAACTTGCTTTCTATGCAGAATTTTATAAGATTAAACATGTTCTTTTATTAGGCCGTGTTACTTCTGGAATTGGTGGAGATACAATCTTAAAGGTATGTAAAGAAACACTTGATAAACAATTCCCAGAATACGCAAATATTGATATAGGAATGCCAAGTGAATATATGAGAAGAGTAGGTCAATCTATTGCTGCTGCTTCTCTTCCTGAAGGATTAAAAAAGTAGTTTTAAATGATTAGTTTTTGACTAATCATTTTTTTATTAAGTAAATTATGATATAATAAACTTATCTTTTAAATAAAAGGTATGTGATAAAATGAAAAGAATAGTTAAAATTAAAAATCTATATATTGGAGGTAATTATCCTATTGCTATCCAATCTATGTGTAACATAAAAACAGAAAATGTTGATCAAGTCGTAAAACAAATTTTACAACTTGAAGAATATGGTTGCCAATTAATTAGAGTATCAATTTTAGATGAAAAAGATGCAAATGCTATCAAACAAATCAAAGAAAAAATTCATATTCCTCTTGTAGCTGATATACATTTTGATTATAAACTTGCCCTTTTATGTATAAACAATGGCATTGATAAAATTCGTATCAATCCTGGAAATATTGGAAATAAAGAAAATATAAAAAAAGTAGTAGATGCTTGTAAAGAAAATCATATTCCAATTAGAATTGGTATTAATTCTGGCTCACTTGAAAAAGATTTACAAGATAAATATGGTGTAAGTGCAAAATGTATGATTGAATCTGCAAAAAGACACATCAAAATTTTAGAAGATTTAGATTTTTATGACATAGTGCTTTCACTAAAATCATCAAATTTTAATATGTGTGTAGAAGCTTATAAAGAAGCTGATAAATTATTTGATTATCCTTTGCATATTGGAATAACTGAACCTGGTCCATTAATTCCAGGAATAATAAAATCAACAATTGGTTTAAAGCAACTTTTAGATTTACATATTGGAAACACTATAAGAGTTTCCTTAACTAGTAATCCTATTAATGAAATTAAAGTTGCTAAACAATTACTACTTGCTTGCAATTTATACCAAATGAGTCAATTAACTAGTTGTCCTACTTGTGGTAGAACTAAAATAAATTTAGAAAAATATGCTAATGAAATTGAAGACTATCTTTATAAAACTAATAAAAATGTACATGTTGCCGTTATGGGATGCATTGTAAATGGACCTGGTGAAGCAAAAAATGCTGATATTGGCATTGCAGGTGGAGACAAAGTTGCTGTCATTTTCAAAAAAGGAAAAGTTATTAAAACAGTTGATGAAGATAAAATTGTGCCTGAATTAATAAAAGAAATTGAAAAAATGTAAATAATTAAAAAGACGATTCATATACTTTCTTAGGTGATAAAATGAATCGTCTTTTTTTACAAAAAGCTATTAATAAGTTAAACGAAGATATTTTAATTAAATTTGGAATTAGTAATAATATTTACCTTGATTATACTGAAGCAGCAATTTGCATAAATTTTTTAAGAAATAATTATAATGAAATTCTAGATAGTAAAGATCCTAGAGCATATATCTATTC
>CAKPXW010000096.1 GCA_934202505.1 uncultured Bacilli bacterium | reverse complement strand
ATGTATTGACCTATCATTTTAGGAAATAATCCTTTTAAAGAATGGAAATTATCCAAATATTCTTGAATTTCAGTTATAGAAAAAGTTGGTAATAAATCTAATGAAATTTGATAATTACTAAAATGATATCTACTCATAATAGAAGAAAGTTGAAAAATTACAATTCCAGATAAAGCATCATTTTTAAACAAAACTTCTCCTAGATCTTCATATACTTTTTGACCATTTACAATAAGACTTGCTTTCACACGAGCCTTTAAATTAGCAATACTTGCCAATGATTCTTTTACTTTTAATGAACAAAGAGATGGCTTTAATGAAGTAACTCTACAAGAAAGCATAGAAGCAATTAAAAAGCCATTATTTTCTTTATAATAAGTTTTTCCTCCCATTGCAAGGACAACAATATCAGAAATAACTGTTTCTTTTCTATCACTTATAACTTCATAATGATTATCTTTTTTTAATATTCTTATAACATTAAAATTTTCTTTTATTGTAGCTTTATTTTCACGCAAAACATCAAGGACATTATTTGAGGTATTACAAATAGGATAAACTCTTCCTTCCTCATCATTATAAGTAACAAGCCCTAACAAATTAAAATAATTTATAGCATCAAAAGACGAAGCAATTTTAAAAGCTTCATCATTATTATAATATTCTCTTTTTAAATATATATTTGAAAGATTACAGCGCCCATTACCAGTTAATAATAATTTTTTACCAACATGTTCGTAACGTTCTAAAATTGTAACTTGAATTGCATCACTATATTTTGAAAGTAATGAAGCAAGCATTAAGCCACTAGCGCCTCCTCCAATTATGCAAACTTTCACTTAATATTCCTTCTTTATTTTATTACTTCATCATTTTTTATGTATAAAATACCGATAGTATGAGGGCCACAATGAGTTGAAATAACACATCCTGCATTAGTAATATAAAAATGTTTTACTTTTTCTTTTGCAACTGTAGGCATATGCTCTAATATATATTTTGCTTCTTCATCTGCCATTGAATGTGTAATCATAACATTTTCAAGATCCATATTGTCTAAACTATTAACTAAATCATTGATTTGCAAATCAAGAGCTTTTTCATATTTTCCCATTACTTTTTCATTAGCAATGATTTTTCCATCAATTACACGTAAAATAGGTCTTATTCTCGCAAGAGTTCCAAAAAACTTAGTCAATGAAGAGCATCTTCCACCTTTATATAAATATTCAAGTGTTTTAATAGAAAATTGAGAACGTACTTTTTTTACTAAAGGCGTTACCTTATCAACAATTTCTTGAGCAGTCATTCCTTTATCTCTAAATTCTACCATTTTTAATAAAAGAAGCCCAATTCCTGTTGATAAATTTTCAGAATCAATCAAATAAATATGCTTAGCCATTTCTTCATCCATAGACATTTTAGCAATATTGGCATTTTGTAAAGTTGATGATAATTTTGATCCAATTCCAGTATAAATAACATCATTTCCTTCTTTACCAATATTCTTTTCAAAAAACTTCATAAAATCTTCTGGAGAAGTAGCAGATGATTTTGGTAAAACGCCATCTTTTTCTACATGTTCATATAATTGCTTAGTGTTAATGTCAACGCCATCTTTATACATTTTATCTTTAAAACATACATATAATGGAATAATTTGAATGTCATGTTTTTCTAATAATTCTTTTGATAAATCGTTTGTACTATCACTACAAATAATAATTTTACTCATAAATATCCTCCAATTTAATAATATCATTTTAATTTTATATAAAATTATTTTGTTGTGCAAGTTTTTATTTTAATTATCATTAAAATAACAATATAAATTTCAAAAATAATTAAAAAATGCTATAATATTTGAACAAAGGAGTTGAAATTAATGCTTGTTTTAATTGGACCTAGTGCATCAGGAAAAACAGAAATAGCCAAAAAATTGATGTGTAAATATAATATAAAAAAGGTTGTAACCTATACAACAAGAAAAAAAAGAGAAAATGAAATTGATAAAATTGATTATAACTTTATCAGTGAAAGTTCTTTTAAAGAATTAGAAAAGGAAAACTTCTTTGTAGAAACAACATTTTATAATAATAATTATTATGGGACAGCAAAAAAAGATATATCTGATGATAAATGTATTGTTGTTGATCCAAATGGATTTAAGTCATTTTTAAAATTACATGATAGTCATATTATTTCTTTTTTCTTAGAATGTTCAAAGCAAACTAGAAAAGAAAGAATGATCTTACGTAAAGATAAAGTTGAAAGCATTTTAACAAGATTAGAAAATGATGAAATAGCATTTGATAAAAATAAGATAGAAGGAATAACTTATTATATAAATAGTGAAAAAGAATCAGTTGAAGCTTTAACTGATAAAATCTATAGTTTATATATAAAAGCAATTAAATTATGAAAACATTAGAAGAAATTGAAGAATATGCTAAAAAGAATTTTGTGCCAATAGCAAGAAAAGATTTCGTTGAATATTTAAAAAAACTGATAATTCAAAATAATTATCATGACATTTTAGAAATTGGCAGTGCTATCGGATATACAAGTGTTTCTCTTGGGATGATAGATAATGTATATGTAACTACAATTGAACATAATCAAGAGCGTTATGAATTATGCAAGAAGAACATTCAAGATTTTAATCTTGAAAGTAAAGTAAGCGCTATTTGTGATGATGCCTTAAATATTTTTATATCTTTAAAATTTGATGTAATTTTCATAGATGCTGCAAAAGCTAAAAATATTGCATTTTTTGAAAAATACAAAGATAACCTAAAAGAAAATGGCGTTATTATTATTGACAATATTTTATTACAAGATTTCAAAAAAGTTGTAAATCCTAAAAAAGCAAAATTTTATGATGAAAAAATTGAAGAATTAAAAACTTATCTTGCAGATCTTACTGACTTTACAGTTTCATATTTAAATATTGGAGATGGCATTGCTTTAATTGAAAAAAAATAAATATTTAAGAAGGAGGAAAGATTGAAATGTTTGATGATAAAATTCACTTTAATGGTACTTATCGACCATATCAAAAAAGAACACTTGACAATCTTGCCGATTTCTTAGGCAACGATAAAATTCATATCGTAGCAGCTCCTGGTTCTGGGAAAACAATTTTAGGACTTGAATTAATCTTAAAATTAAATAGTGCAAGTTTAGTTTTGACACCTAGCATTACCATTCGTGAACAATGGATCTTACGTTTTAAAGAGAATTTTGCAAATAATGTTGATGCTGATACGTATATATCTAATGATTTAATGAATTTCAAACCCATTACATGTATAACTTATCAAGCTTTATATAGTGCATTTAAAAAAATAAAAGAAGTTGTTGAAGATGAAGAAAAATTCATAGAAGAAGAAAATGATTATTCTAGTTTTAATCTATTTGAATTCTTAGACAATAATAATATAAAAACAATTTGTTTAGATGAATGTCATCATTTAAGAAGTGAATGGTGGAAAGTACTTGAAACAACAATTTCTCATATACAAGGAGTAAAAATTATTTCACTTACAGCTACACCACCATATGACTCATCATCTAATGAATGGCAAAGATATATTGACTTATGTGGCCCTATTGATGATGAAATTTTCGTTCCAGAATTGATTAAAGATCATAATCTATGCCCACATCAAGATTTTATTTATTATTCAATGCCTTGTAAAAATGAAGAAAAAGAAATCTTGAAATATTATTCATATGGAAAAAAAGTGTTTTATAAATATAAAAATGATCCAGAACTATTGGAAATAATCAAACAAAATAACATTTATACTAACAAAAAAGAATTAAAAAAAGCTTTATATAGGAATGCTCCTTATTATCAAGCTTTAATATCTTATTTTCATGAAAATAATGTAAAACTTGATATGGTCACTAAACTTCTTACTAATGTAAAACCTTTAACTATTAAACAATTTGAAATATTGATGCAAAATGTGCTTTTTGATGATAGCAATTCTTATCCAAATGATAAAAAACTACTTTCCATAAAAAAAGAATTTGCTTCTCTTGGAGTGACAAATAAAAGAAAAGTAAATTTATCTCATGATGAAAGAATTGATAAAATATTAGGTGGTAGTATTTCAAAATTAAATTCTATTAGTGAAATAATACGTTATGAAAATGCTTCATTAAAAGATAACTTAAGATGTTTAGTACTATCTGATTATATAAAAATAAAAACCAAACAATATATTAACAATTTAAGCAATGAAATAAATTCTTTTGGCGCTGTACCTATTTTCGAACATTTAAGAAGAGAAAATATAAAAGGAATTACTTTGTGTTTACTTACTGGTAGTATTTGCATTGTTCCTAAAAATGTTATGGATATTGCTCCTTATTTTGAATATGATGAAATAAACGACACTAATTATGTTGAATTAATCATTAAACAAAGTAATAGAAAAAAAATTGTTTCCTTTATAACTTCATTATTTCAAAAAGGAATAATTAATGTTGTAGTTGGTACAAAATCATTATTAGGAGAAGGGTGGGATTCTCCATGTATTAACACTTTAATTATGGCCAGTTTCATTGGTTCATATGTTATATCTAATCAAACAAGAGGTAGAGCAATAAGAATTGACAAAAACAACCCTTTAAAAGTATCTAATATTTGGCATCTTATTTGTTTAAACCCTTATGATATCGAATTTAACGAAGATTTTAATAATGTGAAAAAGAGATTTTCTTCATTTGTTGGTGTTTCTTATGATGGAAAAACTATTGAAAACGGGATTGAACGTTTAAAAATTTCAAATTTACCGCGTACTACTTTAGATATGCAACTTGAAAATAATAGAATGCAAAAAGAGGCAATTTACCGAGAAAAAACAACAAGTAATTGGAAAAATTGTATTGATAATGCTTTAAGTGTTGAACAATTTGTAAAAATCACTTATATCAGTGCAAAAAGAATAAAAAAATCATCTTCTTTTTTCATTGCTCTAGCATCATCTATTTTATATGGTGTATTAATGGTGCTTTTATATCAATTGTTTAACAATGTAAATCGTGAATTTAATTTGTTCAATCAAACAATTGATAACATTATTCTTTTTATTTTATTATCTTTAGTATTTTTACAATTACTTTCTAATGTTTTACGAATGATTATTCAAATAACCAAAAGAATTCACCTAAAATATATAGGTAAAGCTGTTAAAAAAGCTTTAATAAATAAAGAAATTATTAAATCAAATAAAATAAAAGTTGTAGCTTTTCATGAAAACTTGAATACTTTAGGTATTTATTTAAAAAATGCTTCAACATATGAACAAAATATTTTTTCTGATTGTATTAGACAAATGTTAAATGTTGTCTATCAACCAAGATATCTTATTTGTAGGCCAAGGAACATTTTAAGAAGAGAATTTTTTATTGTTCCTGATATTTTTAAGAAAAATAAAGAAAGCGTTCATATTTTTGCCAAAGCTATGAATTTTTATTTTGGTAGATTCCAAACAATTTTTGCTAAAAGTGAAAACGGAAAAACTATTGTAATTTATATTCAATTTATAGATAGACATCTTTATAAAGATTGCAAAATTTATACAAAGCAAGTTTTACTTAAGAAAAATTTGCAGAATAAATAAGCATTTTTCATTATTTTCATTTTTTTCTTTTATTATTATAAAGTTTCTTTTATAATCATTTCATAGTTAAATAAAGGAGTGGTTAAATTGGAAATTTTATTTGCTATAATTGAACTATTAGCTGGACTTGGAGCTTTTTTAATAGCCTTCAAACTATTATCAGAGAACATTGAAAAAGTTGCAAGTAAAAGTCTTAGACATTTATTTTCAAAAACATCTAATCGTTTTGTTGGTGTTGGCGTTGGGCTTATAATAACTGCTTTACTTCAATCTTCATCTATTACTACAGTAATGGTCGTAGGTTTTGTAAATTCAGGAGTAATGAATTTGTTTCAAGCTAGTGCAATTATTATGGGAGCAAATATTGGCTCTACTATAACTGCTCAAATAGTTGCTTTACAATCATTCAATATAAGTTCATACGCCATTTTATTTACTGCCATTGGCATGGTTATAAATATGGTTTGTAAAAAAGAAAGATATAAGTCTTTAGGCCTTGCTATTGCTGGCTTTGGTCTTATATTTTTATCACTTGATATTATGCAAAACTCAATGGATGTCTTTAAAGATGCACCTACATTTACTAACCTTTTAAAATCAATTGAAAATCCAATATTATTACTATTAATTGGGATAATAATTACTGCTATACTGCAATCATCGGCAGCTGTAACAACCTTAATTATTTCAATGGTTTCCGCAGGAATTAGCATTGGAAATGGTGGAAACTCTATTTTATTTGTTATTATTGGAACAAACATTGGAACATGTATTACTGCACTTTTATCTTCTTTTGGAGCAACACCTAATGCTAAAAGAGCCTCACTTATTCACTTGTTATTTAATGTATTTGCTGCCTTTATCTTCTTTATATTTTTACTTATATATAAAGATTTTATGAATGATGTTCTAGGAAGACTATTTAAAGCAAAAGCCACTCAAATTGCTA
>CAKPXW010000095.1 GCA_934202505.1 uncultured Bacilli bacterium | reverse complement strand
TAATAAAGATTTATCAAAAGAAGAAAAAAATATTCAAATATATAGATTATATCTTCAAACTTACTATAAAGCAGGAGCTTTTAATTTATTTGGCACTTCAACATATTATTTACCAACTATCAAGTATTTTTATGAAACAGAATATACAAGATTGGATGATAAATCAAATCTTGTACATAATAATTTCTTAATTGTTTTAAAAGATGAATTACTTGCTGCTTTTGTAAATGATAAAAAAGTTGAAGTATCATATCTTGGAAATTATGCTGAACTTAAAGATGGATTTGCTTTAGTTGAAGATCAATATAAGGACCAAAAGAATATTATATATAATAATATAGATACTTTTATGGTTAAAACATTTACTTCATGCTATTCATTATCTTTAATTCAAAGAATTATAATTATTTTTAGAAATGTTCCATTTTTATTATTAATACTTGCAACCCTTGGTTTGTTTATTTGGATATTTAATAAGATTAGTAAACAAACTTATGGTGAAAGATTCTTTGGATCATTTAAAATTGTATGTTCATATTTAATGATGGCATCTTTTATTGGTGGACTTACTTGCTTTATAACTAGTTTCTTTAAAAACACTGCTAATTCTATGCTTATTGGTTTTGCAACAATGGTATTAGCATTAATTGCAAGATGTATTGTATTAGTTTTAGTTGAATTTATAAAATATAAACGTAATCCACTTGTTGCTGTAAATGTTCCTACTAATAATAATGTTGAAAATATTGGAAATAATCTTGATTTATCACATGTTGAATCAGGAACAAAAGTTATTGTCAATGATAAAGCAAATGATGATGATGAAACAATGGAATTAATGTAAAGACTCGCTAAATGAGTCTTTTTTTTTTAAATTATGCATATAATTTTATGGTGATTTTATGATTTATGCATCTTTAAGAAAAAAAACAATTATTTATGAATGTTTTATTTATTTCTTGCTTTTTTGTGTCTTAGGAAAATTATTTTATATTGAAATCATTAATTATAAAAAAATAAATAATCTTGCTAATGAATCTTGGCAAAGAAGTTTTCCTTTATCGGCTTCAAGAGGAATAATTTATGATAAAAATTTAAATGTATTAGCTAGTAATTTAGCATCAATGTCCTTATATGTTATTCCTTTTCAAATAAAAGATAAAAATGCTTGTGCTAAAGACTTAGCTAGTATATTAAATACTAATTATGAAAGTATTTTAAAAAAAATTAGTAAAAAAGAATCCATAGTAAAAATATATCCAGAAGGGAAAAATTTAAATGATTATCAAATTGAAAGAATTAATGCTTTAAATTTTGAAGGAGTTTATTTAGTATATGATAATAAAAGATATTATCCTTATGATGAATTACTTGCTAGTTCCTTAGGGTTTGTTGGTATTGATAATCAAGGTCTTGCAGGAATTGAAAGCAAATATGATGATTATTTAAAAGGAGTTAATGGAACTTTAAATTATTATTTAGATGCTAAAGGAGGAATAATTAATAATTTATCTTCTTCAATTACTGCACCATTAAATGGTTATTCTTTAAAACTAACAGTAGATTTGAAAATCCAACAAGTACTAGAACGAGAACTTGAAAATGCATATTTAAAATATTCACCAGAATCCATTTATGGAATTATTATGAATCCTAATAATGGAGAAATACTTGCAATTGCTTCAAGACCAACCTTTAATTTAAATAAATATCAAGAATATGATAAAGATGTTTATAATAGAAATTTACCAATTTGGAAAAGTTATGAACCCGGCTCAACTTTTAAAGTTTTTTCTTTTGCAGCAGCTATTAATGAAAAAGTAATTGATATGGAAAAAGATACTTATTATGATAAAGGATATGAATATGTTGATGGATTTAAAATTAAGTCATGGAAAAAAGGTGGGCACGGATTACAAACATTCTTAGAAGTACTTGAAAATTCATCTAATCCAGGATTTGTAGAAATAAGTAGAAGACTTGGTAAAGAAAAACTATATAATTATGTCTTAAATTTTGGCTTTTCAAAAAAAACCAATATCGATATGATAGGAGAAACATCAGGAATTTTTTTTGATTATGAAAAATATAACAATTTGGAAAATGCTACAACATCTTTTGGACAAGGAATATCTGTTTCGATGATCCAAATGGCAAGAGCATTTAGTGCAGTTATCAATGGTGGAATTCTTTATCAGCCTAAAATAGTAAAAAGTATTTTATTACCAAACATTGATGAAGAAATATTTAGTTTTCCTACAATAATAAATAAAGAAGATGTTATAACTAAAGATACATCTTTAAAAATGCGTTATGCTTTAGAAAGCGTTGTTGCAAAAGGATCTGGTAGAAAAGCTTATATTGAAGGATATAAAATAGGTGGAAAAACAGGAACTGCCCAAATTGCAAATAATGGTAAATATATGGAAAATGATTATATTTTATCATATATTAGTGGCTTTCCTATGGATAATCCACAAATTGTATCTTATGTTTGCCTTGAAAGACCTAAAAGTGTTATAAAGTATGGTGGAACAATTGTAGGACCAATTATTAAAAAGATTAATCAAGATATTATCTCTTATTTAAATATAAAGCCTAAAAATGATGGAATTCCTTTTGAATATACTTGGATGGATATAAAAACCGCTATTGTAGAAAATTATGTAGGAAAAGATATAGATAGTTGCAAATCTAATAATTTTAAACTTATAAAAATGGGAAATGGAAATAAAGTTATTTATCAACTTCCACATAGTGGAAGTAGTATTGAACAAGGAAAAGAAGTAATTCTATTTACATAATTTTTAATAATTAATTTATTAATTAAAAATATTGGAATAGATTTTAAAATTGCAATTTTACTTATTTCATACAAAAATATAAAAATTTTAAAGTTTATAATGAAATATATGACATACTAATATTTAAAGATAAGTTTTGTATCGTTATTATGATAAAAATGTTGTAAAAAAGCGTTAAATATAGAAAAGTGTAAAAAATGGTAAAAACTATCTATAGAAAAATGTAAAAATAATTGGCTAAAATACATTTATGCGTTATAATAATATTGATGGAGGATCAATATGGAACGTAAGATTTATCAAAACTTGTTGAAATGGAAAAATAGTGATTTAAGAAAACCATTAATATTACAAGGTGCAAGACAGGTTGGCAAAACCTATATCGTTAATTATTTTGCTGGAAAAGAATATGCAAATTATGTTTATTGCAATTTTGAAAAAGAAAAAGGTTTGGAAGATTTTTTTTGTGACTTGAATCCTATAAATATTATTCGGAAATTGGAAAGTTATAAAAGAAAAGAAATTTTACCGGGAAGTACTTTGATTATTTTTGATGAGATTCAAGCGTGTCCTAAAGCAGTCACTTCCTTAAAATATTTTAACGAAGATGCTAATGAATATCATATTATTGCACTTGGTTCATTACTTGGCGTTAGTGTTAATCGCGGCAATTTTTCGTTTCCAGTAGGAAAAGTTCAATTTTTAACTATGTATCCTATGGATTTTGAAGAATATTTACTTGCCAAAGGTGAAGAATATTTAATACGCCAAATTAAAGAATGTTATAAGGAGAATAAGCCATTAGATATACTTTTTCATAAACGTTCGATAGAGTATTATAAAGAATTTTTGTATATTGGTGGTATGCCAGAGGTAGTTGAAAATTATATAAAGAACAAAAACACCGAAATGGCAAGAATATCGCAACTTACTATCTTAGAAGCTTATCAAAATGATATGAGTAAATATAATAAGCAATCGGAAATTCCTAAAACGAAGATTGTTTATAAAAATATTAGTACACAACTTGCTAAAGAAAATAAAAAGTTTCAATATAAATATGTAAAACCAGGTGGTCGTGCTTCAGAATTTGAAGGAGCCATAGAATGGCTATGCTTATCAGGAATTGCAAGTCAACTATACCGCGTTGAACAAATTGCCATACCTTTAAATTCATATAGGTCATTAACGGATTTTAAATTTTATATGAATGACGTTGGATTATGTTGTGCAAGTCAAGATATTCATTTTGATGATATTCAAAGTGACAATACTTTACTACAAAATTTTAAAGGTGGTTTAACAGAAAATTATGTCTTTAACCAACTTGTAGCAAGTGGCTTTGCTTTATATTATTGGACAAGTGGTAATCAAGCAGAAATTGATTTTATTTCTAGAATAGGAGAAGACATTATTCCAATCGAAGTAAAAGCATCAGATAATACACGTTCAAGAAGCTTATCTGTTTATGAAAGTAGGTATGCGCCTAAATATTCATTAAGGTTATCATTAAAAAATTTTGGACTAGAAAATGGAATAAAATCTGTGCCATTGTATGCAATATTTTGTATTGAAAAATAGTTAAATTATATTTTTAATAACGAATAATATTATTTACATATTTTTAAATTACATAAATATGACAAAATATGACAAAAAAGTGTCAAAAGATTTCATTCGATAATTATATACCGAAAAAAATATTTTTTTATATTTAATTTATTAAATAAAAATGCTAGAATAGATTTTGAAATTGCTATTTTAGTAATTTCACGTAAATATTAAGATTTTTAAAAGATATAATATGAAAAAAATTGACCTAACAAAATATGGAATTACAGGTACTACAGAAATCGTTTATAATCCTTCATATGAACAATTATTTAAGGAAGAAACTGATTCAAAACTTGAAGGATATGAAAAAGGACAAGTTAGTGAATTAGGTGCTGTTAATGTAATGACAGGTATCTACACAGGACGTTCTCCTAAAGATAAGTTTATCGTTGTAGATGAAAATTCAAAAGACACTATTTGGTGGACATCTGATGAATATAAAAATGATAACCATCCTGCAAGTCTTGAAGCATGGAATGCTGTAAAAGATATTGCTAAGAAAGAATTATCTAATAAGAGATTATTTGTTGTTGATGCATATTGTGGTGCCAACAAAGATACTCGTATGGCTATCCGTTTCATCGTTGAAGTTGCTTGGCAAGCTCATTTCATTAGAAATATGTTTATTAAACCTACTGATGAAGAACTTGAAAATTTTGAGCCAAACTTTGTTGTATACAATGCTTCAAAAGCTAAAGTTACAAATTATAAAGAACTTGGTTTAAATTCTGAAACTGCAGTTGTATTCAACATTACATCACATGAACAAGTTATTATTAACACTTGGTATGGTGGTGAAATGAAAAAAGGTATGTTCTCAATGATGAACTACTATTTACCACTTAAAGGTATTGCATCTATGCACTGCTCTGCTAATACAGATTTAGATGGTAAAAATACTGCAATTTTCTTTGGACTTTCAGGAACTGGAAAAACAACATTATCAACAGATCCAAAACGTTTACTAATTGGTGATGATGAACATGGTTGGGATGACAATGGCGTATTCAACTTTGAAGGTGGTTGCTATGCTAAAGTTATCAATCTTGATAAAGATTCAGAACCAGATATCTATAATGCAATTAAAAGAAATGCCTTACTTGAAAATGTTACTTTAGATAGTGAAGGTCATATTGATTTTGCTGATAAGAGTGTTACTGAAAATACTCGTGTATCTTATCCAATTGACCATATTAAAAATATTGTTAGACCAATTTCATCTGCTCCAGAAGCTAAAAATGTTATCTTCCTATCTGCAGATGCCTTTGGAGTATTACCTCCAGTTTCAATTTTAACTCCAGAACAAACTCAATATTATTTCTTATCAGGATTTACAGCGAAACTTGCTGGTACTGAAAGAGGAATTACTGAACCAACTCCTACATTCTCAGCATGTTTTGGTCAAGCATTCTTGGAATTACATCCAACAAAATATGCACAAGAATTAGTTAAGAAGATGCAAAAATCAGGTGCTAAAGCATATCTTGTTAATACAGGATGGAATGGCTCTGGTAAACGTATTTCTATTAAAGATACTCGTGGAATTATTGATGCTATCTTAAATGGTTCAATTAAAACTGCTCCAACAAAAGTTATCCCTCATTTTGAATTTGAAGTACCTACTGAACTTCCAGGTGTTGATTCACACATCTTAGATCCTAGAGATACATATGCTAATCCTCAAGAATGGGAAACTAAAGCTCAAGATTTAGCTAGTAGATTCATTAAGAACTTCAAGAAATATGAAGGAAATGAAGCAGGAAAAGCATTAGTTAAAGCTGGACCAAAGTTATAATAATTAGATTAATATAATAATGGAAAACTAAGAGTTCAATTTACTATAAGTTGTCTCTTAGTTTTTTATAAAGAATTTAAAATATGTGCTAAAACATAATAAAATATGTTAAAATTATTTTGATTTTTTTTAGAGAGGGGTAAACTATGAGAAAAACAAAAATTATTTGTACATTTGGACCTTCAATGGATAATTATGATGTGCTAACTGCAATGGTACAAGCTGGAATGAACGTTGTAAGATTTAATATGGCACATTGCAATTATGAAGTTGATCAAAAAAGAATTGAACTTGTTAAAAAAGTAAGAGAAGATTTAAATGTTCCACTTGCTATAATGATAGATATTAAAGGACCAGAAGTTCGAACTGGAAATGTTGAAACACCAATAAAAGTAAATAAAGGCGATAAATTTATTTTTACTGGTAAAGAATCTACTGCTCATGATAATATTGTTCCGATTAATTATCCAAATATTGCCTTAGATGTTTTTGCTAAAGGACATATTTTATTAAATGATGGAATATTAGATTTTATTATTGATAAAATCGATAAAGATTTAATTTATGCTACAGCTTTAACTC
>CAKPXW010000094.1 GCA_934202505.1 uncultured Bacilli bacterium | reverse complement strand
GCATGGTAGTTATTGGACTAGTTTATGTTATCATATCAATAATTATTAAACATGTTGGAACAAAATGGTTAGATAAACTTTTACCTCCTGTCGTAATTGGACCAGTAATTATGGTAATTGGTTTAGGACTTGCGGGTTCTGCAATTAATAATATTAACTCAGTAGCTGTTAATGGTGGATCTTCTTATGTTTCATTTGCAATTGCTATGGTAGCAGTTATTATTACTGCTGTGTGTGCCCATTATGGCAAAAAAATGTTATCACTAATTCCCTTTGTTTGTGGTATGGGAGGGGCTTACTTATTAGCAGTTATCTTATCATTAATTGGAATTGCTACAGATACAACTTGGTTACAAGTAGTTAATTTTTCTCCACTTACTTCTTTAGACTTTACAACAATCAATGGTTATATTAATACAGATTTCATATTCACAAGAGCATTTGGTGAAAATGCCGCTAAATTTGATGTAGGAACTTTACTTAGCGTTATCATTATCTTCTTACCAGTATCTTTAGTTACAGTATGTGAACATATTGGTGACCATAAAAATCTTGGAAATATTATTGGAAAAGATTTAGTAAATGGCGAACCTGGACTTTCTAGAACTTTAATGGGTGATGGTATTGCGACAGCTGTTAGTGGATGTATTTGTGGAGCGGCTAATACTACTTATGGTGAAAATGTAGCTGTAATTGGTGTAAGTAGAATTGCTTCAGTAAATGTTATTATCCTTGCTGCTATTTTATCTATATGCTTTGGTTTTATTGCTCCATTTACTGCATTACTATCTACAATTCCTGCATGTATAACAGGTGGTGTAAGTTTAATTCTATATGGTTTCATTGCTTCATCTGGTGTTAAAATGTTAATTAAAGAAAAAGTAAATTTCGATATTACAAAAAATATAATTGTTGCTTCAGTAATATTAGTATCTGGTATTGGTGGTCTTGCAATTTCAATTGGATCTGCCACTCTTACTTCAACTGCTATGTCAATGATTCTAGGAATTGTCTTCAATCTTATCTTAAAAGATAAAAAAGAAGAAAAAGCAAATTGAAAACGCTTTCAATAAGAAACAATTGAAATAAAAAAAACTTTCGCTTATAATAAAGGTGTCTAAAAAAGACTTCCATGTCATATAACGCTTAAATATGGTAAGCAGTCTCTACCCTAAACCGTAAATTTAGGACTATGACGGATAAATCTTTTAATTGTAGATTCCTTATTGGCTCTATAAATTTAAGAATTCCGTCAATGCGCGGAATTCTTTTTTATTCAAAAGGAAAAGGAGAAAATATGGAAGAAGAAAACAAAATTGTGGAACAATCACAAGAAAAAAAGTCTTTTAAGCAAAAACTTGACAAATTTTTCAACATTTCAGCTCTAGGCTCTTCAATTAGAGTGGAAATCATTGCCGGTATCGTTACATTCTTAGCAATGGCTTACATTTTAACTTTGAACCCATCATTAATCACAGGAGATTTCTCTCAATCATCTAATTTATGGGCATCTGTATTTATTGCTACTGCTCTTGGTGCAATTACAGGTACTATGTTAATGGCTTTTCTTGCTAAAATGCCTCTTGCTCAAGCCCCAGGTCTTGGACTAAACTCAATGGTTGGCGCCTTAATTGGTGCAACTGGTTCACTTGGTTTCCATTGTTCATTTGGAAATGCAATGTTGTTAGTTTTAATTTCAGGTGTTTTATTCTTATTACTTTCTATTATTAAAATTAAAGGAGTTTCTATTCGTGAATTAATTTTTAAAGGAATTCCTGTTTCAATTAGAAATGCTATTTCAATTGGTATTGGTTTATTTATTGCCTTTATTGGTATGCAAAATGCTGGCATCATTGTAGATAGTAACACTTTAGTTACTTTAGTTAAATTTAACGACTATAGTGCTTTCCCAAAAGGTGCAATTGTTTGTTTATTTGGTTTATTATGTATCGGCGTATTAGAACATTTCAATGTTAAAGGCGCTGTTATTATTGGTATAATTCTTGCAACTATCTTAGGTATTCCTCTTGGTGTTACAACTTATTCAGGTATGAGTTGGAAATTCTGGGAATATTTCAAAAATTTCTTTAGTTTTGACCCAAGCAATGGCGGAACATTCCTTGCAGCTTTTACAGAAGGATTTAAATGGGATGCTAACGCTACTATTATGCCATGTGTTATGACTGTTATTACATTCTGTATGATTGATATGTTTGATACTATGGGAACATGTGTTGGTTGTGCAAGCGCTGCTAATTTAGTAGATGCAGATGGTACACCTTTACATTATGATGGAATTATGTTATCTGACTCAATCGCTACTTGTACTGGTGCTTTATATGGTACTTCAACAGTTACTACATTTGTAGAATCAGGTTCTGGAGTTGCTGCTGGTGGTAAAACTGGTTTAACTGCTTTATCAACTGCTGTATGCTTCTTCCTTGCAATATTCCTAATGCCTTTAATTGCTTCAATTCCAAGTGCTGCAGCTTCATCTGCTTTATTATATGTTGGTTGCTTAATGTTAAAAGGCGCTAAAAATTTAAAACTTGACTCTATTAAGGAAGTTATTCCTGCATTCTTAACAATTGCTGTTATGCCTCTTTCTTACTCAATCACTAATGGTATTGGTATTGGTATGATTGCTTATGTATTAATTTGCACTATTACTTATTTAATTTCTTTAATTAAATATGCAATTAATAAAGAAAAATATGCAAAACCAGTTTGGGAAGTTTCAGTTGTTGCGTTAATTGTTTGCTTATTATTTATTGTATATTTCTGTGTACCTACAGTATTTTAATAAAATTTAATGTTTTAAAGTCATCAACAAAGGTTGATGGCTTTTTTATTATCAAAAAAACTGTTAAGTTTCATTTTAACAGTTTTTAATACATTTTAATTTGGATTAAAATTATAAATTGCACAAATATTTTTATTTTGATATGTTTCTTTTCCATCTATTATTGTAGGATAACATGCATAAGATACATAAACAATATCATTTTCTATCAGTGATTTTGGATCTATTTTTATATAATTTTTATCAACTACTGAAAAGTTATCTAAAGATAAAGTTTTATTAAAAGTACTATATTGTATTTCATCTTGAATTTGTAAAATCATTTCATTATCTTCTTTTTGAATAATATATGGAACATATGTTGGAGTTGATTTTATATTTACATTAACTACAACTCCATTTATTTCAACAAGCCAATTTGATCCATCCCAAACTAATAAATCATGTTGAGAAAAACTTCTACATTCAAGTTCTAATACTTGACCAGGCATTAAAGTATTAAAGTCTATTAAATGATTAATTATACTTGGTGAACCTCCCATTAATGTAGTCATCATTTTTGTAGATGCTTCATTTTTGTTTATATAAGAATTGGCAAGGCTTACATAAGCTGTTTGTATAAATGTATTTCCTTTAATGCTAGTAACATAAAATGATACTTCTTCTTTTTGATTATTAATAACTTTCACTTTTTCGTTTTCAAAATAGGCAATTGGTTTTAAATGGCCGAATTGATTATCGTTTTCAAATTGAAATTTATTTATGTCATATTCGATTTCATAATTAAAATAATATTCAAATTTAATTTCATCATAAATTAATATTTCTTTTTGATCATTATTATGAATATAAGATATTTTATTATCATTTTCATGTACTTTAAGTTTAAAGTCGCTTGTAATAGAAGATGAATTTGATAAAAATGCATCATTACTTGAATTATTAGAAATAGTATTAGAATTGCATGAACTTGCAAAAAGAATAACTAAAATAATTATTATTTTCTTATTCATAATAACTCTCCTTTTAATAATTTTCCATCTAAAAAATAATTAGCAATAGCTTTATCTGTTAAAAATATAGTATATATATATATATTTGTCAATATTAATAATTATTGCATATAAAAAGGATGTTAAAGCCTAGTTTTGGTCTTTAAACATCCTTTTAAGTATTATTAAATTATTGGAATTTTTCCATTACATTATATTTACCAACGCCATAGAAATCATCAAGACATTCTTGGAAGAATTCATAAGCTGTTCTAGTATTGCTATTTACCTTTTCTTGCATTTCTGGAAGTTTTGCAATTAAATCTGCTACATAAGTTTCACTAGTAAGTACATAATCTTCATAACGATCTGACCAATCTTCCATAATATTGATAACTTCAGATCCACCTGGATTGATAGTTAAAGGTAATGAACGATAATCTATAACATTTTCTGGTTGTTCGTATACAATATCAATAATTTTGCTTAAACCGTAATTAACATTTGTAAAATACTTAACATCAGGTTCAGGATTTGTTGAATCATCCCACCATGTTTTATATGTTTTTAAATATAAAGACATTTGATATTCCCAGTTATTATCGAATCCTTCAGAAGGGTCTCCACCAATTGAAGCGACAACTTCTGGATCATCTTGCCAAGAAAATCTAAAGTTTTTATCAATTAATGGAAGAGGTACTACACCTTTAGAAGTAGCTCCTGTATTATCATTAATTTTAAATTCAATTTCTGCTTCAGCTTTTATTGCACGTGGGTCTGTAATCATAAACATTGTAAAATATGCAGCAACATCCATTTCTAATTGAGAAGTAGCTGATCTGCATTTTTTCTCACCATTACTAATTGGACATTGATCACCAATTACAAGTCCGCCAATTCCAATACCTACATAATTATCAGTATTTTCATCAGCTTTTGGATATGGCATAAAATCAAAATCATTATGTCCTTTTCCAGCATTCTCTGCAATTTGACTAATAACGCCAATGTTCCATGGAGCTTCCATATCAAATGTAAAGTAACCATTTACAAAACTATCATTTACATTCCAGAACTTAACATCAGTAAATTCATCTTTAGTAGTGTTTGCTGACACTGAATAATCAAATGTTGAATAATCTGCAAGTTCACTTTCAAGTTCAAGCATTTTCTTTACATCTTCATTATTAAATTCAATTTCTCCTGTTTCACAATATTGCTTGTAAATTGATGGATAAGATAATGATTGAGCCATTTCAGTTACATGAGATAATCCAGCATTTTCATATGGATGGTAAGTTTCTTTACATACATTTACAAATTCTTCATATGTTAAATTATCAACCCATTCTTCATAAGCAATTTGATTTGTAGGATCAACAATTGAGTCTTTCTTTAAAATGTTTTTATTAACAAACATGCCATAAGGGGCATAATGAGTAGGAAAAGCTGCAACAAAGTTACCGAAAGTAAGCTTTTCCATAAATGATGGATTTAATGATTGGAAATATTCGGAATCACTATATCTTGATAAATCAGCTACTAACCCATTTTCCATCATTTCATAAAATTGTTTTGTTGGGTGGATAATATGAGGTAAGTGTCCATTTTGATCATTGTATTGTTGAATTCTTTCATCAAAATCATTAATATTGCAATAAATAACGTTAAATTTAACCTTAGGTGCAATTTTTCTAAATTCTCTTGCTGCTGCAGCATATTTTGCAATATCTGTATCAAATAAATCTTGTGTGGTGTAACGGCTACTACCAATATCAACCATCGTATTATCTTGACCTTCAATATAAATTAAAATGTCAATGCTTCCTTCATAGTTTAATACTTCTTGAGGAATCATTTTTACGACATCATCTTCTTGTGATATTTCAGGTTCACTCCATGATGATGAAGTATTAGTAGATGTTGACTCTGATGGTCTACTTGATGGGTCAACAACTGTTGTTGATGTTGAAGGATTGTCATTTCCACCTCCACATCCACATAAAGCCAGTACTAATAATGATGATAATAAACAATTTTTTTTCATAAAGTCCTCCTTTTTATATCTTTATATTAGCAAAAGTTTTACATATAGAATCATTAATTATCAAATCAGCAATTTGATTATAATTTGTTGTTTGATAATTTATTATAATTAAATTTTTACCTTTGAAATATCTTATGAGCCCTGCGGCAGGGTAAACTGTTAAAGACGTTCCTGCTACTATTAGTGTATCACAATTTTCAATAAAGTAAATGGCTTTATTTAAACAAGAATTGTCTAAACTTTCTTCATATAATACAACTTTTGGTTTAATAATTCCACCACATACATTACATCTTGGTATTTTTTGACACTTTTTAATGAAATTATAGCCATCAAATTCTTTAAAACATTGGCAACAATAATTTTTCATTATTGTTCCATGTAATTCTATAACATTTTTACTTCCAGCTTTTTGATGTAATCCATCAATATTTTGAGTAATAATAGCTTTAAGTTTTCCAATATCTTCTAATTCTTTTAATTTAAAGTGACAGATATTAGGTTTTACTTTATTTTCGTCATATAAAATAAAATTTCTATAAAAGTCATAAAATTCTTCACAATGGTTCATAAAAAAACTATGACTTAATATTGTTTCAGGTGGTATATTATATTTCATATTATAAATACCATCTTTACTCCTAAAATCTTTAAGACCTGATTCAGTTGAAACACCTGCTCCACCAAAAAAAACAATGTTATTTGAATTATTTATTATTTCCTGTAGTTTTTCCATAAATTAACTCCTTGAATATTTATAATACATTTGGGAAAAATATATTTAATGATAAATGACATATTTAATTATTTTATTAAATTATGTCTTAATGTATGTCATATGATTAGATTAATCACAATATTTTGCACAAAAATTTCTTTACACAAAATTTTATTGTGCTATAATTCATAATAAGGATGGTGAGAAAAATGGAAGAGATTTTATATGAAGTATCTAGAGACTATGAAAGTAATATTTATTATAATGTAGGTAGAAACGAATCGCAACTACATTTTCATCAACAATTAGAATTGCTACATATAAATGAAGGCTCATAT
>CAKPXW010000093.1 GCA_934202505.1 uncultured Bacilli bacterium | reverse complement strand
TGCCAATGCATAGTAAATTAAAACTAATAATAATTGAAAAGACTTTTAACGATAAGTTTTCTCATTGCTCTTTAAAGTTATGCAAACCTAATAAAGAAATTGAATATTTATATAACAAAAATAACTTAACAATTTCAAATTCTATAACCTTAGAATATAAAGGTGAATCAATTTACTTTTATGATTTTAAATATACCACTAAAAGCGGCTTAAAAAAGGCAAATGATGTTTATAAAGGAAAATATATATCTATACCTATAAAACCTCTAGAAATGCCTTGTAGTGTCTTTATTATGCAAGGTAAGAAAAAATCTGAAGACTTTAATGCTTTTTTTGAAAAAAAATATAATAATGTTAATAAAGAATTAAATGTTGGAAAAAAATATTTACGATATAATACTTACTACAATGAAAAAGTTGATTATAGAATCGTCCAAACATTAGATGAGATAAAAGATTTTGCCTGTCTTATCATTGATGATAATAATTTAAAAATATATTTTCACGAAAATGTAAATGAATTTGACTTTAGATTAAAAGATAAATTAACTAATAATATTTATTTTGATTGCAAAGAGTCTTATGTAACACTTTTAAATTTGCTTAATAAAATAAATATGATGAAAGGAAACAAAAATGGATAGTAACATACTAGATTTAATTAATAAATATGAACAAATAGTAATATATCGTCATGGAAAACCTGATATTGATGCTTTAGGTTCGCAACTTGGGTTAAAGCAATTGCTCATTGATAATTTTCCATTAAAAAAAGTTTATGCTGTTGGAGATATGGCTCGTTCTTGCTTTTTAGGTAATATGGATGAAATAGATGATACTATTTGCCATAATAGTCTTGCAATAATTGTTGATGTTGCCTGTGAAAATATGACATATGATAAAAGATATCAATTGGCAAAAGATGTTATTATCTTTGATCACCATAATAACGAATCTGATATTAAAGCTACTATTTATGTTAAAAATATAAAAGCAGCGGCAGCAGCTCAAATGATTGCTTCCTTTGCATTTGATAATAATTTATATGTAAGTAAAGAAACAGCAAAGTGTTTATATAGTGGAATTATAACTGATAGTGGAAGGTTTTTATATTCATTATCTGATGATTTATTTAATGTAGTTAGTAAATTAATTAAAATAGATTTTAATCCATATGAAATTTATCAAACATTATATTCTGAATCATTAGCAAGCAAACAAATGAAAGCTTATTTTATAAGTAAAATTAAAGTAACTCCAAAAGGAGTGGGCTACTTAATTAATGATATGTCTATTTATGATTTATTTGACGTTGATACCTTTACCATTTCTCGTGGTATGGTTAATGTAATGGCTGATGTTAATGAAATTGATATATGGGCCAACTTTACTAAAGATAGAAATAATGGTAAAATACTATGTGAGTTTAGAAGTAAAAAATTGTCAATAGTACAAATAGCTAAAAAATACGGCGGTGGTGGGCACGATTTAGCTTGTGGTTGTACAATTGATAGTGAAGAAACAATTTATAAAATTATTGAGGATTTTAATAATTTATTATAGGAGGAAAAATGGATTTTTCTATAGTATATCAAAAGATTAAAGAATATGATAAGATCTTCATATTTGGCCATAAAAGGCCAGATGGAGATTGTTATGGCTCTTTAAATGGACTTAAGGATATTATAGTAACAACATTTCCAAAAAAAAGAGTTTTTTGTTTAACGGAGAATGTTGAATTTTTGTCGTTTGTTGGAAAGATGGATATTGTAAACAATGAAGAATTTGAAGGTGGACTTGCTATAGTTTGTGATACTTCAACAAGAGAAAGAATATCTGACCAACGCTATAAATTATGCAAAGAAATAATCAAAATTGATCATCATTTAATTATTGATAACTATGGAAATTACAATATTGTTGATGAAGATATTGCAGCAACTTCTTTGTTGATTTGTAAAATGTTTATCCATAACAAAGAATTTAAAATATCAAAAGTTGGAGCTAATGCTTTATATACAGGAACAGTAACTGATACAGGAAATTTTCGCTTTAGAGGAGTAAATTTAGAAACTTTTAAACTTGCAGGTGCTCTTGTAGAACTTGGAGCTGATGTGGAATGGATTGATAAGAATTTATCTGCTGAATCATTAAGATCTACAAGGTTAAAAAGCGTTGTTTATAAGACTTTAAAAGTAACTCCAAATGGGTTTGTTTATGCAAAAATTCGTAAAAGTCAACTAAGAAAGTATAATGTTTCTTATGATGAAGCTGCTTCTTTTGTAAACTTACTTGCAAATATTAAAGAATGCTATGTTTGGGCATTATTTATTGAATATCCAAAAGAAATTAGAATTCGTCTTCGCTCAAATGGACCTGATATTAATAAACTTGCAGAAAAATATGGTGGTGGCGGTCATCAAAAAGCGGCTGGTGCTTCAGCAAAAAATTGGTTTAAAATCAATAGTTTTATTAAAGATGCTAATAATTTAGCAGGTGAATATAAAGAAAGTATAGAATATATTAAATAATTTTGTAAAAAATGTAGAAAAAAAAGTTGAATTGTGATACAATCAATACGCAAAATATATGGAGGTGTCAACTATGAGAGATAATTTTATCTTAAAATGCACTGTTTGTGGTGAAGAAAATTACTTAGGTGATAAAAATAAACGTTTACATCCTGATAAAGTAGAAGTTAAAAAATATTGTCCTAGATGTAATAAAAAGACAGTTCACAAAGAAAAGAAATAGTATATGAAAATTGAAAAATTAATTTTGGGTGATATGAAAACAAACTGCTATGTAGTTTCTTTTAATGGCAGTGCAATTGTTATTGATCCAGCATGCTCTGGGAAAACTATTGATGCTTTGTTACGCAAAAATAATTATTCTTTAAAAGCTATTTTTTTGACTCATGGTCATCCTGATCATATTGGGGCAGTAGATTATTTATATTCTATATATAAGTGCAGTATAATTGCACATATTAAGGAAAAAGAAATAATAACTGGAGAAAATCCAAGTAAACTATTAGTGCTTCCTTCTTTAAAAAATATAAAAGTTACTTCACCAATAAAATATTTTCAAGGAGATTTCTATTCTTGGAATATTAATGGACTAATAATTGATGGAATCCACACTCCTGGACATAGTGAAGGCTCAGTTATCTATGTTTTAAGAAATTATAATCGTATTTTTTCTGGAGACACATTGTTTAAAGAAAGTATTGGAAGAACTGACTTACCTACTTCTAATAAACAAGAAATGCTTGAAAGTTTAAAATTGTTTAGAGCATTTAAAGATGAGTGCAAAGTTTATCCAGGTCATGGAGATTCTACTACTATTGGTAGTGAAAAATTAAATAATCGTTATTTATAGTATTAAACTAAGAAAATCACCAATAATATAAATGGTGATTTTTTATTTTAAAAAAAATAATTATAATTTTCTTTATGATGTTATTTACATATATTTTGATAGTTTTTAATAAAACTTTTTACTTATTAAATATTGATTTAAAGTTATTAATAACTAAAAATTATAAACTAAATATTTTTTTTACAATTGAAATAGTTTTAACTTTTGTAATTTTGCAATACTTATTATTAAAATATGTGCTAAAATTTAAATTTGAAATACCATATAGTTGTTTAAGCGCATATTTTCTTTTATTTGTTTTTACTATGTTACTTAAAAAATATGTAAACGATATTAATTTTACAAGTAAGCTATGTTTATATGCTATTTCTTTGTTTTCAACAATATTTTTCAATTTATCCATAAAAAATGCTTAATTTAAAAGGATTTTTATTGAAAATAGAATGATTTTACTATATAATAAAAACGCAAAGAAAAAAGAAAAAGGAGTAAATAATTATGGTAATTTCAAACGAATTAAAACCAGGCAATTTTTTTACAGTTGATGGAAATATTTATCAAGTATTAGACACACTACATAATAAAACTGCTATGGCAAAAATGGTTATTAAACTAAAAACTAAAAACTTAAGAACAGGTGCTATCACTAATATGTCTTTATCTGGCGGAGAGAAAGTTGAAGACATTCATATTGATAAAATTCCTATGAGCTTTTTATATGATGAAGGCGATGCTATTGTTTTTATGGATCAAGCAACATATGAACAAATTTCTATTCCTAAGGATCGTTTAAAATGGGAACTTAATTTCTTAGTACCAGATTCAGAAGTAGAAATTATTTCTTATGAAGGTGAAGTATTAAACGTTAATTTACCAGCAAAAGTAGCATTAACAATTGCACATACTGAACCTGGAGTATCTGGTGATACACAAACAAGAGCTTTAAAAGATGCTACTTGTGAAACAGGATTATTAATTAAAGTTCCATTATTTATTGAAAATGATGATAAAGTATGGGTTAACACTGAAGATGGCTCATATGATTCAAGAGCTAAATAAGTTTTAAAATAATAGTTACAAAAGGAAGATTAAAAATCTTTCTTTTTTTAAAAAAAATAAAAAAAATTAAAATATACAAAAAGACTATAAAATATATAATGTATCATAAATACATAAAGCACAAAATGTACATTTAAAACTATTTGCAAAATCTTTTTAAAATATGAATATTTAAAAACTTTATACATATAATTTACTAGTAGGTGGGGTAAATATGAAAAAACAAATCGTCTCATTTTGTGCCTTATTTGGCCTAGTATTAGTTCTATCTGTGTATTATGTTTTAATTCCTTCAAATGTATTTTCTGTAAATTCTTTTGATAGTCAAAGTCCTTCAGATGTTTCTTTTACAATTGAAGAAAGTAGTAATCTTTTTTATTCAAAACTGCATACTTCATTACAAGAAAAACATAATGAAATAATTTGTCAAAACGAAACTATAGTTGCTTCTAGTGAATATGATAATGCAAAAAAGGAAATTGCCTTAAATAACATTGCTAATGAAAATAAAATTGTTGATAGTGAGGCTTATATTGTATCTTTAATAAAAGAACTTGGTTATAATGATGCCTATTGTGAATATCAAGAAGACATTATAAAAGTTATTGTCCAAGCAGAATCGTTATCTAATGTCGAGGCAGCAAATATTATGAGTATTGTAATGCTTAATAGTTTAAATAAATTAGGCGTAGAACTTCAATACACAATTAAGTAAGAGAAATCTTACTTTTTTTTAATTTTAGGGTAGGGAAGTGTTTCAAAAATTACTGTTTTGTTATATAATAACAACGAGGAAATGAAATATGGAAGAAAGAATTATTGAAGGTATTGCAGAATCGTTAAAGATTTCTACAAAACAAGTTATTAATGTTTTAAAACTATTAGAAGAAGGTTGCACAATTCCTTTTATTGCAAGATATCGTAAAGAAGTTACTGGCTCACTTGATGAAGTAGTAATTAATGAAATCCAAAAGGTATATCAATATGAAGTGGATTTGCAAAAAAGAAAAGAAGATGTAATTAGATTAATTGATGAAAAAGGACTTTTAACAGAAGAACTTAAAAATCAAATTTTAAATGCCAAAAAATTAGTTGAAGTTGAAGACTTATATCGACCATTTAAAGAAAAGAAAAAAACTAAAGCTACTGAAGCTATTGCTATGGGACTTCAAGGACTTGCTGATTATATTCAAATCCAAGATGAAAATAGTAATGTTGAGGAAGAAGCCAAAAAATATTTAAATGATAAAGTTACTACTATTGAAGATGCGATAACAAATGCTTTATATATTATTGCTGAGAAAATTTCTGATAATCCTGAACTTAGAAAATGGTGCCGTAGTCATATTTTATATAATGGGACACTACAAGTAAAAGTTAAAAAAGGTGCAGAAGAAAAAGATGAGAAAAAAGTTTATGAAATGTATTATAACTATAAAGAGTTATTAAAAGAAATTAAACCTCATCGCTTGCTTGCAATTAATAGGGGAGAAAATGAAAAAATATTAACATCTTCAATTACTTTTGATGAAGAAGTTGTATTTTTACAAATAAAAAAGCAATTTGTTCATTGCAAAAATGCTAAAATTAATGAATTATATGATATAGCAATAAAAGATTCTTTTAAAAGACTTATTCGTCCATCAGTTGAACGTGAAATTTATTCTTCACTTTTAGATGATGCATGTAAAATTGCTATTGATGTATTTGGTAAAAACGCTAAACAATTGTTTATGCAAGCACCAATTAAAAATAAAATGGTTCTTGGTGTTGACCCTGCATATAGAACGGGTTGTAAACTTGCTGTAGTTGATTCTACAGGAAAATTTATTTATAAAGATAAAATATATCCACATGAACCACAAAATCAATGGAAAGAAGCTATAGCAACTATTAGAGGCATTATTTCTAAATATAATATCGAAATAATAGCAATTGGAAATGGAACAGCATCAAGAGAAACTGAAAAATTAATCGCTGAAGCTATTTCTGCATTTGACAGAAAGATATCTTATGCCTTAGTATCTGAAGCAGGAGCATCAGTTTATTCAGCAAGTGAAGAAGCAAGAAAAGAATTTCCAGATTTTCATGTTGAAGAAAGAAGTGCAGTTTCTATTGCAAGAAGAATTATTGATCCGCTTGCAGAACTTGTAAAAATTGATCCAAAATCAATTGGGGTAGGGCAGTATCAACATGATGTTAATCAAAAAGAATTAGATGCAGAACTTACATTTGTGGTTACTTCAGCGGTAAACCAAGTTGGGGTAGATTTAAATACAGCATCACAAGCATTATTAAAATATGTTTCTGGATTAACTCCTGGTGTTGCCGATAACATTATTAAGTATAGAGATAAAAATGGAGAATTCACTGCCCGTGAAGAGTTATTAAACATTTCTAGATTTACAGATAAAAATTTTCAACAAGCTGCTGGATTTTTAAGAATTAAAAATTCTAAAAATCCTCTTGAAGATACAAATATTCATCCAGAGAGTTATGCTCTTGCTAATCAAATTTTAAAAGATTTTAACAACACCGCAGTTGCAATCGGTACGCCTGACGATTTGAAACAAGAAGTTGACGGC
>CAKPXW010000092.1 GCA_934202505.1 uncultured Bacilli bacterium | reverse complement strand
TGTCGATATTATAACCTCTACGGCTGAATAAACCTGAAACTCTGCTCAGTACACCTGATGTATTATCTACAAGAAGTGACAAAACTATATTATCCATCAATAAGTACCACCTTTCAAACCTATGAAACGGCTGTATAATCAATACAGCACAAATCCTTGTTTTATTATAGTTATCTTGTCAATTATTGTCAACGAAGAATTACTCAATATCAAGCAATCTTTTTACAACCTGAACACATTCTGCCGCATCCTCTGAATAACCATCTGCATGGATCTCCTCAGCAAAGCTCTCCGTGATAACGGCTCCGCCGATAACGACCTTAATATCCAGATTTTTTGCTTTTACCAGTTCCACGACATCCACCATTTTCATCATGGTTGTTGTCATCATGATATTGAAGAACATGAAGGAGAAAGTAAAATCAAACAACATCTTATTCACCCTTTATTGCATTCACTTAAACTGGTAGCTTATATTTTTATTATTAATTTAATATTTGGATTTATAGTATATTTTATTGGAAAAGATAATATTGCAAATTTTGTTAGTAAGTCTTATTATTTTACTCCTTTATTTGCAACTTTAGTAGGTTTGATTCCAAATTGTGCATCATCTATAATAATTTGTGAATTATATCTTGCCTCAGTTATTCCTTTTTCAAGTGTTTTAGCTGGTCTTATGTGTAATGCTGGTTTAGGACTTGTTTATTTATTTAAAAACAAAAAAGATTTAAAAAATAATCTATTAATTATTACTATTCTTGTAGGATCATCATTATTATTTGGTTATTTATCTTTATTAATTGAAACATTACTTGTAAAATAAATAAAAGCTGTAAGAAACAACTAAATTAAAGTTATTTCTTTACAGTTTTTTTATCCTTGATAAATATATTGAGTAACTTGAACTTTTATATTTTGTTTATTACTACTATAACCATTTCTTTTTATTCCAAATGTTATAGTATCTCCAATTGATAAAGATGCTTCTTTTAAAAATTTATTAGCAGCACTTGCTGAATCGATTGATTCAAGTTTTATACTATCTTTATTATCTTGATAATCAATTTCAATAGAAACTAAAATATCATTTTTATTTAAATAATTATAGCAGCACCCACTACTTGATACTTCACTAATATAGGTAACATCGTATCTTGAATAAAATCCTGCTGAGTATACTCCGTCAGATATTGTAATTCCAAGTACATATCTTCCAGTAACATAGCCATGGCTTACAAGTTCACTTGCTATATAGGAAGCAGTATTTGAAGGAATAGCAAAACCTAAACCTTCAACACCTGTCGCTGAATATTTTGCCGATACAATACCTATCAAATTTCCCTGTAAATCAAACAAGCCACCGCCTGAATTTCCAGAGTTAATAGCTGCATCAGTTTGAATTAAGTTTTGCACAGTTCCATCTTCCATTTCAATGTTTCTTGATTTTGCTGATACAATTCCTGATGTAACATTATTAGCAAGAATGCCTAAAGGATTACCAATTGCAATTGTAGTAGATCCTAATGCTATATCATCAGAATTTGTAATAAATGTTGCATACGTTAAATTAGTTTCATTTATTTTTAAAACTGCAAGATCAGTAACTGGATCGCCACCAATTAAAGTGGCAGAATAAATTTTTCCTGAAGATAAGGTTACTTCAAAAGAAGTAGCACTTTCTATAACATGATGACAAGTAAGTAAATAACTTCCTGTTTCACTATAGCCAAATAAAACACCCGCACCACTACTATATCCTTGAGCGAGATAGGCATTAATGGTTACTACACTATCATATACTTTGCTTACTGCTTGTTCTATAGTAGTCGGTTCTAATGAAGTTGAATCTTGCTTATTAATATATACTATTTCTCTTTCACTTGGTTGTTCCATATTTATTGATGCATTTGAAGGTAATTGATTATCACTAGTAGATGCATTATAAGAGCAAGAAGAAAAAGAAAATAAGCAAATTGTTGATAATAATACAAAAAGTTTCTTTTTCATAATTTTTAACCTCCTATGTATTTAAACCTGAAAATTGAGTTTGATATATTTTATTATAAACGCCATTTTTAGCAATTAATTCTTGATGAGTACCAAGTTCAACTATATGGCCTTGATTTAAAACTAAGATTAAATCTGCATCTTGAATAGTTGAAAGTCGATGGGCAATGATAATACTAGTTCTATTTTCCATAAGTTTTACCATAGCATCTTGAATTTTCTTTTCAGTTCTTGTATCAACTGAAGATGTTGCTTCATCTAAAATTAATATTTTGGGATTAGCAAGAACTGCTCTTGCAATTGTAAGTAATTGTCTTTGACCTTGAGAAATATTTGTTGCCCCTTCAGTTAATATAGTTTGTTCTTTATCTTTTAATTTTGAAACAAAACTTGTACAATTTGCCATATTTAAAGCATTTTTTACTTCTTCATCAGTCGCATTTTCTTTACCATATTTTACATTATTTAAAATTGTATCATTAAATAATACTGCATCTTGTAAAACAATAGATACTGCACTTCTTAAGTCTTTCTTTGATATATCATTTATATCAATATTATCAACTTTAATAGTTCCTGAATCAACATCATAAAAACGCATCAATAAGTTTACAATTGTAGTTTTTCCACTTCCTGTTTCCCCAACTAAAGCTATTTTATGACCTGAATAAATATCGATTGAGAAATCCTTAAGCACTTGTTTTTCTGGCACATAAGAAAAGTTTACATGTTCAAAATCAATATTTCCTTTCATTGTTGCAACATCAAAGTCAACTTTTTTATCAAAGTTTTCACATTCTTCATCCATTACTTCAAATACTCTTTCAGCACCAGCAAGAGCCGTAATTAGTTGAGAATATAATTGAGCAATTTCATTAATAGGTCTTGTAAATTGTTTTGTGGTTGTTAAAAACATAACAACTACTGAAGCAGTAAGAGGAGTGCCAGCGATTCCATTTCCTATATTATTATAAACAAATATTGCACCCACAAAGCAAACTACAAAGTAGCCAAAGTTTCCAATAAAATTCATAATTGGTCCCATAGATCCACCAATAATTTGGGCTTTTAATGAGGTATGTGTTAGTCGATCACTATAATCATTAAATTCTTTTTCAGCTTCTTTTTGATGATTATATGCAATTACTGTCTTACAACCACTAACCATTTCTTCTGTTTGGGAATTTAATTGTCCAAGTATTACTTGTTGTTTGGTAAACAATGGTCTCATGAACTTAGACATGATTGTTGTAACTATCGCTGATAGTAGTAAAGTTATTAAAGAGACAAGCGTTAATAATGGAGAATAAAAGAGCATAATTGCTAAACAACCAATAATTGTTAAAATACCAGATATTAAAGAGGATATTGAACTAGACATGGCATTAGAAATATTTGTAATATCATTACTCATTCTGGACATTATATCGCCATGTGGATGTCTATCTATATATTTAATTGGCAAATAAACTATTTTTGCGAATAAATCTTTTCGCATTGTTTTGGCTGTTCCTACAGAAATATAAGCACTAATTAAAGTTGATAAATAGTTAAAAATAGAATGTAATAAATAAGCAATAATTAATAAAGCCATACTATTTATAAACATTTTATGATTAGGATTAATTGTCCATTTTCCTTCAATCTTATCATATTCTCCAAAAGACGAAATAATTTTTTCTAACAAAACATTAGAAGATAAAGTGCATAGAGTGTAAATTAAAACTATAAAGAATAATAGAATAATTATAAATTTCTTTGAAGAAATATAACTCATTAGTCTTTTTAAAACTAATTTAGCATTTTTTGGCTTTTCTACCACTCCGCCAAAATGGCCTTCTGGTCCTTTTCTTGAACTATTCATTTTAATCTCTTTTAATTGCTTTTCCGAGATTTTTCTTTCACTCATTGCTTATCCCTCCTTTTCATCTTTTTTTAATTGAGAATTATATATATCTTGATAAATTGAACAATTTTTCAGCAAATTATCATGAGTATCAAAAGCTACAATAGTACCGTTATCTAATATTGCTATTTTAGAAGCATTTTTAGCTGTGGCAACTCTTTGAGTAACAATAATTTTAGTACAATCTTTCATTTTATTATTTAATTCTTTATATAAATTAGCTTCCGTTAATAAATCAAGAGCACTTGTTGCATCATCAAATATTAAGATTTCTGGTTTTTTAATTATTGCTCTTGCAATAGAAATTCTTTGTTTTTGTCCACCTGATAATGAAGTTCCTTTTTCTTCAACATATTCATCATATTTATCAGGTTTTGCTTCAATAAAACTTTTTGCTTGAGCAATGGTTGCTGCTTCTTCAATTTCTTCATCAGTAGCATTTGCTTTACCCCAGCAAATATTTTCTTTTATAGTTCCAGCAAATAATTCAGCTTTTTGTAATACTGGAGCGATTTTATTACGTAAATCTTCTAAATTATATTCTTTAACATCAATACCATCGATAAGTAAGCTTCCTTCAGTAACATCATAAAATCGAGGTAATAAATTTACAAGTGAGCTTTTTCCACAACCTGTAGAACCTACAATAGCAATGCTTTCTCCTTGATTTATTTTAAGATTAATATTATTTAATACATATCCTGATGCACTTGGATATTTAAAAGAAACATTTTTAAATTCAATAGTCCCTTTTTGAGAAATTGTATTAGTATCCATATTACCATTTTCAATTTCAAGTGGGCAATCTAAAACTTCATTAATTCTTGAAGCTGAAGCAAGAGCACTTGCAAGATTAGTAAAAGTCATTCCTACCATTAATAATGACATACAGATCATGGTTACATAAGTAATAGCTTGAGATACTTCTCCTACCATAATATTAGGATGTACTCCATTTTCATAAGCGTTAAAAATTGAATGGCCACCAATGGCATATATAGCAATTGTGGCACTATAGATGATAATTGTAAATAAAGGAACCATAATAGCAAAAATTTTATTTACATACATTAATGTTTTTGAATAATCAACATTAACTTTATTAAATCTTTCATTTTCATGTTCTTCTTTGCCAAAGGCTTTAACTACCCTAGCACCAGTTAAGTTTTCATGTACAACCGTATTGATACCATCCAATTTTTTTTGAATTTTTCCAAACACAGGATAAGTTTTCTTTAAAGAAAAAATCATAACTAATATTTCTATGGGCAAAGCAACAGCAAGTACAATGGCAAATTTTACATTAATTTTAATAGTGAAAATTATACCAAATAAAAATAAACCAAATGATCTAACAAAACCTCGAATTATAGTACTTATAAAATTTTGAACAGTAGTAATATCATTAGTCACTCTAGTAACTAAAGATCCTGTTTGGAATTTATCTGTTTGATCATAAGATAAATTCATTATTTTTTTAAATAAATCTTTTCGTAAATCATTAGCAAATTTTAAAGAAGCAAGATTGGCAAAAACTCCAGATAAAATACCTGAAAGCACGCCAATTAAGACTATACCTAGCATGATAAAGCCATATTTTTCGATATTTGATAAATTATTACTCATTATTCCATAATCTATCATTTTTTCCATAAATGATGGTAGCATAGCATCCATTAAAACTTCAAAAATCATAAAAAATGGAGCAAGCAGAGCAAAATACCAGTATTTTTTTAAATATTTAAGTGATTTTAGCATTTTATACCTCCAATGAATTATTCATTTTTAAAATTAGACTTCGTAAAATTTCAACTTCATCTTCTCTTAAAGAACTTGCTAATTTTTTTTCTGCATTTTGATGAGCTTTTTTTATTTTTTCATCGTAGGCATAGCCAACACTAGTAAGTTTTACTATACTTCTTCTAGAATCATTTGCATCTTTTTCTCTAAATAATAATCCATCTCTTTCCATTGCTTGAAGTGTCAAAGAAATAGTTGGAGCCTTTAAATGTAGCTCTTCACATATTTCATTTTGTGATAAACCTTCTTTATTCTTTGTAAGCAACATGCAAATAAAAAAATAGCTACCATTTAATCCCATTTGCATAGCTTGTTCAT
This sequence comes from uncultured Bacilli bacterium, assembly GCA_934202505.1. Classification (GTDB taxonomy): domain Bacteria; phylum Bacillota_I; class Bacilli_A; order RFN20; family CAG-631; genus CAKPXW01. The sequence goes on along the minus strand of CAKPXW010000092.1, from coordinate 1,051 downwards.
ATACTATATTTTTAAATTTTTTGGCAAGTTCCATTAATAAATGCCCCATTGGTAAATAATTTTCTTCCAACATATAGTCCTCCTTTAATTAATTAGTTTTAAAACTAACTATTTATATTAATTATATGTAATTTTTTTTAATTTTCAAGTGTTTTTAAAAAAATCTTTATTTATTTAAAATAAATGCTTTTTCTTTACGTCTAAATAAAATGTAGTATAATAGATACGGTTTGGAGGCATTATATGAAAACTTATTTAGAATTTTTAGAAAAAAACGCACTATTATATCCAAACAAAATAGCTTTTGCTGATATAAATTTACAAACAACTTATAGTCAATTAGTAGAAGATAGTAAAAAAATTGCAACTAATATTATCAATGAAAAGTTATTTAAAGAACCAATTGTTTTATATTTTGAAAAAAATGTTAATTTATGCAAATGTATAATTGGTTGTAACTATTCTGGAAATTTTTATGTTGTCATTGATACTTCAATGCCAAGTGATAGGGTTTTATCAATATTTGAAACATTAAAACCCAAACTTATTATTTGTGATGATAATTTAATTAACACTGTTCCTAATAATAATAATAATATAAAAGTTATTTCTTATAGTAAGGCAATTAACTGTAATATAAATGAAAAATTATTAACTAATTGTTATAATAAAATTATTGATACTGATTTATGCTATGCTATATTTACATCTGGATCTACTGGCAAGCCTAAAGGAACCGTAGTAAATCATAATTCTCTTTTAAAATATTTAGATTGGTATATTGGTTCAATGAAAATTACTAATCAAACTATTTTTGGTGGACAAACTCCATTTTACTTTAGTGGATCGGTTTCTGATTTCTTTTCAACAATTGTTATAGGAGCTACTTATCATATAATCCCTAAAAGTTATTTTATGTTTCCTATTAAACTTGTAGAATTTTTAAATGATAGAAATGTAAATACTCTTTATTGGGTTCCAAGTGCTCTAGCAATTTTCTCAATTTTAGATGTTTTCAAATATGCCACTTTAAAATCTGTATGTCATATCA
>CAKPXW010000091.1 GCA_934202505.1 uncultured Bacilli bacterium | reverse complement strand
CACATAAACCAACATTAGCAATTAATGTCCAAGGAGTTGTAGTCCATACTAAGAAATAACAATCTTCATTGGGTTCAAATACATAAACACCATTATTTTCCCTAGAAGCAGTAACCACTTCATTTTTACATTCTTTATCTAAATATGTTTTATAAGAATAAGCAATACTAGCATCCTTACTTGTAAGTGGTAAATCTCTTCCGGTAGTGAAAAAATAATAAGAATCATGGGTTAATGTGTCATTTATTTTTAAAGAATCATTTACTAATAAATCAGATAAATAAGATTTTATTAAAGTTTCTCCAACTTCTAAGTTTCCTTGATTTACAACATGAACTATAAAATCACAAGTATAATTATTAGCAAATTTGCTTGAAGATAAAATAACACTTAATGTTATATTTCCATTGCTATTAACTTTACCTGAATTAGATAAAACTGAAGTTGAAGAACTAACATATTGAATAGAAAAATCATTACTCAAATAGTGTGTTAATAAATTAACATCATCAAATATGTAAGCACATGTTTCATTAGTATTATTTATTAAACACTCTTTAGAAGAAATAAATAATGATGAATCAAAATTTGTAATATTTAAAGCTTTAAATTCATCATAAGTTAAATAATTAGGTCTTCTAACAATATCATTTTCAAAAGCTGAAGCAATAGTATAAAAAGCATTATATACAGTATAATTTTCATCAATTGAAATAATTTTAACATAAGAAGAACTATCCACTATAGTAGAATTATTATCAATAAATTCAACATTATCTATTAAATAAGTAGAATTAGTAGTATTAACTATCACTTTAGAACTATCATAAACTTTTATTTTTCCGTTATAAAGCATAAAACTACCATAATATGAATGATGAATGGTAAATGTATAATTATTTAAATCAAGTGTATGCCCATTTAAATCAATGTGTGCATCTACATTCATAAATAAATTATTACTTAAAGTTATATCTGTAGTAAGCCTTATTATTTTTCTTGTATCATCAACTTTATTATTATCATTAAATTTATTATTTGTACAAGTTTCATATAAATCAGTATAGGAAGAAACTTCGATGACATTTTCACTAGTAATATTTGTATTTCCTGAAACATCATTTGAATTAAAATTCTTTTCAAAATAAGCATAAGTAATTCCAACAAGAGCTAGCGAACTACTAAGTCCTATACAACTTGCAAGAGCAAATATTTTTTTCTTATTCATAAAGTTTCCTCCTTTCTTTTTTAACCTGTTACAGTTACTTTAAATTTTCTAGTAATTATATTACCATTTTCATCTCTAACAAAAGCTGAAATAACAACTTCAAAACTGCCACCTGTTCCACCATAATTGGTGTTATTATCATTCTGTCCAAGGTAATTATTCTTATTGTTATAAATTCTTTTATTTTCAAATTTTAATGAAGTATAATCATACTCAATATCCGTAAATTTCATTAATCCATATGAATTTGAATCAGCATTATAAGTTAGTTTATAAAATCCTGCGGTGTACGTATCTCCACCATTTTGAATATAATAAATATCTCCGACATTATCCTTACCAATTGTTCCATAAACAATTTCAAGTAGTGCAGTTTTAGCATTTGTTTTTATAGAATAAGTATCAACATCTACAAATTCAAATGCTGTATTTGTAGAATTTAGCATTAATCTATATATGTGTTGTTTTTCATATAAATTACCATTTGCAGTTATCATAGTATTTCCACTATAAGCATAATATCTACCATAATAATAACCAAATTGACTATCATTTAAATGTGTATTTGCTTCATCTAGTATGGAATCTAATGTTTGAGATGTAGCAGATGGTTGAGACAATGTTCCTGTCCCATATTGAGTCCAAACTAATTCATTATTAGTTATATCAAGTTTATAGCCATAACCATTTCTATATGTTAAAGATGTAATGGCATTTGTACTTTGTTTATATAAAGATTCTGATCCAGTTGAACCAACATAACGATAATAAGTTGTATCATAATAACCACTTTTAACTTTCTGAATTAATTCTTTTTTTTCTTGAAGTTTTGAGGAATCATTTACTTCTGTAATATGAGAAATGTAATTCTTTTTGTTTGTTGATAATTTTGTTAAATCAAAAGAATTATTATTTATAAAATTAGTATTCCATGTATCATAATCAAAACTAGACCAATCTTCTGAATAAATTGTATTAGATGTTTCTTGTACATTTCTAGGGACAACATCTGATATGTAATTTGTTCCATCTATTGAATAGGAATATTTATACACATCAAAATTATCAATATAATGTTTTGAATCATTGATACTTAATTTGTAATAAAATTTATATGTAGAAATCTTTTCAGTGTAATAATACGTTCTACTTTTATTATCAAAATTCAAATATTCATATTCAATTTTATAAATACAATTATTGTAATAAAAATATTTTGTATTATAATATCCAAAAAAATCAGTAAAATATTCTTCTTTGAAATTATTAACTTGAGTTAAATCAACTATATCATATCCAAATTCATAAACGCCATTCATCTTTTCAATTACTGTATCATCATTTTGGAAAAGAGTAAAGGAAGAAGGACAAATAGTTGCACTATTTTCTTTGTTGGAATAGCTTATTTCTTTAATATCACTAAATCCATTATTAACACCAGTCGAGTAACTTATATAATAACTATTATACCATAGATTACTTGTAGACTCATATTTAATAAAACTAGTATTGGTCAATGAAGAAGTATTTTCAGCATCATAAATGTAATAAGCATTACTATAATATATTTTGAACATATTAGAATAATTTGTATTCAATGAAATATTATTATTTGTTAACGATAAAAACATTTTTGAATATGGAAAGTAAATATAATAAGAACTTCCAGAATTCAAAGTTGCATTATTTGGAAAACTTGATTCTCCTAAATAAATTGCTCCATTTTTAATATCATTACTTGTAAATGTACCATTAACCAATTTTTTTGCTTGATCATCAGTTAATAAACAAAAATTAGAATTATCATCTACTGTAGTAGTTACTGTTAATGATGTACCATTTGCACTAAGATAAAAATCAGAATATCTCCATCTAGTTTCAGGCAAATTTGAATATAATCTAAAACAATTAAAAATAATATCATAATTAGTTGCCGAAGATGTAAAAATAACATTTGTTGATTGAGAAATGGCTTCATTTTGAGATTCTAGTTTTGTCGTAATATGCTTTTGATTATCTGGTAATTGAATTATTTCACCATTATTCATTATTCCATTTTCATCAATATATTTTTTTAATTCATTATCATCAATAGAATTAACTTTATCAGATATCATATCATTTCCATTTTCATCATTGCATTGTTCTATACTAATTGATGTTCCTGAAGGAGATATTTTATAAACATAGCCTTTCTTAAATGTTACACCATCAAAAATAAAGTCAGATGTACAATAATAATACGGAGAAACAAATTGATTCATTTTATTTACTGAATCAATTTCAGTATATCTTCCAGCAGTAGTAGCATCCTCTATAGCATTTCCAGATTCAATACGCCAATAAACATTAGTAGTATCAGCACCATACACTTTATCAATCAAGTACATATTTTCAGAAATTAGTTTATCAAATTCATTTAAATATGTAAGTGCTTTATTACTTGTAAATACTTGATTTGTAGATAAATCATTATTATCATCATCAGTATAACTTACCTTACATTTTACTGAAGATAAACTTCTAATAGTATATTCTAAGAATTCATATTGAGTTCCAATATGTTGGAAATTGACATCAGTGTAATTATCACTACTAACATTTACAAGATAAGAAACATTGCTAAGTCCTTCATTATGTGAAATATTAATAGTTTGAAGTTTACTTAATTGTTTAATATTTGAAATATCAAAGTTTACATAATCATAAGCACAATATTTCATAGTAAGATTAATTAATTGTTTATTTTGGTTAGTTAATCTATTAAAGAAACCATTTAAAGATTCAGTTTCTAAAAATGCTGCTAAAACTTCTGTATTTGAATTTCCACTAGTTCCTTCAACTGTAATACTTGTTAAACTAGGAAAATAATTCATAATAGAATTTAAACTATCAAGATTTGTAATTGTTGGAATACTATTTTTAGCATAAGCATTATATCCAGAAACAGTACCAACTTTTATATCTTTAGCATCATAGAAATAATTAATAAGCTTTCCAATACCATCACTTGTAAAATAAACAGGCCAAGTAACAGAAGCATCTATAGCATCAACTATTTCTTTTTGCTTTTTATAAATATTATTCAAATTATTCCTATAATTTGGAACATAATTAGTATTCATTAAACCATTGATCCAGAAAACTTTCATAATTTCAAGTTCTATTTCTGAAATGTATTCTGTTTCATCTTCAAGATATTTATCCGTATTAGCCATATTAGAAGATACATATTTCCAAACTTGTCCCTTAGCATCTGTAAAAGCAGTAGTATATCTTGTAGAAGTAGTATTTATTTGCCAAGTATAAGAACCAATAATACCAAAGTTTGGAAAATATAAAGTTGTTCCATTATAATTTTCACGATGGTCTTTTTCATTTAATACAACTTGTAAAACTTCGACATATTTAAAATAAAATTCACTAGCATTTTGTGTAACAACGTTTTGAATTATATCCTTAATTGTATTATTTAAATTAGTAGTGTCAGTAAATACATATCCTGGGGCTTTTTCTGAAACTTGATTCCAAATTGTATCCCAATCAGATTTTCCTGTTGCTGTCGTGTAATATGTTTTTAAAACATTAATTTCAGCATCTGTTAGATATTCTTTACCATCTGAAACTGTATCCAATAAAGAACTAATTCCACTTGTAGAAGATAGATTTAATGCGCTAACTTTAATTTGTTGAGTACCTGTAGCCCAAGAAATTAATCTTGTAAAGTCAAATGTTAAACTATCTGTAGATAATGATGCATTATTTACATCATTTATATAGAATTTTAATTCATCTATAGGAGTAGCGTAGTTTGCTTCTTTATAACCAAGTTTTGCAAGATAGCCATTATCTTCATTATAGCTTTTAATATAATCTTTTTTATAATTTTCATCGCCAACAATATCTCTAATTAAAATGTAATCAGGAGTATTATTAGTAATAACACTACCATTTTCTACAAAGCCACTAGCATTTAATTTTTCATTTTCAGGTAAAGATTTAAATACTTGGTATTTGATTGTATTAAATAAACTAGCATTTCCTATATCACTTGTATTTAAAATGGCTGGAACTATAAAATATACATTACGTGTTTTAGTAATTCTATTGTTAAATGTAACTGTTACTTCAAGAGAAATAGTACTTTCAGTTTTCGTAAATTTTGTAGGATCTAGTGTGATTTCATAAAAATTAGAGCCATCAACAACTTTTTCTATTGAACTAATTATATCTTCAGAATTTGTAGGAATAGAATAAGTTATTTCAAATTCATTTGGATCATTTTTAAAATAACTTGGAAGTCTAAATGAAGCTTTTTCATTAGCCATACCATTATCAATACGTGAAGAAATTATATTATATAAAATATCAACATCATCTAAATATTGTTGAACATTTTTAAAAGCAGGTTCTAGTATTTCTGTTTCAGTACCAACAGCAATAATAATATTTAAAGCTGTTGAATAATGCTCACCAGTATTAAAATATCCAGTAACTAAAACTTGAGCATAAGTATTTAAGGTGTCTCCATTTAAGTAAACAGCATTATCGCCTTGAAGTTTAATATAATCATAAACTTCATTACCGTTATCATCTTTTATTAAAGAATACTCGATTTTAGTAAGCATAATATCACGATATGCATTCCAAGAATAAGAATAGTCTTCTATAGGAGTAGTATAACTTTTACGATAATCATATATGCTATTTTCATCAACAACAGGTAAATAATAGAAAGATTTATCTTGATTTGTACCATCATAAGAATTGTAGATAACAAGTGGGCTTATTTCACTTACTAAATTATTAAAGTTAATTTCATTATTATGTACTGATAGTTTAAAAGTAAATGTTTTTGTATAGATAGTATCATTAACTTTAATTTTTGCAAGTATTGTCACATCTTCAACATCAGCATAATTAGTTGTGATTTTTCCATTATCATTCATTAAAGATGGATTTAAACTTGTCCATTCAATTGTGGCATTTTCTTTAGCAATATTTCGTGGAAGATAAATATCTGTTGTAGTAATTTCACCATTGTTTGGAATATGCGTTAAATATTTGTCAATATTAGCAATAGCGCTATAAATATTAAATTCAATATTTAAAGTACCAACTTGAATAGTTCCAACCTTTAAATTATCCAATTTATAAGCAACTAAAGTATCATTTTCTAAATAATCATAATCTGTTCCTACTTTTTTAATAAGTGAATTATATGGTTTTAAAGTGCCAGTTAAGTCTACGATACTATTTTCAGAAATAATTCCATTTTTTAATTTTTCAGTTAATTTTTCTTTTAATAATTCGCAAGCTCTTTCTTCATTATATTTTGTAAGAGTAAGATTAAATGAAGAAATTTTATTTGGATTATCGCCAATAATGTTTAGAATAGCCTTAGAAGAATTTAAAATAATATTTCCAGTAATTGAATTATCATTTAAAACTAAATTACATTCATTTTGTAAAGTATAAGTGTCATTTAGTAAAATATTATTTAATAATACAATAGTTGGAATATTATTACTTGTAAGTAAATTACTATTTACATCATTAATTGCAGCCTTTAGTTCATCTTCATTATTTACATACATATAATCTAGATAATTTGCTGATAATGTATATACTTCAACATTTATATTTATGTTTGTTTTATCAAGTATTGAGCCAATAATTGCTTGATGTAATTCAAAATCTAATGTATCTATGATTGTTTGTCCTTTACCTATAAAAGCATATTGATTTTCTATAGTATTATTAGTAGTAGTAAACATATTTAAAGTTTTTTCAAAATTACCATTATAAGAAACTAAAATGGCATTTTGTAAATCATTTTCTGATGTAAAACTTAATTTATAATAATAATGTAATACACTATCTGTATTATTCG
>CAKPXW010000090.1 GCA_934202505.1 uncultured Bacilli bacterium | reverse complement strand
TATCTGGTCTTTCAGAAATAGGAAAAAACATTAAAAATTTAGATTTAGTTATTCCTCCTTTAGATATAGAGATTAATGAAAATGCTTTTGCTGAAATGCAAAATATTAGAAGCGTCGCCATTAATGCTAATATTAAAAAATTAAACCCAAGAACTTTTTATAATTGTCATAATTTAGAAAAAGTAAATTTAAATAATGAATTAATGACTATACAAAAAGAGTGCTTTTCAGGAACAAATTTGAAAGAAATCGATTTAAAAAATGTCGTTCAAATTGATGAATATGCCTTTGCTAATTGCCCATTAAAAAGTTTTGTATTCACTAGATTTATTGAAAGTTTTAATATACTAGCTTTAGAAAATTGTAATGATTTAGAAAAAATTAGTTCAGAAAATGAAAAATTCTATATAGATAAAGATTCAATTATTTATCAAAAATATCAACAAAATGCCTTTGCTTTAATAGGAAGTATTAGCAAAGAAAAAACACTACATGTTTTAAACATTGTAAAGAATAAAAAAGTTGAAGTAATTGACATAAATGCTTTTAAAGGCAATAAATTTATTGAACAATTATATGGAAATGAAAACATTAGAATAATTTCTCCTCATGCTTTTGAAAATTGTATTAATTTAAAACGCATCGATGAATTTTCAAACTTAGAAAGCGTTAATGAATGTGCTTTTCAAAATGATTATAATTTAGATGAAGTACTTTCTTTTGATAAAAGTATTATAAATATTGGTTATCATGCTTTTGCTGGATGTAAATCACTTAAAAAATTATATGTCAGTAAACATAGTAGAATTCATGATGAAGCTTTTGATAGCGAAAATATTTGCAAGAAAAGATTATTTAAATAGTTTTAAAGGAGAGGCTTAAAATGAGTAATAAATTTTGTCCAAATTGTTGTTTTAAATTAGAAGAAGGATTTAAAGTTTGTCCAAATTGTGGATTTAAATTATCCCAAATTGAATCTGAAAAGAAAGATGATTTTGATGATATTTTTAATGATGATTTAAATGAAAGTGAGAAAATAGAGCAAGGCTTTGATAATCTTTTAAATAAACAATTATCAAAGCAAAAAGAGCATAATGACACTTTAAGTAAAGCTCTTGATTTTATAAATAATGGAAATTATTTAGAAGCAGAAACTATTTATAAAAGTTTAATTAATAAAAATGTTGATGACATACAAGCTCAAATTGGATTAATTAGAGTTGCTAGTAAAAATTTTACTACTTTTTATTACGATCTTGATAAAGATTTAGAAGCTTTATCAATTCTTTTTTCTATCAAAGAATTAACTGAAAAAGATAAAGATTTTAATAAATATTATAAAAAATATGAAACTAGAAAAAGTAAACTTTCAAATTTAAAAATACCTCTACATGCAATTGTGAATTTTGGTACATACATTACTAAAAAAGGGGATAAACATCCTATAGAATGGGAAGTAATTGATAATAATAAAGAATATTTAACCTTAAGGCCATTATATATATTAGGTCAAATTTATTTACAAAATGATTCTATAGATGTAGTTACTGATTATTTAAATAATAATTTTGTAAAAAATTCTTTTTCTACTGATGAAAAGAAAAATATACAAGCTATAAATGGAGCATATGCTACACTTTTTAATGATGATGAATTATTTTCAATTCTTCATGAGGATAATTGCTTCTTACAAAATGCAAATGTAAATATTGCAGCACCAAGAATGGCTGACTATATTCTATGTTATGGTATCGATGAAAATAATAAAAAAGAAAATTCTAAATATTTACTTTCTTATGATTTTAATGGTGATAGAGATAGATATGTAGTAAATGAAAAGCAATATGCTATCTATCCAAAAATTGTTGTAAAACAATCTTATATAGCTAAAACTTACGATGATACCCAAAAAATAAATTATACACCTCATACTATTGTAGAAGGGGACTACATTCAATTTGGCAGTACTGATAACCATAAAATTATTTGGCAAGTTTTAAAAGTAGAAAAATTACAATTAGTATTAATTGCTTCTGATTATACATGGAGCATAAATACTTCCGATGATGACTTTAATAGTCAAAAAAAGAAAATCGATCAAAAATTAAAAGAAATATATACATCTAATTTTACTAAAGATGAACAAAAAAGAATATTATTAAATCCAACTAATGGCCTTTTATTAAATCTTCCATCAAATAAATTATTAGAAAACAATATTTTTAAACAAATTGTTACAAAACAAAAAAAAGTGTGGTTGGATTATCCTATAAGTCAAAATGGTAAAAGATATTTAGCTTATGCTGATATTTCTAATGATAAAGTTAGTGACAATCCTTCCTGCAATACAACTGGTATAATTTCTATTGCTCCTATTATTTATATTAAATCAAAAGAAAAAGATTCAAGATACACAAAAGAAGAATTAAAAGAAATTAAAGATAGTCAAACAGCAATTATTGAAAGTTTAAAGCAAAAAGAATTAGAGCAAATTCAAAAAGAGAAAGAAAGAATTCAAAAAGGAAAAGAAGAAAAAGAAAGAAAAATAGAAGAAGAGAAGCAAAAAAAATTAGAATTATTTATTCAAAAATACAAAATGTTTATTTGTTCTAAGGAAAATGATGAAATTGCTATATTAGGTCTTTATAAAGATTATGCAAACCTTCGTAACTTAAATTTAATTATTCCTGATGATTGTTCTATAATAAGAAAAGATGCTTTTAAAAATTGTAAAAATATCACTTCTATAACTAATAATAGTGAAGACTTAACAATTGAAGAATCTGCTTTTGAAAATTCAAGTATTAGTAATTTTATTGATAGAGGGAAAATTAAAGCAATTGGAAAATGTGCTTTTAAAAATTGTAAAAACTTAAAAGAATTAAGTTTTAATCATGGAATTAAAAGGATTGATGATTATGCTTTTATGGATTCTTCTATAAGTAATTTAGAGTTAGAAGCAGGTATTTCAACTTCTTATGGAAAGTTTATAATTCAAGGCACAAATATCGAGAAATTAACTCTTCCTTACACAATTTCTAGTATTGAATATGGTGCATTTTATTCAGAAAAATTAAAAGTAATTTCTATTTCAAATAATGAAAAATGTAAAAAGTTTAAAACTTTTAAGGGGATTTTATATCATAATCTTGAATGTAGTGGATATGAATTACTTACTTATCCTGCTGCAAGGCCAACTAATCACTTTAGCTTAAAATCTCTACCTGATGAAGAAAATGGTGCTGTTTATGCTGTCGCTCCTTTAGCTTTTTATAAAGCAAATAATCTTATTCAATTTAGTGGTAGAATAGCTTTTAAATGGATTCATAAGGAAGCATTCAAAGAATGTAAAAATCTTAAAAGAGTTGATAATATATATGACATTGAACTTATTGAAAGTAAAGCTTTTGAAAATTGTGAATATTTAAAAGCTACAGGCCTTGATAATATGAAAAGTTATAGAAAGGGTGAAAAAATTACAATTGAAAGCAATGCTTATTTAGGTTGTAATCGCATAAAACGTTTTTATATTTTTAAAAATTCTGTAATTGCCCCTGATGCATTTCCTAATCCAAAGATTTATAAGAAGAAAAATTTTCCTTTCTCTTGTCCATATTTTTTAACACCTATTGTTAGTGCAATATATGGAATAATTGATTTTTTTAAGGAGGTATTTTAAATGAAAAAATTTTGTAATATTTGTAATAAAGAAATAATTACCGATGAAGAATTTTGCCCATATTGTCATTTTAAATTTATTGAACCAGTTAAAAAAGTTGAAGGAAAAATAGTTGATATTGTTTTTGAAGATAATGAAGATATGTTTCAGCATGAAATGATAGATAGTTGTTGTTGCAAAGTAAAAGGATTTTCAAAAAAAATAGACTATAAAGTTAATCTAATTTTTAATAAATATAATATGTTAATTGATGATAGAGCTTTTTTCCAAAATGAAAATATATGTTCTCTTACTTTTAAAGAAGAAGTTGAAAAAATTGGAAAATCAGCTTTTGAAGAATGCCCTAATTTAAAAAAAGTTCAATTTCTTGATGGTTTCTTTTGTATAGATGAATACGCTTTTAAAAATTCAAGTTTAAAAGAACTTATTATGAAAAACGCAGCTGACAACATTAAATCAGAAGCTTTTAAAGGAACAAAAATTGTTGAATTAAAACTTCATAAGTATTTTTACGCTGAAGGCATTTCAAGCGATGCCTTTGATGACATTGAAACTTTTAAAAAATTTATAGTAGATGATGAAGATGATGCTGAGCCATTTATGGATTGTGAAATTCTTAAAGATAATCTTTATATAATACCAGAAGATGAATAAAAAGTTCAATTTAGAATAATGATTTAATTTTGGAGGTGACTTGTTATGTTCAAATTTTGTCCTAAATGCGGTAATAAACTAAATGGAAGTTTTAAATTTTGTCCAAATTGTGGATTTAAACTTGAAAATACAAATTCTAACGAAAAAGAAGATAAAAAAATAGATGAAGATATTTTTGATGATGATTTATTTGCTTCTCTTGAAGGCACATTTACAAATAAATTAGATCAAATAAACACGCAAAATAAAGAATTAAAAAAAGCACTCGATGATCTTCAATATTATATCCTTGTTGATGATAAAAATAACGCTACTGAAGCATTTAAAATTTTACAAAATCATCCAAATAGTTTTGAATTTTTCTATGGAAAATTAATCGTTGAATCTAGTGGCTTTACCAAATTTGATTCTAATGAAATTTCAAGTTTAATAGCAAAATTGAAAAATGATTTTAAAGATAAATTAAACGATAAAAAATTTGAACAATATATACACGATTATAATAATTATTTAAATGAAAAGAAAAAAGAAAAAGAAGAAATAGAAAAAAGACTAAATACTCCTTTAACTGAAAAAGAAAAAGAAAAAATAATAACAATTTTAAAATCATTTGGAATTACAACTTGCATGTCAAATCTTGTATTTGGTTTTTTCCCAGATTCACAAGTAAATATTAAAGAAGAATTAACAAGAAGTCCACTATATCCTCGTTATTTAACTAATAATAAAAAAGAACTTTTTTATAAAGATTCATATGGAGTATATTTTTTATGTAAACCTATCCAATGGAATATTATAACTTTTAATAGAAGACATATTGTTTTAATGTCTGATAAAATTTTATATGCTAGTTCTTTTACAAATGAAGCTGAATTTAGATTATTTGATAATAAGTATTTTCCTTCAAATTTTAATTTTATAGATGTTATTTCTTCTGAAGACACTTTTGAAGATATAGCTTTTAATTTTAATGAAAATAGAATGTTATCTAATAAAGTTAATTATAAAAATGATTTAGAATCTACTACCTTTAAAGAAAATGATTTTGTTGATGATAAAATATATACTAGTAAATCTAGAATACCAAGTATTAAAGAATTAAAAGAAATTGAAAATAAAGACATTCTTCATAAAACTATGACTCCATATGCAATATATCTTTGGTATCTAAAAAACAAAACATCAAGCAAAAAACTTGCCATAAGTCTTGAAAATTATAAAGAATATTGGACAAGAACTCCTGCAAATTATAGTATAGATAAAGCTTATATTTTCAATGATGAAAAGTTTAAAGAAGTTCATGTAAGAGAAATACATGGTATTGTCCCAATTGTTGAAATAGATTTATTAAAATTAAAAATAGATATATAGGAGAATTTTATGGAATATAAATTTTGTCCAAGTTGTGGCTTTAAATTAGATGGTTCTTTCAAGTTTTGTCCAAGTTGTGGCTTTAAATTTAATAGTGATACTACTACAACAAATAAAAATAGCAAAACTACTGATACAAGTATTAGTGAATTAAATAAATTGTTTTCTGATAAAATTGAAAACAATGAAAATGAAAAAAAGCAATTAGAAGATAACTTAAAGAAAGCAAAATACTATTTATATAAAGAAATGTATGATGATGCTATTACTTGTTATAAACAATTAATTATGCAAGATAGATATAATTATGATTATTATCTTGGCTTATTAACTTCCTATACTAAAAACTTTGAATTCTTTGAAAATAAAAATATTGATAAAATCTATCAAATAATTTTAAAACTCTTCCCTGATAAAAAAGATGATGAAAACATTATTAAATATAATCAAAATAAAGAAAAATATTTAAATAATTTAAAAGATCAAAAAGAACAAGAGATAGCCACTCAAGAAGCAAAAAAGAAAGCTTATGAAAATATGATACTTGCAAGACATGGCATTATTATGCAAGAAAATAAAGTTTTATTTGGACATAGCAAAGCAGAATTTTTTAAATTTGTTCAATCCGAATATAAAAGTTTTTTATTTGAAGATGCTGATGGAGAAGTTTATTTTAAAGATTCTGATAGGCTATATAAAACAAAGCCAATTGAATGGGATATTCTTGAGAAAAAAGATGGATACTATTTATTAATATCTCATGATTTTATATTCACATCTAGTTATGAATCTTATAAGAATTCTATTTATCGTTGGATAAATTACTTTTTTCTAGATGAAGAATACAAAACTTTATATGATGGAATAGATCTTTATGATAATTTTTCATCTATAAAACTTGATAATAATAGGCGTCCTTCAAAATTTACTATTCCAACTAAAAAAGATTATACAGACAATTCAAAAATTGCTTTTTCTGGAAGTATAAATATGTGTTTAAAAGAAACACGCGGAGAAAAAATTGACTATAACCATACTTTTTTTAGAGATAGTGAAGTTGTTGTCTATAATAGATTTGGTATGAGAGAAATTTATGGAACTTACTGGCAGAGTTATTCAGTAGCAGAATTATCATTAACGAGTAATTATCCACTTAAAATTATCATTTGTATAGATACAAATAAATTCTTAGCTGATTCTAATTTGTATCTTAAATAATTTGCATAGGAGGTTTTTTATGGAATATAAATTTTGCCCAAATTGTGGCTTTAAATTAAATGGTGATTTTAAATTTTGCCCTGCCTGTGGTTTTAATTTTAGTAGTAAAACTATTAGCGAAAATAATAATAACATTGAAAATTTAGATAAATTGTTTTCTGATAAAATTAAAAACAATGAAGATGAAAAAAAGCAATTAGAAGATAACTTAAAGAAAGCAAAATACTATTTATATAAAGAAATGTATGATGATGCTATT
>CAKPXW010000089.1 GCA_934202505.1 uncultured Bacilli bacterium | reverse complement strand
GTATTATGCCCAAATTCCAACAAATCTTATTTAATTATTTTAAATAATCTACTGTCTACTTGACAAGACTCAGTTCATTATTCAACCTTTTTTTGTTTTAAAAAAAGGAAATGATTTCTCATTTCCTTTTTATATTTTTAGTTTTCTTTTGTTTCTTCTACTTTTTCAACTTTTTCAGTTTTTACAGTTTCTTCAACTTTTACTTCTTTTTTCTTTTTTTCAGGACGAGGAAGTAAGTCTTTAGCAGAAACATTTACACGGCCTTTTTCATCTATTTCAGTTACGATAACTTTTACTTTATCGCCAATATGTAATACATCTTTTGGATGGTTTACACGTTCATATGAAATATTTGATACATGAAGTAAAGCATCACAACCTTTAAATAAATTGATAAATGCTCCATATGCTTCAATTCTTACAACTGTACCAACATATATTTCGCCTACTTTTGCTTCTTTTACAATATCTTCAATCATATTACGAGCCTTTTCAATAGTTTCTCTATCTTGATGATAAATAACAACTCTTCCATCATCTTCAATATCAATCTTAACATTATCACAAGCCGCAATAATTTCATTAATTGTTTTTCCACCTTGACCAATAACTTCTCTAATCTTATCAGGATTAATTCTAAATGATGTAAGTTTTGGCGCATATTTTGATACGTCAGGACGTACTTCACTAATTGCTCCCATCATATTGTCAAGAATTTCAAGACGTGCTTTATGAGCTTGAGCTAAAGCTTGTTTGAATATTTCTTTTGTAATACCTTTAATCTTAATATCCATTTGTAAAGCAGTAATACCTTCAGTAGTACCAGCAACTTTAAAGTCCATATCACCATAATGGTCTTCTTGTCCTTGAATATCTGTTAAGATAGTATATGGACAAGTATTTAAATCACCAGAACTAATAAGTCCCATAGCAACACCAGCAACTGGACGTTTAATTGGTACACCTGCAGCCATCAATGACATTGTTGATGCACAAATTGAAGCTTGTGAAGATGATCCATTTGATTCTAATACTTCAGAAACAACTCTTACAGTATATGGGAATTCTTCTTCACTTGGCATAACTTGAAGTAAAGCTCTTTCTCCTAAAGCACCATGGCCAATTTCTCTTCTTCCAGGATTTCCCATTTTTCCAGTTTCACCAACTGAGAATGGTGGGAAATTATAATGGTGCATAAATCTCTTTAATTCTTCATCAGGATTTAAATTATCTAAAATTTGTTGATCTCCTAAAGCACCTAAAGTAGTAATAGACATAACTTGAGTTTCACCACGAGTAAATAATGCTGAACCATGAACACGTGGAAGTAAATCTACTTGTGAATCAAGTGGTCGAATTTCATCTACTTTTCTGCCATCTGGTCTAATTTTATCTTCTGAAATAAGTCTTCTTACTTCATCTTTTACAATATCATGTGTTATAGTTTCAACTTGCTTCATAACATAATCATGTTCTTCATCATCTTTATATTCTTTAGCTTCATATTCATCTATAACAGCTTGGGTTAATTCATCTATTTTATTATAACGCGCAAGTTTGCCTTCAATTCTGCAAGCAGCAACTAAGTCATCTTTACATTTTGCCCAAACTTCATTTTTAATATCTTCATCAATGGTAAATAAATCAACAACCATTTTTTCTTTACCAACTTCAGCGATAATTTTTTCTTCAAATGCAATTAATTCTTTAATCTTTTCATGGCCAAACATTAAAGCTTCAAGCATTAAGTCTTCACTAACTTCTTTAGCTCCAGCTTCAACCATGTTTAATGCTTCTTTTGTTCCAGCAACTGTTAAATCAATTAAAGAAGCAGCTAATTCTTCTCTTGTAGGGTTAACAATAAACTTACCATCTACATAAGCAACTTTTACACCAGCAACTGGGGTAACAAATGGAATATCACTAATACATAAAGCAAGTGATGATCCAAATAAAGCAGTCATTTCTGGAGTTACATCTGGATTAACTGATAATGCATAGTTTACAATTTGAACTTCATTTCTAAAATTTTCATCAAATAAAGGTCTAATAGGACGGTCAATAAGACGAGAACTTAAAATAGCATGTTCACTAGGTCTTCCTTCTCTTCTTAAAAATGATCCTGGAATTTTTCCAACAGAATATAATTTTTCTTCAAAAGATACTGTTAATGGGAAAAAGTCAATTCCAGTTTTTGGCTCTTTTTTAGCGCAAGCAGTAGATAATACTACAGTATCATCATATCTAACCAAGCATGAACCATTAGCTTGTTTGGCAAGTTCTCCAACTTCCACTTTTAGTGTTCTACCATAGAACTCTAACTCAAATACTTTTTTCATTTATTTCTCCTTAATTTTCAACGCTTCTATTATACTACTATTTTTTTGAATTTGCACCCATAAAAAATCTTTTTTAATAATTATAATTTAGCAAATTTCTCCTAATAAAAATTCAAAATAAGCTATTAGTTCATTTCCTGCTTCAACATTCATTTGATAATTTGGATGATAGGCTACTAAATTTCCTCCAACTGAAGCTGATTTTGACTTAATATGATAGCAATTTTTATTTTTACTTGCGACATTTGCAATTGCTTTTGAAATGTTTTCATCCATAAACATCATGTCAGACAGCATTAAAATTGGTACATCATTTCCATATGTTCTATGAATATTATTTATAAAAATGGTATAACTATTTTCAAAATTTATTAAAAATTCTTTTTGTGTTTTTTCCCTTCTTGGTCCAAAACTATAAGTAGAATAATCATTTGTTCCAAGATTTATTACTACAATATCTGGTATGAATAAACTTGTATCCCAAGGATGCTTTTTCTCAAAATCACAATAATTAATATATGGTGGAATTATAGCATCATAGTTTCCACCATTTCCCGCATACATTCCCCAACCTGAAGCACAAGTCATTTGAAAATCAGCATTAGCAAATAATGATGCATAAAAAGCATAAGTTAAAGTAGAATTTTCATCATTTTCTTCTAAAGAAGTAGTTGAACTTGTAGATTCTGCCCCAAATCCACAAGTTATTGAATCTCCAAAATATTCAATTTTAATTTTTTTTGATGTGTCTTTTTTTAAGAATTTCCCATCAGTATTAATCCCACTTAAATAAACACTATTATAATTAGCTTCATTTATTTTAAAAACTTTTACAGTATGTTTTTTGTTTTCAAGATTTTCAAGTAACACTTTATTTGTAGTAAGATTATTTAATTGAATTTTTGTTGCCTCATATGGATTTTTATTATCATCTAAAAATATAGAAATATAAGCATTACTAGAAGCACTAATACTAGCTTTTAAATAACTACCTATAAAAGAAATTTCAAAATAAGTATTGCTTTGAGTTAATACTACACCTTTACTATTTTCAAAGTAAGTTTTTCCTATAAATTTTACATATTCATTTTCTAAATAATCATTTTGAAAATTTATTTCTGTTATTTTTTCATCTAAAATTGCTGATTGAATATTACTTTCAATCGATATACTACTTTCTTCACTTTCAGTAAAACTTATTGTATCTTGGCTATTAACATTTTGCTTATTACAACCAATTAAAAAAATAGACATAACTAATAAGTATTTATTTTTCATATTTATCACCTAAAAAAGTATATAATATTTATTTAAAATATCCTAGTATTTTATATTTATAAATTAAAAAAACAAATACGCTAACCTATTTTGCTAGATATTTGTTTTAGTATGGCATGTGTACTATTTTTTAAAAGTAAAATCTAATTTTCCCTTTCCACCATTAACTTGTTGATAGGCGTGCGCACTATCTTTAGGATAACAATTATTGCCTAATGGATAATTATATAGTCCAACATCTAAATTTTCAGTTTTATCAAATAATAAAAAGTAATGTAAAGATTCAACATATGGCATTTGATTTTTTAATGTTGTAAATAAATCTTTAATATTTTGTCCTTTATTACTAACATTATTATCACTCCACCCAAACTCAGTTAAAAACACTTTTTTATCTTTTCCTTCATGCTTTTTTATTATTTCATATATTGCATTATTTTCTAAGACAAAATATTCATCAGCACTATTTTGATAATAATATGGATGCCAAGCAGCTATTTGAAAAAAATCATCTGGATATATAGAACCATGTTCTCCTGAAGCAATATAATCATATAATATTTCTAAAAATTCTTTGTTTGTTCCTGTATAAATACCATTATAGGAACTTCCTTTTCCAAGGCCACAAGAATCAACTAATCCTCCCATTATAGTATTAGCATTGGGATTTGCTTTATGGATGCCATTTGATCCTTTATATAACATATCAAGCGCAATATGCGCCATTTCCTTTTGATTTAACACATTATTTTTTTGACCATCTATATACATGAAATCTGGATTATTTATTTCATTATCGATTTCCCAATAGGCTATTTCCGAAAACTCATTTGCCAATGTATACCATGATAATTCATAATTATCAAGCCAAATATTATATTTTGAAACTTCATTTTCAAAATCCATTCTTTTTTCTTTACCAATTGAAAAATATCCTTTTTCATGATATGAATAATGATTCATTCCTATAATTTGAAAACCCATATCAATTGCTTTGGTAAGATAATCATGCATCTTCTTTACATTATCTTGTTTAATGGTATTTGGATTTTCTAGAAAATAAGAAAAATGCATCCATGTTCGTAAACTTTTAACGCCCATATTTTTCATGGCTTGTAATACATAGTCATCATTTAACTTATCTTGCCATTCATATTGCATATAACACATTCCAGCAAGAAATTCATTATTAACTAATGTATTTTCTTCTTTATAATTTTTCCCATAATCTAGTTCAGTATAGTTTGTTGATGAAATTGGTTTTATTTTATTACACGAGGCAGCAAAAATTATAATTAATAGCCAATATTTACTATTTTTCATTATTGGTCTCTAATTGTTTTAATAGTTCAGCATATGTAGTAAGAGAGCCTTGTCCTTTGGCCATATCTTGATAGACATAAGCTGTTTCTTTAGGAGAAGCTTTTACTTCATTTTGGTATTTTCCTTCAGCATTAATCATTCCTTTTTCTTTTGGATCTGTGTATAATCCAAAAGTTTTTTCTTTGCTACTTCCCCAAGTGGAATTTAAATCATCATACATTCTAAAATAATGACATGATTCTACATATGGTAAATCATTTTTTATAATATCATAGGCTTCTTTTATATAAGTTTTTTGACTATTTACACTAACTGCTCCTTCAGAAAAACCAAATTCAGTCAAAAACACTTTTTTATCTTTACCTTCGCGTCTTTTAATTACCTCATAAATATCATTATTTGTTCTAGTAAATTTTTCTTTGGTAAATGAATCCATATATGGATGCCATGCTGCGACTTGGAAATAATCATCTGGATAATTACTAAAAGCATCATCTTTGGCAATATTATCATAGATATATTCTAAAAAAGTTTCTGCAGTATCAATTACAAGTCCACCCATTATGGTAATAGCATTAGGATTTGCTCTATGAATTCCTTTACTTGCAAAATATAACATATCAGTAAAAATATCAGCTTTTTCTTTTAATGAGAAGGTTCCTCCTCCTAATTTTGCAAAAAAAGTATCAATATTTGATTCATTATCAATTTCCCAATAAGTTATTGTTGGAAATTGAGAAACTAAATTATACCAAGTAAGTTCATATTCATCTAGCCATTGTAAATAATAACTATTTTCACTTAAATCACGAGCGGGTTTTGCAACCGTAGATGATGAATTTGAATAAGATGATTTATGGAAATTAGAATGATTCATACCAATAAGTTGAAAATTATAAGAATCTAAGTCATTTACGATATCTTTAGCTAAAGTCAATCCTTTTTCATTAAAAGTATTTGGATCATTCATAATCCAATTACAATGCAACCATACTCTAACACTTTTAACTCCCATAGCATTCATCAATTTAGATGTTTGTTTATAATCGATTTTTTTCCCTTCTGCATTCCAAGAATATTCCGACCAAGCAAGATCTCCCATTCCATACACAAATTCTTTATTAGCTTTAGTATTTTCAAGATTAAAATTTTCACCATACTTTTCTTGATAATTAATAGATGGTTCAACATTTTTACAGCCTGTTAAACTAGTCAACATTATAGTTGATAAAGCCATAGATAATATTTTTAAATTCATTATATAATACCTGCCTTGCTAGCTACTTCTTTAATCATTTTTTTAACATTATTCCAATCATATGTTTTAGTTTGAATTGTATTCATTAATGAGTCGTAATCTGATGTTAAATTTTTATTCCCCATAATGGCATTTATTGCATAAGAATTAGATTCATCAACAATTTTTTTCATTTTTGTTGTATATGATGAATAAAATCCTGTTACATTTGTAAGTCTTGATGTAGATAATGTATTGTATTTAACACCAAGTTCAATTAAAGATGCATATTTTGTATTAATTATTTCTGGAACAATTAGAAGATGGCATGAAGTATTATTCTCATCCCAAACAATATTTCCACAAAAAGCACTACCAAATTTATAATATCCATTTGGTATAGAATTTCCATTTGCATCCTTATTAGTTACAAAAGTATCATTTGGTTCATTATTTCTATTTGCAATATTTGGAATTATTTTACCATCTACCTCATCATAGTGAGTGCCTTTTATACCATAATTTCTTAATTTATTTCCTTCAGGAGAGTACATAAAATTTAAAAATCTTAAAGCAGCGTGAGGATCTTTACAATCTTTAGAGATTGAATATCCTCCCCACCATCCGCCCCAATCAGAAAATCCAGATGCGCCTTCTTTTCCAAGATTTTTTGTACCAACTGGTGCAGGTCCAAAAGTAAACTTACTAGTTCCATCTTCATTTAAACCATTAGCATTATCAAAAGCATCGCCTATCCAAGTAACATGGTTTTCGGCATTAGTAATAAGCATTCCTACTTTACCTTCATAAAATTTTGTTCGATCATCTGAATTTTTATTAGTAGCAAATTGTGGATCAACATATCCATTTTTATACATTTTATTAAACCAAGTTAAAAAAGATTTAAATTCATTAGTAAGATACATATATGTAGGATCATTATTACTATCTAAATCATAATCTGGAGTAACTCCAAAAGCATGATATAAAGGATTTAGATAGAAAGTTTCTCCAAAAGGAGAGATTCCATATGTATCATTTTTTCCATTTTGATCAGGATCATTTGTTGTGAAT
>CAKPXW010000088.1 GCA_934202505.1 uncultured Bacilli bacterium | reverse complement strand
TCCATACTATTTATATATGAAATACTTTCTTCACTTATGATATTTTCTCTATTACAACTTGTACAAAAAAGTAAAAAAACAGATATTATTTTTTTAATATTAATCACCATTATTATTTTTTACAGGTTTTAAATCATTATTAAAAAAACTGGAACAATGTCCAGTTTTGATTAGCCTCTTAATCCTAGTTTAGCAACAATTGCTGAATAACGAGCATAATTGTCGTTTTTTAAATACTTAAGTAAAGCAGATCTTTTAGAAACTAATTTTAATAATCCACGACGATTGTGGTGATCATTTGGATTAGCTTTAACGTGTTCAGTTAAGTATTTGATTTTTTCAGTTAAAATTGCAATTTGAACTTCTGGAGAACCAGAATCCTTTTCATTTGCACCATAAGTTTTAACTAGTTCAGCTACTCTTTCTTTTGTTAACATTTTATTTATCCTCCTATTAACTATTAGTGGCACATACTAGGAATGAAATTGGAGATTTTTCACCCGGGTAAATGTCGTTGACATTATACATTTTTTTTCTTATTTTTTCAAGTGTTATTTAAATATCAATCATTTTTTTCGCAATTTTTCGCAATTTTTTGAAAAAGAAATTAATCCTTGAAAATCTATATCTAATTGTTCTTTTAATTTTTCAATATTTGCAAATTTAATTTCTTCTCGATGGTACTTTAATAATTGAATAGCTATACCTTGGTTATATAAATCTCTATCTATATTTAATATATTAGCTTCTATTTTTAAATTCATTGAATTATCAATTGTGGGATTATTTCCAATATTTATCATGGCATAATAAATATCTTTTTTAATATATACTTTCCCATAATATACCCCATATTTTAAACAATAACTATTCATTGGCACTTTCAAATTTGCCGTTTTATAATGAATAGTTCTCCCTATTTGCTTTCCTTTAATTACAATACCATTTAAAGTAAAAGGAAAAGATAAATATTCATTAGCTTTTTCAATGTTTCCATTAAGTAAAAGCGTTCTAATATAACTCGAAGAGATTTTAATATTATCAATAATAACATCATCAACTTCAATTACTTCAATAGCACTATTCTTCTTAATAAAGTCAATATTTCCAAGTTTATCATTTCCAAAACATAAATCTTTTCCACAAACTAAATATTTACAATTTAAGTTATTTACTAAAAAATCTAAAAATTCTTTAGCTGATAAATTATATAATTTGTTTTGTTTATTTATTGTAAAATTATAGTCTATTTTATAACGACTGATTTCTTTTATTTTTTGTGCATAAGTAGTTATTGTATATTTCATTTTAAACATTTTAAGAAGAATATCAGAAAAAGTAACAATAACACTATCTAGATTTTTATTTAAAGCAATTTCTTGAACTTTAGTTAGTATTTTTTGATGTCCTAAATGAATTCCATCAAAAAAGCCAATAGCAACTACACTATTTCTTATAACATTAAGATTATTTATATCTAGTTTCTTCATTGAAAAGTCCTCTCAAACAACGATAGTTATTATCGTTTTTTGTATAAATAGCGATACTTGTACCATCTTTTCTATTAATCAGTAAATATTTATCATCGCTATTAAAATTCATCAAATGGCCATTATAAATTTTATGTAAATATTCATCTTCAATAACAATGTTTTTAATATTTAACATTTCAGATATAGGATGAACAATAATACTATTAGTATTAAAATCTTCAATTTTATTAGCTATATCTGCTTTAAAAGTCCCAATGCTAATTCTTCTAAGTGAAGAAAGATAACCATCATTATTTAATTTTTTAGCAATATCAACTCCTAGTGATCTAATATAAGTTCCTTTTGAGCATTTAACATAAATACTTATACTATCATTTGTAAAGCCTAAAAGTTTAATATCAAAAATTTCAATTTCCCTACTTTTTATATCAACTGTTTCATTATTTCTAGCATAATCATATAATCTTTTGCCATTTACATGAATTGCCGAATAAATAGGAGGTGTTTGCCATGATTTTCCAATAAATGATTTTAATACTTCATTTATTTTTGCTTTAGTAAAAGGATTTATAGTACTTTCTTTTATTAAGTTTCCCGTTTTATCATAACTATCATAAAACTTACCAAAGGAAATAGTTGCTTCATATTCTTTATATTCACTTTCTAAAAATGATAACACTTTAGTAGCTTGATTAATACCAATAATTAAAAGGCCAGTAGCAAATGGATCTAATGTTCCACAATGACCGGTTTTAGAAGTATTAAAATATCTTTTTACTTTTCTTATGACATCATAACTTGTCATATTTTCTTTTTTATCAACTAATATAATTCCATCCATCTTAACAACTCCCTAATAATTATAACAACTTTTTTTAAAAAAACATATATTTTAGGTTTAAGCCTAATTATTTTTCTACAAAAATCATAATTATAAGTGTAGTAATGTGAAAGTAGGTGAATTATGAACAACACAAATTTTTGTCAAAATAGCTGTCCAGAAGTTAATTTAGTTCTTACATCTAATAATGAAACTTTAAAGCCATGTGATTTGGTAACATATACTTGTACAATTACAAATAATGATCCAAATGTATCTTATGGTTACTTTAAAGATAATCTACCTTGTCCTCTTGTATTTATTCCTGGAACATTAACTGTCAATGGTACTGCTTATTTAGATTTAAACCCTGAAAAAGGATTTAATGTCAATTTCTTAACATTTGGAAATACAATTACATTGACTTACACATGTAAAGCATATGGTGATAGTTGTTGTTGCGTAAAAGTTACAACATGTGATTGTTGTCGTAAATACCGTCCTTTAAATCATAATGCTACACTTTGCTTTAAACAATGTTGCTGTACAAAAAATGCTATTTCTAATGCTGTAGTTACTAATGTTGAATACTAACTTGCTACAATAAAAGGCCTCTAGGCCTTTTTAATATTTATAAAAAATAATTTTTCCTTGCAAGTATTTATCAAGTTTAATATACTTTTAAGAAGTAAAGGATACTATAAATAAAATATTTATGGAATATTAAAAGTATGAAGTATGTTATAAATCCAAAAGAAATATTTGATGAAAAAGTTAAAATTAACAATGCTAATAAAATAATGCATTTTTTAAATGATGATAATGTTATTTTCGATGTGAATTTTAAAAACATTCCTTATTATGATCATTTCGAAACTACATCTTGTTATTCTTCAAATATAATTCAATATGGTGTAGATGCTAATAAAAATTTATATTTAAAATATCATCTTGTTTTTCCAACATTTCGAAAAGAAATAAATGATACTAGAGGTTCATTTGCAATTTCTTTGGAAGATATTGTTAACATCTTTGTAAATAATGACTTAATCCAGGAAAAAGTTAATAAAATAATTATAGATAATTTATTTAATATTAAAACATATTCAAATAATATAAGAATAAATAGATGTATTTACTCTTCAAATAGATTCCCTTGCTCTATAACAAAATTCGTAATTACTAATCCAACAATGGAAAATATTACTGTACATCTTGCATTGGAAAAAAATTATTTGGAAATAAAAGAAAATATAGCTAATTCTATTCCATATTTTCTTAAAATATTCTTTAATGATGAAAAAAAAGAAATTTATCAAGAATTAAAAGTTCACGAATCATTTGAATGTTATTTATCGATTGCTTGTTATTATAAAGATGACACTTTAAAATTAGATGAAATTGGTGATTATAATAGACTTCAAAATATAAAAGGCCTAGTTAGTACTTATTATTATGTTAATACTCCAAATAAAGTTATTAATGAATTAGCTTTAAAATGCAAATTAAGATGTACAGAAACAATTTTTAATACTAAAAATGGTTTAATGCATTCACCATGTGGTGGACAATATTACGCTGGAATATGGACAAATGATCAACTTGAATATACAGCACCATTTTTTAGTTATTTAAATTATTATTCTGGAAATAAAGCTATAGAAAATGCCTTTAAAATGTTTGGAAAATACGTTTATAAAACAAAACCAATTGTTTCATCTATTGTAGCCGAAGGGGATACTTTTTGGAATGGAGCATTAGATAGAGGCGATAATGAAATGTATGTTTATGGTCTTTGTTTTTATCTATTATGTTCAGGCAATGAAAGTAAAGCCTTTAAGTATGTTAAAAAAATTCAAAATGCCATTTCTTATATTTTAAAAAAGAAAAGCAAAGAAGGTATTATCTTTTCCAATACTGATGAACTTGAAAATAGATTTGAATCAGGAAGTTATAATTTAGCAACTAATTCTATTGCCTATGGTGCTTTAAAATATGCGTCTAGATTATTTTCCTCTTTGAATATTGAAAATGATTATTTACAAGAAACAAACAAATTAAAAGAAAGTATTATAAAATACTTCCATAAAAACAATCATTATATTTATTGTAAAGAAGAAACGCATCTAAGAGCCCATATATTTTATCCATTAATTATGGGAATTGAAGATTATAAAGATGATATCATAAAAGACATAACTAATCCATTATTACTAAATGCTAGTGGCCTTAAAATTATCGATAACAATGAAACCATTTGGGATAGAGCAACATTGATGGCAATAAGAGCAATGTTTATTGCTGGATATGCCAATAAAGCCTATGAAATATTAGTAAAATATTCTAATAACCGATTACTTGGAAATCATGTTCCATATGCAATTGAAGCCTATCCCGAAGGAAATCAGGCCCAATTATCTGCTGAAAATGCTCTTTATGAAAGGATATTTGCAGAAGGAATCTTAGGGTTCGAGCCATTAACATTTACATCATTTAAATTAAAATTAAATATGCCAGATAATCTTTCTTATCTTGAAATTTTAAATTTTTATTATGCTTTTGCAACAATTCATATACTTGTAAAGAAAGAAATTGATTTAAACCATCTTCTAATTGGCAATAAACTTAATTTATTTGTAGAAAATGGTCAAGAAATAATAATCGATCTTCACAAGATTTTTTAAATGTAATATTTGTTAAAGACAATTTCAGACACTTGAACTTCTTCATTTTCTTTTAAACCATTGACTTGATATTGCTCAAGTTCAATTAGAAATGAAACATCTTTTATATCACTTAAAAGTTGTGTAGAAAGTTTTAATAATTCATAAACATCTTTAGATACTGTAAGCTCATCGAATAAAATATCTTCTGTTAAGGAAACATATAAAATATTATCTGTCACTACACTATTACTTACCATAGATGTCTTGCTAATACATCTTGCAACTTGAAGATTACTTAATGGATCTGGCTTTTTAAATAGTGTAGATATAGTTAAATCATATGCTTTTAAATTATTTTTATTGCTTACATAATGAGTAACAGGAACATAATAAAACTTATCATCAATTTCTTTTTCATAATAGCTTAATACTTTTTCACCTTGTTGAAATAAAGTTGATGTTAATAAAAAGTTATTAATTCCTATGTTATCTTTAGTAAGATAATTATTTAATGGTGTTTTATTTATTTCCATATTTTTAAGTTTTTGACCATTGATTTTTAATTCTAATTTGTCAATATTTTCAAATTGTGTAAAAGTCCAAGTCAAACCTTCTAATATTTTAAGTTCATTTTTAGATTCATATTTATTAAAGTTTTCATCTAAATCAAAACTTACAATACCATCTTTTATTTCAATTTGATTTACTTTACATGATGATGGAATATACCCTTTAAAATTTTCATAATTTGTATCATCTTTTAAACATGTAAATAAATAATGATATAATTCACCAGGATTTTCATATTCTTCACATTTAATTGATAATGGTAGTAATACATTGTCTTTATCCAAAAGATATACTTTTGCATAAGTAAAATCAACATTTTCATTTGTTGAATTTTCATTTAAAATATTGTTGTTTTGCTTATCTTTGTAATTTTTTACAATTACACTTACTACAATTAATGCGATTAAAATTGGAATAAAAATAAATAATAATTTCTTTTTCGTTTTCATTTTTTTCATATACATTACCTCACTTAACTATATGAAAAAGGAAAAATAAATAGCACATAATTAAAACATATTTTTATTAATTATAATTTGATCCATAATTATTAGTTTTAATATTGCTTGAGTTCTACCTTTAACATCCAGTTTTAAAATCACATTTGAAATATGATTTCTTACAGTCTTAGGAGAAATATTTAATATTGTAGCAATTTGGTTTGTTGTTTTATTTTCTACTAAATATTGAAATATTTCTTTTTCTCTTTTTGTAATTAATTGGCCCATTTTTTCACCTCAAAAAATAATATGAAAATTAATAATATTTTATGATTATTATAATAAAAAAAGGCTATTTAATTAACCTAAAGCAACATCTAATATTAACATTATTAAAAAACCAAGAGTTAAAAAGATGGTATTTAAATAATTTTTATTATCATCAAATGATTCAGGAATTAATTCATTAATTACAACATAAAACATTGCTCCAGCAGCAAATGATAATACATATGGTAATATTAAAGAGAAAATATTAGTAAGCAATAAGGTTAAAAATGCCCCTATAGGTTCTACAATTCCTGATAAAACGCCATATCCAAAAGATTTTAATCGACTTTTTTTATCATTTAATAAGGGAGTTGATACTATGGCTCCTTCTGGAATATTTTGAATAGCTATACCTATAATTAAGGTGCAAACACTAGCTAAAGTAACATCTTTACTAGCGTTTAAAAGTCCAGCTAAGGCTACTCCAATTGCCATACCTTCAGGAAAATTATGAATTGTAATCGATAAAACTAGCATTAAAGAATTCTTCTTAGTCTTTTCTTTTAAATGTTGCATTTTACTTATTATTTTATCAAGTAAAAGTAAAAATAAAATTCCCAAGAAAAAACCTATTGCAGCTGGTAACCAAGTAAGACTACTTTTCATAGTATTTTTAGCAATTTCAAGTGAAGGAATTATTAAAGAAAAAATAGCTGCTGCTAACATAATTCCAGAAGCAAAACTTAATAAAATTTTTTGAATGCTATTATTAGTGTTTTTTTTAATAAAAAAGACACCCAATGCTCCTATTGAAGTTCCTAAAAATGGTAATAACAACCCTATTAATAATACAAAATTATTCATAACATCACTTCTTCCCCTTTATACTATGATAAAAAAGGAAAAAGCGACTATTTTTCATTTAACTTTTCTAATAGATTAATAGCCACTTTTTCAGGAAGGATTTGTTTTAATTGCTCTAAAGGAGCTTTTTTAATCTCATCTAAAGAATGATATATTGATAAT
>CAKPXW010000087.1 GCA_934202505.1 uncultured Bacilli bacterium | reverse complement strand
TGATTATGTTGTCGATGCTATTGATACAATATCTGCTAAAATTGCTTTAGTTATCAAAGCCAAAGAAGCAAACACACCAATTATTTGTGCAATGGGAGCGGGTAATAAAACTAATCCTATGGGATTTATTGTCTCAGACTTATTTAAAACAGAAATGGATCCAATAGCTAAAGTAATGCGAAGAGAACTTAGAAAACTAAATATAAAAAAGGTAAAAGTAGTTTATTCAAAAGAAATACCAGTTACACCACTTGAAAAATCTTTAGAAGTGACAAATAAAAGAGAAATTCCAGGATCTAATGCTTTTGTTCCTGCAGCAGAAGGTTTATTAATAGCAAGTGAAGTATTTAAGGATATAATTAGTAAATAGGAGAAAAATTTATGGGAATAATGGAAGAAAAGTTAGAAATCGTTTTACAAGAAAATGATTTTATAAATGACAATATATCAATGTTTGCAATAAGTAAATATTTACAAGATATTGCTTCATCTCATGCTTATAATTTAGGTGTAGGATATGAAAAATTATTAGAAAAGAATTTATATTGGGTTTTATCAAAACTAAGAATAGATATTTTAAAAACCCCTAAAGTTAACGATAAATTAACATTAATAACTTGGCCACATGATGGGGCAAGAGTTGATTGTCATCGCGAATTTGCTTTAATAAATGAAAATAATGAAATTGTCATTAAAGCTTTAGAAAAATGGCTTACAATAGATATGCATACTTACCATATCATTCCTGCTAAAAACATTGCATTTCCAGGAAGTTATAAAAAAGAAAGTAACTATTTAAATCCCAAAGATGTATTTGAAAAAATAGATATTTTAGAAACGGGTCAAGAAATGTCTACATATCAAATTCAACCAATAGATATTGATGGTAATAATCATACTAACAATACACGTTATTTACTTATGAGTGAAAAGTATTTACCAAGTAATATTAATTCATTACAAATTGATTTTGTAAATCAAAGTTTTTTTAATGATACAATAACTATCTATAAAGAAAACGATATTGTATATGGAAAATGTAATGATAAGATAATTTATAAAATTCAAATAAAATAAAAAAGACTTCAGGGAGTGTGGGGATCCTGAAGCTTTTTTAAAAAAGGGGTAGAAATATTTCTCTAAGCGAGGGTTGAAAGGCTGTTAGTATACCTTTCAATTGTAATTATAAATATGCAACCTAAAAAATACTTAAAAAAACTTTTTTTTATAAAAAAAGAGAGAAAATCTCTCTAAAGAAGTACTTTTATAGTAAATTCATAGTCTTTTTCACTATAAGCAGTGATTTTACCATGATGTAACATTACAATTTCTTGAGCAATAGAAAGACCAATTCCGCTACCTTCAATAACTCCTCGATCATCATCTTGTCTAAAAAATCTTTCAAAGAAGTAATTTAAATCACCTTTTGCAATATGAGCACTATCATTTTTACAAATTAAGGTAATAGTTTTATTATTTTCAGTTAAAGATAAACTCGCTTTAGTTAAAGAATACTTTAAAGCATTATCTAATAAAACAGAAAGCAATTGACGAATGCATCTTTCATTGCCTTTTAAAATAATATTATCTTGAACATTTAAATCAAAAGTTTTATTTTCTTTTTCAAATGCCGTTTTGAAATTATTAGCAATATCAAGTACAGCATCTGACATAGAAAAGTTAATTAAATTATCTAATTTTTCTTTTTCATCAAGTTTAGCAAGTTCAGTTAAGTTTTTCACCATGATATTCATTCTAACAACTTGTTTATTTATAGCCTCAGTAAAACTATTTTCTCCATATTCCATTTCAATAAGTTCATTATTGGCCGAAATAATAGTAAGAGGAGTTTTTAATTCATGTCCTGCATCAGTAATGAATCTTTTTTGCTTTTCATAACTTTTAACAAAAGAACTAGCAACTTTTTTAGAAATAAATAGAATCATAACAAATACGATAATTGTTCCTGTAAAGGAAACAATAATACTATTTTTGAAAAATAACATACTATTATTTTTAAGTCTAGAAATATCCATAAAAACTACATTATGTTTTTCAAGATTCTTTAAATACCTATAAGTATCAATATTTCCTTTTAACTTTTTATTTTTCATAACTTCATTGCTAATTTCAATAGCTTCTTCATAACATAGAGTTATATTAGAAACATTAACTTTATCAATTGAACCATCTTCTTTATAAGTTACAGTGAAAAATCTTGTCTCATAAGGAGTTTCATCAGTCATATCTCCTGTTGGATTTGAAATCAAACTTAAAGAATTAGGTTTGTTTTCTGAAAAATCAATACCTTCAAAATTACCATCGTTATTTTGTAACATTTCTAAAATGGTATCAGCATAACGATAGACATTTTTAAAAGATATATAATTAGCAACAGCAACAATTACACTAAGTACAAATATTAAAGATAACATAGTAATTAGAATAAATCTAATTCTTAACTTTTTAATCATTATTTTATTTCCTCTAAACGATATCCTACACCACGAGCTACTTTAATTGTATAATTTGCTTTAATTTTTTCAAGTTTTTTTCTAAGTTCGGAAATATATACCCAAACTACATTGATCTCTGAATCAGTATCAAAATCCCATACTGATTCTAATAATTTTTCACTTGAAGAATATAATGCTTTATTTTCCATTAAATATTCCATAAGTTTAAATTCTTTATTAGTAAGACGAACACTACTTTCAGCTTTTAATTCATATGTTTTAGAATCAAGAGAGAAATTACCTAAAGTAAGTATACCACATTCATTATTGTTTCTTCTAAGTAAAGCTCTTACTCTAGCTAGTAATTCTTTAATTACAAATGGTTTAGTTAGGTAATCATCAGCTCCTGCATCAAGGCCTAATACTTTATCATCTATTTCAGCCCTTGCAGTAAGTAATAAAATAGGAACATTATTATTTGAAGATCTAATAGTTTTAACAAGAGTTATGCCATCAATACGTGGCATCATTATATCTAATATCAAAGCATCATAATGGTATTTCTGTATTAAATTTAATGCTTCATGACCATCATATGCTACATCTACTTCATAATGACTATTTTCAAGTATTCTTTTTATAGCATTAGCTAAATCTCTTTCATCTTCCGCAAGTAACAATTTCATTAAGTTATTCACCTTCTTTTTCCATAAACATTTATATATTATACCCCTAACAACTAAAATTTACTTAAAAACATTTTTAAGCTGGACTTAACAAAAATAAAATAACATATTAATAAATACTATTATATAGTATTAATATTGATATATGGTGACATATATTGCGATACTTGTTATTTAAGCAAGATTAAGTAGTATAAATTAACAAAATTGTAAAAAAACTATATTTAGACTTTAATAATACTATGCATTATGCTAGAATAATCCCGTATATTGAGATGGTAAAGTAATCATCTAATATAATTAAATTCTTTATTTGTTATTTTTAAATATAATGAAAGGGGGAAAATAACATTGAAAAGAAATAATTTTTCTAAGATGGTATTAACATTATTTGCTTCACTTGCTTTAGTAATAACTGGCACTAGTACAGTAAATAATAAAACACAACAAGTGGTAAAGGCAGAGGAAACAGGAACTGTTAAATACACAATTGATTCAGCAAGTTCTGTTACTAGTACTGGTGCGATTGAAGGAAGCACTGCTACTTTTAAAAACACTTATACTGCTAATAAAGAACAATTAACTAAAAGCAATAGTGCTACATTATCTATAACAGGACTTGATGGATATATTATTAAGGGCATTGTTCTTTATATGCATTCAAATTCTAGTAAAGGCGCAGGAACTTTTTCTGCGAAAGCCGGCAATGAGACTTTGGCTGAAATAAGTTCTGGCACAGCATTTAACAAATGGTTTGATAATACATCTTTTGGAACTAGTTATAGAAATGTGACTGTGACCATGGGTAATTCGAATTATACTATTGGTACTGGAGAGGCTTTGACAATTGTAATTGCAGCAACTGTTAACTCCTTGTTTATTCAATCATATACATTATCTTATGAAAAACAATCAACTCCAGAAAATATTGGACAGACTTTTGAAAGAGCATCTACAAAATCTCAATTAAAACTTGCTTATTCTACAAATATTTCATACACAAATACTGATGGAGTAGCAACTATTCAATATTCAGGTAAAACCAGCAATATGACAGGTGAAAATGATGCTCTTTTATTAGGAGTAGATGAAAATCTATTTAATGTTAAATCTAATAAAGGAACTAATGATCTTCATGTTGGAGTTAATGTTGATGGTACAATTAGAATATATAAAGGAAATATTTTTGAAATATCAA
The DNA here is from genome assembly GCA_934202505.1 of uncultured Bacilli bacterium. GTDB lineage: Bacteria > Bacillota_I > Bacilli_A > RFN20 > CAG-631 > CAKPXW01. The sequence goes on along the minus strand of CAKPXW010000087.1, from coordinate 2,949 downwards.
CTACTAGTGATAAATTATTGATTAAATCAATCGAATTATCTTTAGTTAAAAGCTATAATGATTTATCAAAATGTACTATAACTTCAGATGAGGATGCAACATTAACTGGAACAACTTATTCATTTGAAAACGGAACAACTTCGTTTAAAATAGCAAATGATAATACTACACAATTAAGAATTGAAACTGCTAAAATTACTTATTCAGGAATGGCTGCAACATATACTTATGATATCGAATCTACATCATTAAGATTTGGAACAACTATATCTAAAGATTTATATGATGGATTAGTAGCTGAAGGTACAAATGTAACATTTGGTGTTATTTCTCAAGCAACTAGTGTTCTAGGCGAAAATGAATTAACAGTTGAAAATGCAGGTAATACAAAAGCACTTACTCCTGTAAGAGTTGATACAGAACTTGCAAGTGAAGAAAGCGAAACTGGTAATTATTATCAATTTGCAGTTCTATTTACTGGATTAACTGCAGCTGATTATACTACAGAAGTTACTGCAAGATGTTATGTTTGTATTGATGGTACTTATTATTATATGCAAGCAAAAACATGCTCAGTTAAATCTATAGCAGCTGATTACTTATCATTACAATCTGATAATGAACAAGTAGTTGCTAATTCAGGTGTGTTAAATTATTTAGCAAATTATACTGCAGAATAATTAAAGGGGGAAAATTACGATGAAAAAAGAATATATTGAACCATCAATTGATGTTATTCAATTTGAAACTGATAATGTATTAGAAACTAGTAAAGCATTTGGTGGAAATGTTGCTGGTGAAGAAGAAGAACTTTTCCCATTTAGTGGCAAATAATTAATGAAAAAACTTTTATTAACAGTATTACTTATTTTACCAATATTTATTACTAGTTGTAATAATGATGAAGATAACTTTTCTTATAATAAAGAAAGTGAAGAATCTTCATCTAGTGTAATAGATAATAGTGAAGAAAGCTCATTATCTTTTACAAGTGAGGACACTACATCTAGTGAAAGTAATAAAACTACTACCACTAATGTAGAACTTCCTTGGATTTAATAAATATAAAATTAGGCATTCAAGTTATTGAATGTCTTTTTTTATGCAAATTAAATAAAAACATGAGCAAATTTTGTCGAATTATGTGTTTTTAATATGGAAAGGATGGAATGTTTAGTAATAATAAAACATGTTATATACAAAAGAGATATATGATATATGAAGAAAGAATATAAAAAGTTTGTTGGATTATTAACTGTATGCATAATATTGTTAACTATAATTATAATTAGTGAAGTAAAAAAATCCCTGCATTTTCATCTATTAGTGGAGTTTTTCTTGGTATTTTTTTACCAAAAGAATGGAATATGTTTGTTGAGATATTTTTGATTAAACAAAGCTGGGAATTATCAGAACGTCGATCGAGAAGAGAAAAGAATATAAATAAAGATACTATGATTAGAATATCTTTTGCTTATTTATATAGAATTAAAATTAATGATAAATATTTACTAATTAAAAGTTCTCGTAATACTGGTAAATATCAACCAATAGGTGGGGTTTATAAATATAATGATGATGAAAAAGACTATTTAAGCAAAAATTATCATATAGAATCCGATGATAAAATAAAAAATGATAAAACATCTAAAAATGATTATAGATTTTATATGAAAGATAAATATATAAAAGAATTTGTAAAGCATTTTGAAACAGATATTTCTAACAGAGAAAATGAAAATGATATTACAAGAGAATTTATTGAAGAAGTATTTGAAGATAGTTCTGTTGATCCAAAATCAATGGGTGTTATAAATTATTCTTTTACATCAAGGTTTATTGAATTTTCATATCAATCTATTTATAGATGCTATGAATTTGTTTTAGCGGATATTTATGAATTTAAATTAGATAGCAACCAAGAAAAAATATTAAATAAAATTATATATAAAAATAATAAATTTTTACTTGCAACTCAAAAAGATATAGAAACACGTGGTATTAAATTGTCAAAAAGAGGTAATGAAGATATTATTTCTAATAATTCTTGGAAAATATTAGCAAGTAAAGCAGATGAAGCTACTTATTCGTTTAATAATAAAAACTTCAATGTGGATTTAACAAAGAAAAAATAAAGTGAGGGTTAAAGGTATGTTTCATTGGATAGAAGACAAAGAGTTTTTAAGTAATATGAGAAGATACTGTTCGGACATTATAAATAGACTTGTAAATTTAATAAATAAGGAAGGTAAAATGCAAGTTAATATGCAAATGGTTGGAAGTGGAGCGAAAAAATTAGAAACGCAAAATGGAAATGAACCAATAGATTTAGATTATAATCTTAATATTATTTACATGAATAATTCTATATTTAAAACAGGAAAAGATATCAAAGAATATGTAAAAAGTAAATTTAATGAAGTTTTATCTAAGTTTGAATTGAACGATTGCGATGATTCTAAATCAGCATTAACAACAAAAACTATGTTTTTTGAAGAAGGAAATACAACAGAATTTAGTATAGATTTAACAATTACTAAATTGATAGATGGTAAATGGAACAAACTTATTCATCAAAAAACTGGCATTGTTCAAAATGATGAATGGAAATGGAATATTATTAAAAATTCAAATGGCATTGATGAAAAAACAAAATTTATAAAAGAAAATAATATGTGGAATAAACTTAGAAAAGGTTACTTAGATAAAAAGAATTATTATTTAACTATTAATGATTATAATCATCCTTCGTATAATTGTTATATTGAAGTAGTTAATGAAATTTACAATTCTTTGATAGAGCAAAAAAATATAAATATCAATAATGTTTAGTAAAAAAAGCTAAAAATAACAAAATCAGCAGGGGGGTAAGCCCAATGTCATTAAGTTAAGAATGACAAAAGAATAAAAAGCATAGAATATCAACTACCAAAATTGATTATCCTATGC
>CAKPXW010000086.1 GCA_934202505.1 uncultured Bacilli bacterium | reverse complement strand
TACTTCATCATTATCAAAAACATCAATATCAATATTTTTTTCAATTGTTTCTATTGCTTTCATTACTTCGTTTTCTTTTAAAACAAATTCTTTATTATTGTAATTGATTGGATCAAATTTACAAGTCTTTGTAAATACTACCATATTAATGATGTCTCTTTCTTCAATACCAGGTACTACTTGAAGGATTCTACTAATAATTCTTCTATTTTTTAAAATTGGATTTTCGATATGGGTTAATTGTTTATTGTAGACAACTCTCCATGAGGCATCTTCCATACCAATTTTTATTTCGCCAGCCTGTTTTACTTCTTTAATTACATATATAAATTTTGTTCCGAAAATTAAAGTATCTATATGTCTTAAGTGATCACCATCAACAGGAAAATATAAATCATTTAAAATCAAATAATCGTTTGCTTTGCATGATTTATATAGATTTCGTTGTATTCTTCTTTTTCCTGTTATAGCAACGACAAAAAAGGTTATTTGTTTATGGAAAACAAGATAAGCAATTCCTAATATAATTCCAATTGCAATTAAATAGTAATACCACATAAAATAACCTTATTTAAAATTATGCAAGTTCTAAAGCAATTTCCATCATTTGTGTGAATGATGTTTGTCTTTCTTGAGCTGTTGTTTCTTGATGTGATGTAAAAGAATCAGAAACTGTTAATATTGTTAAAGCTTTTTTCCCAAGATAAGCAGCATTACAATATAAAGCATAACTTTCCATTTCTACAGCAAGAACACCCATTTTCGCCCATTTTTTCCATTTATCAGGATTTGTACCATAAAACACATCACTTGCAAGAACATTACCAACATGATAATTAACATTTAATTTTTTAGCAGCACTTACTGCTTTCTCTATCAAGTCGTATGATCCAAGTGCTGAGAATGTTCCACCTAATTCATATTGATTTGCAAAAGATGAATCTGTACAACTTCCTTGAGCAATAATTACATCAAATAAATTAATATTTTCTTGATATGAACCACACGATCCTATTCTAATAATTTGCTCAACCCCATAAAACTTAAATAACTCATATGAGTAAATGCCAATAGATGGCATGCCCATTCCTGATCCCATTACAGTTACTTTTTTTCCTTTATAAGTTCCAGTAAAAGCAAGCATATTCCTAACTGAATTTACTTGAACAACATTTTCAAGAAAATTTTCAGCAATATATTTTGCTCTAAGTGGATCTCCTGGCATTAATACTGTTTTAGCAAAGTCTCCAATCTTGCCTTGATTATGTGGAGTGCCATTAAATTTTTCATTTGTCATATTTATGTTCTCCTTATTTCAATAATAATTATATATTATTTTTAATATTAATTCACTAAATTTTAAAGTTTTATATTTTTCGACATTTTTCTTTATTCTCTTTTCATATACTATTGATGGGTGACAAATATGAATACGAATGAATATAATGCTTTACAAACTAAAGTTATAAAATTTTTAAAAGACAATTATAGAAAATCAATGAAATATATTTTACAAGATATAGATACAATTTCTTTAACAAGTAAAATGTGTAATAAGCAATTACTTCCTTTAAGTTCACTAAACTACCAAGTAAAGACAATAAAGCATAAGAATAATGATAAATTATGTTTTATTGTAAAAGTTTACCAAGATCTTATTTTTCCAGAACTATCTTTTAATAATGATATTAATAATATTGTTTCATCTCCAACAAATTTATCTATTTGGTTAATTAGATACTTATGTTATTCAATATGTCAAGATGATTTCTATGACAAATTAGAAGAAAAATTACCGGGAAATAGTATAACTGAGCAATATAGATATCTTGATTCAATACTTTTCAATTTAGCTATAAGTAAAAAAATATTATTGAGTTAAATCTCCTTGAAATATTTCATGTTCATCTAAATATTCATCAATCTTATCAATTAGTGATAATTTTTTGCTAATCCAAGTTGGAGCAATTAAATCATCACTACTACTATCTGCTCCAAGTCTATGTATAATTACATTTTCTTTTAATGTAGCTATTTGTTTTGCAATTGTTTTTATATATTCTTCTTGGCTTATTACTTTAAATTTTTTCTGTTCATACATCGAGGCTATTTTGGTATTTTTAATTACATTTAGGCAATGAATTTTTATTCCTTGAATATCTAGTTTGTTAACAAAATTAATAGTATTTATCATATCTTGTTGTGATTCATGTGGTAAACCATCTATTATATGCACAATGATATCAATATTTGCTTTTCTTAATAATTTGACAGCCTTTTTAAAGTCATTTGTATCATAACATAAATTCATTGCTTTCATCGTTTGTTTTTTAGATGTTTGAAGTCCAAGTTCAACCCAAAATTCCTTGAAATTATGTTTTATAGATTTCAAATATTCAACTATGTTTTCATCTATACAATCACATCTTGTAGCAATAGACATTCCAATAATGTCTTTTTTGTTAATAAATGTCTCTAAATTATTTTTTATTTTTTCAATACTTCCATAGGTATTAGAAAAAGCTTGAAAATAAGCAATATAGTAAGCATTTTCCCATTTCTTGCTTATATTTTCTTTTACATCAGCAAATTGTTTTAGCAAAGATTCTTGTGGATTTCCAGCAAAATCTCCACTTCCTTTGTTAGAGCAAAAAGCACAACCATTTATTCCTTTACTACCATCTCTATTTGGACATGTAAAAGAAGCATTTAAAGGCACTTTAAATACTTTCTTTTGATATTTACTTTTAAGATAAAAATCTATTGTATGATAATGTTTATTAGTGATATTATATTCAAATTCCATTTTAATTTATAAAACTCAAGAAAAATTCTTTAATTCTATCGTGTTTTTCTTGGGCAAGAGCAATATTTTTATCATGTATTGAAAAATAAAATTTACATTTTGGTTCAGTACCAGATGGACGAATTGCAATAAAACTTCCATCTTCAAGTATAAATCTTAAAACATTTGATTTTTCAAAATTAAGATGACTTATTTTACCATGATCATTCTTTTCAAGTTTTAAATAATCTTCTTGTACAACTACTTTATACTCTAAAATATTATTTAAATTTTCTTTTCTTAATTTTTCCATCAAATTATTAATAATTTGTACGCCTTCAATACCTTTGGCAAAATAGGAATATTGAGTATCTACATAATAATCAAACTTCTTATATAGTTCATCTAATACTTCTAAAACATTTTTTCCTTGATGTTTATAATAACTTACCATTTCAGAAATCATTACATCAGCTTGAACTCCATCTTTATCACGAACATTGCTATTAAATAAATATCCATATGATTCTTCATATCCCATAACAAATTCGTTTTTCTTTTCTAATAATAAATGATGTATTTCATCACCTATATATTTAAATCCTGTTAATGTTTGTTTAACTTGTACTCCATATGATTCTGCTACCTTATTTCCAAGGAAAGAAGAAACTATAGTATTAAATATCATTCCATTATTATATTTTTTATTTGATAAAATATAATTTATTAAAAGAGCTCCTGTTTGATTTCCAGTTAAGTAAATAGGTTCATTATTTTCCATTACAACAAGACCCACTCTATCACAATCAGGATCATTAGTTAAAATCATATCTGCTTTTTCTTTTTTGGCATATTCTATTGCTAAAACATAAGCGTCTTTATTTTCAGGGTTTGGAGAAAGTGTATTTTCAAAAGTTGGACTTGGAAAACATTGTTCTTTAACTTCAATTACCTTATATCCAAGTCTTCTAAGTACTGTAGTTGCAGGAACATATCCTGTTCCATGTTGAGGAGAATATACGATTTTAACGTTATTTTTTGGCATATCTTTGTTAATAGAAGTATCAATAACCATTTGGTAAAAAGCCTCATCGACTTTTTCATCTAAAGTGATTAATAAATTATCATTTGGTTTAACTTCAATTGCTAACTCATCCTCAATAGATTCAATTTCTTTTAAAACGATATTTGATTGAGCCAAAATTAATTGATTACCTTGTGAATTATAAATTTTATATCCATTATATTCTTTTGAATTATGCGATGCTGTAAGGTTTATACCTCCACCCGCTTTCAAATAACGAATAGCAAATGATAATTCAGGTGTTGGTCTTAAAGAATCAAATATATATACCTTTATTCCAAGGGTTGTAAAAACATCAGCTGCTGCTTTTGTGAATTCATCATGATTCAATCTATTGTCATGAGCAATTACTACTCCTTTTTCTTTTATATTTTTTTCCTCTTGTAAAAGAAATCTTGCAAAGCCTAATGTTGCCTTTCTAATGATAATTTCATTTATTCTATTAGTTCCAGGGCCCATTATTCCTCGCATTCCACCAGTACCAAATTCTAAGTCTGTATAAAAAGCTTCTTTTAATTGACTTTCATCCATTTTATTTAGTTCATCTTTTAATTTTTGTGGTAAAACACTAGAGTTTTTCCATTTATTTGCTTTAATTAAATAATTTTCCATGATTATTTATCCTTTCCAACAAATTTTCTTGCCATTTAAAATATGGTGCTATAAATTCTTTATTATTTAAATAAGAAAGATTTCCTGTCAAATTTTTAAAGCAAATTTTTCTTGCATGTAAGAAATAATTAGACATTTTATATTTTTTTGCCAAGATATCACTTTGCTTATTACCATATTTTTTATCACCAACTAGTGGGTGATTAATATAATTCATGTGTACTCTTATTTGATGTGTTCTTCCCGTTAGAATTGAAACTTTAAGTAAAGAAACATCTTCAAATACTTCAAGAGGTTCATAGATACTTGTTGCACTTAAACCATTATCTTTGTCAACATTTACAATTTTTCTTTTTTCATCTTTTATAAGAGGAACATCAACAACTCCTTGTTTTAAAACCTTTCCACAAACCAAAGCACTATAGTTTTTTTCTATTCCTCCGTGGTCTTTAAATGCTTTGAATAATTCTTGTAAAGAAAGCAAATTTTTCCCTATAACCACTATTCCTGAAGTATTCCTATCAATTCTATGAGCAAGAGCTGGCACAAATGTTTTTTCGTTTTCAATATCATATGATTTATTTTCAATTAAATAGTCTAACACTTGTTTTGTCAATGTATCTTCATTTCCATCTTCGCCATCATGTACAAGAAGTTTTGCCTCTTTATTAACTATTAGAACATTATCATCTTCATAAATTACTTGAAAGTTTCTTTTTTTAGAGGTGGTAATAGTTTGTTTGTTTATAAATTCTTGTTCCTGCTCTTTTGTAATATATACAAATACAACATCATTTTCTTTTGTTATATAATCCATTTTTACTGGTTTATTAGCAACTTTTACATCTTTCTTTCGAAACAGTTTATATATAAAAGATAAAGGGGCATTTTTTAAATATTTCTTAAGTAAATTATCAATTCTTTTATTTTGCTCATTAGCATTTATTTTAATTTCAATCATTATATTTTCCCCCTTTTTATATTATAGCAATATATTTTTGCTTTTTTAAATAATATTTTTTCTTAAAAATTAAATTTTGTACTTATTTTATAGACATTGGAACTATTAATTGCAATTATTTTTGCATTTAATACGATTTTAATCCATAATAGTTTGCGAAAGAAAACATTTTAAAATTTGTGTGTTGTAATTGCAGGATTTACTAGAGTTCTTGACTTTGAATAAGCAAAAAATTTAAAGAGTTAGGTTGTAATATTGTTATTTGTGATATCAATGAAGAAAATTTAAAATTAGCATTAAATAAATTGAACAAATAAAATACTCAAGTTAGTAGCATAAAATGTGATATTACTCAGTATGATGACTTAGAAAACTTATGTACTGTTGTCCAAAATACATTTAAAAATATAGACATTTAAGTTAATAATGTTGATGTAAATCAACTAGATAAACCAGTATGTAAATTGGATAAAGAAGAAATTTTATGATTGATATTGATTAAAAGGCGCAATTTATAGTTCTAAAGTGGATTTTCAATTTATGGAACTACCAAAAGAGCAATTATATATTTTACACTTGCTTTTACTTTTGAAAAGTCCAGAATTAACAAATGATAATGTCAAAGTATGTAGATTAACACCTAGTATAATGATTATAGATTTTATAAAAATGCAAATGGAGGAAAAGCCAAAATTGTTCTTCCAAAGAAAGCAAGAAAATTTTACAATATTTTAGACTACTATCTAGAAACAATCGTTAATTACTCTATTCCAATAATGCTTAAAAGTAAAAAAATTTATGTTTTCAATGTTTAAATAAAAGAGATTTCTTCAAAGATAATTAAATGTTTTTATTAAATGTTTTTACCTAGTTATACTAGGTAATAATTGATTTATCAAAAAATAAATTGTATAATAATGACATAGAAACATTATTGGAGGAATTATTTATATGTCATTAGTTACAACAAAAGAAATGTTTAAAAGAGCTTATGAAGGAAAGTATTCAATTGGTGCTTTCAATGTAGATAATCTTGAAACATTTCAAGCAGTAGTTGAAGCTGCAAAAGAAACAAAATCACCTGTTATCATTGCTATAACAGAAAATGTTATCAAATATTTTGGAATAACATATTTACGTCATATTGTACAAGCTGCTGTTGAAGATTCAGGAGTAGAAATTGCTCTACATTTGGATCATGGAAAATCTATAGAAATATGTAAATACTGCGTTGATAATGGATTTACATCAGTTATGATTGATGCAAGTGCTTATGATTTTGAAAAGAATATTGAAATTACAAAAGAAGTTGTTGAATATGCTCACGCTCATGGAGTAGTTGTTGAAAGCGAACTTGGCGCTATTGCTGGTATTGAAGAAGATCTTGATGTTAATGATAAATATGGTCGTTTTACTCATCCAAGTGATGTTGTAGAATTTGTTTCAAGAACTGGTATTGATAGTCTTGCTATTGCTATTGGTACAGCACATGGTGCTTATAAGTTTAAACCAGGACAAAAACCTCAATTAAGATTTGATATTCTTGATGAAATAGAAGAAAAGTTGCCTGGTTTCCCACTTGTATTACATGGTGCTTCAAGTGTTCCACAAGCAAGACTTGCCCTTGTTAACCAATATGGAGGAAAAATGCCTGAAGCTATCGGTATTCCTGAAGAATTATTAAATAAAGCTTCTCATAAAGCTATTTGTAAGATCAATGTTGGATCAGATTTAAGAGTTTGCTTTACAGGAGAAATCAGAAAATTCTTATATACTCAACCAAGTGAATTTGAAATTAGAAAATATACAACACCTGCAAGAAATGCTGTTAAAGAAATGGTTAAAGATAAAATGGTTAATGTATTCTGTTCTGCAGGCCATGCTGTTGAAGGAAAATAATCTAGCTGATAGAAATCAAAAAAGGGATCTCGGTCCCAATGTCATTAAGTTAAGAATGACAATTTTAAGAAGAGATGCACAAAATTGCACCCCTTCTTTTTTGTTGTCCAAAA
>CAKPXW010000085.1 GCA_934202505.1 uncultured Bacilli bacterium | reverse complement strand
TTGGAATTAATAAAACTGCTCCTGTAATAATTGTTCCTAAAGCATTTGGTAAAATATGTTTAAAAATTAAACGAGTCTCTGAAGCTCCAAGTGTTCGACTTGCAAGGATGTATTCTCTACCTTTAAATCTATAGAATTGTGTTCTAGTTCTTCCTGCAGTACCCATCCAACCTGTCAAACATAATGCAAGAACGAAAGTAACAAAATTATTTCCTAAATGTAATATACATAAAGTCATAACTACAATCCAAGGTACTCCACCTAAAATTTCACAAAATCTTTCCATTAATAAGTCGACATTTCCACCAAAGTATCCCGAAATTGCCCCCCATACTAATCCAAAGATAAAGCATACTGTTGCAGTTAGGAAACTTAACACTAATGAAGTTCTAAGGCCTCTAAAACACTTTGTAATTAAATCAAGACCTGCATTATCAGTACCAAGTAAATATTTTGGCATTTTTGAATATCCTAAATATCTATAATTAGAAACTAAAGCATCAAAAGTGATAACTTCAATTTTTGTACTTCCTGAATCAAGAACAATTTTATTTTCATTATAAATTTTTCTTACAGGACATTTATCATTTAATAATTTAAATGAGCTAGGGCCAACTGTATAGTCATATTCACACCAGCCTTTGCTAATATAATTATCAAGGTCTGATTTTCCAAAATTGGTAACTTCTCTTTCCCCATAAGTTGCTTCATAAACATCATAAACAAAATCAACAGTATAATAAACAGCCTTATAAACTTGTTTATTACATGTACTTTGATAATATCCATAATTAACAGTAGAAGTTGCTTCATCTTTAGCTTGTAATTGAGTTTTCTTACAAGCATCAAGCATACTGATGTCATCAAATTTTGATTGATTAACTTCACTTACTGTTTCTTTATTATAATTAAATTTTATTGTTTTAAAAATCGTATAAGCATTAGAAACACTAGACAATTTAACTTCAACACCAAATTTCATACCATCTAATGAACTATAGCCAACTTCTGTTAGAATTTGGCTTACATCAATTGCACGATTTCCTACATAATCAACATAATCATTAGACCAAGCAAGACTATCATCTATGTCAGCATATTTCCAAGAATTTGAAGCATTATCATGATAGAAATAGTAGAAAGTATCACCATCTGTAAAATAGAAACGATACATAGAAAGTATTCCACCATCGATATTTTTATATTCATCTAGAACATTTCCTGCTTCATCTGTTATTCCAAATTCAAAATCTATTAAGATATTATCTTTTTTTCTATAATTCATTTTTGTATTTGTTTGTACATAATATCTTGAAGAAGTTGTAGCATTTTCACTTGGTAAAGTATAGTTTGAATTAGCAAGGAAATAACCACCTGTTCCATATTCAACAGAAGTATTTGTATAATTAGTTTTCACATTCCCAATTTTAACTATTGCACTTTCTCTAAATGTTTCATTATATAAATCATAGGAACCATCTTCTTTTATATAAACTGCTTCATTATAATATTTCTTTGTTCCATTCCACCAAGAACTATTTTTCGGATTAAATAATTTTGGTAGTAATAAAGTTTCTGTAGGGTGAGAAACATTAGCATTTGATTCATAAGGTGAAGCAATTGGCACTATTATAGAAAGAAGAATTAATATACCAATTATAAATGCTGCGACAACAGATGATTTATTTTTACAAAAACGTTTTAATGCATCACGAGCAAAGGTTGTAGACTTTGTTTCAAATTTTACATCTTTAATATGTTCTTCTTTTTTAACAATAACAAAATCATCTTTAGAAAGATTTTCAAAATTTTTATTAGCATTTACATCTTTTTCCATATTATTTCTTTGCCCCCATTCTAATTCTAGGATCAATAAATCCATATGAAATATCAAGTATGACTCCAGCAAGTAAACTAATTGTTGTAAACAAAGCCATATCCACTAATAAGACATTGTAGTCTTTAGCATTTAAAGCTTCAACATATAATTTTCCTATACCTGGAATACCATATAATTGTTCAAGTATCATTGAACCACCAAGAAGTCCAATTACTTCAGACAAAATAGCTGGAACAATTGGAACCATAGCATTTCTTAAGGCATGGCGTAAAATTGCTTGTCTTTTTGTCAATCCTTTAGTTCTAGCAAGTAATAAATAATCACTAGACATTACTTCACAAAGTTCAGCTCTTGTAAATCTACAATATCCACAAATTGATCCAAAAGACAAACAAGTTACAGGTAATATCATACCTTTTATTTTTTCTGCTGTAGAAGCAGAATCATTTGGCCATTGAGTTGGTAAAACTTTTAATTTATAGCAGAAAATCAACATTAACATTGTAATTAAAATAAAACTTGGAATAGAAATAAAAATCATTACAAGTGTAGAAATTGTATGATCTGCTAAGGTATTTTTCTTTAAAGCTGCTAAAATTCCAAGAGCAATTCCTAAAGGAATAGCAATGATAGCTGAAAAGAAATTAATTTTTATAGTGTATGGAATTTTTTGGGCAATAATATAAATTGCTCCATTGTTTGGTAGAATATAGGTTGATGTACCCCAATTCCACTTTGTAACAATATTACCAAGCCATCTAAAGTATTGAGTCATTACGGGAGTTTGGTAAAAAACGACAATTTTCGTTGAATTACTAGGATCTTGGAAATAATCAAGATAGTTCCCGAATAAAGATGGTGATGCAGAAGCCGAAAATGTTTTATAATAACAAAAGCCATCATTTACTTGGCTCATATAATATCCATAATTTGCTTCTTTGTTTGGAAATAATGGTTTTGAAAATGGTAGTAATTTCATTAAGATAAATGATAATGTGATTATTATCATAGTAGTTAATAAAGCTAAAGCCATTCTCTTTAAAACATACTTCCACATAAGATATCCCTCCTATTTTTTAATATAAATAATTATATTAATATAATTATATGTGCAATTTTAGCACACGTATACTATTATTTCAAGTTTTTTTATTTTTTTAATAGCTTGAGTGTCTTTTTTGGATAAAAAATGGGGATAGGTAAACTATCCCCAAAAAATACTTTTTTTAAAAATTAAGCTTCAGTAAAAGCTGGATTTAATGTATAAATTGAAACATATGGTGAACTTGTAATTCCTGCAACTGAGCAATCAAAGTAGACATCTAATGATACTACTTCAAGGCCTTTATATTTAGCAAATAAATCAGCAGAAACAGTAACAGTAACAACACCATCATCGCCTACTACAAATTCAACTTCATCTTCGAAATATTCAGCAGAAGTAGTAGCTTCATTGTTCCAAATTACAACAGATGCAATTGAAGTTTCAACACCTTCAATGTTAACCATATCAGCAGCAAATTTTAATGTAGCTGAACCATCAGCATTTACAGTAACAGGTGTATCTTCAACAAAATCTGCACCATAAGTAGGAACTACTTGACCATCTACAACATAAGCAGCAGAGTCAGCAGCTTGCCATAAAGCATCAAATGACCATACTTTTCCATCATAAACGATTGAACCATCAGCAACACTTGTATCAACACCCCAGTTTAAAGTGAATGTTGAAGAGTTATCAGATTTTAATACTTCTAAGAAGTTTAATGGGTTTAATGAGTTTCCAGAAATACCACCAAATCCAATATCAAATTGACCAACCATCATCTTTTTGTAGTAAACATCAGACCATTCAGAACCAGCCCAGTGATCAATTTTCAATGTTAATTTATTATCACAAACAGATGGATCATTGAATGCAGTTTCAAAATAAGATTTTAATGGGTCACCATAAACTTCAAAGTTAGATTCAGTTTGCCAAGCAATTTGAATTTCAATAGTGTCTCCTGCTTTGTAAGCGCCACTTGCTAATAATTCAGTAGCAGCTTGTTTGAAATATGCTCTTGCAATTTCAAGGTTATAACCATATGTGCTTTCAGCACCTTTAGTTAATGAAGCAATAGCTTTTTTATGAGCTTCAGTTGTAGAATAAGAAACACCATTTTCAGGATCAGATAAGTATAATGAGCCTAACCAATCGATTGAAGGAGTTTTTCCTAATAAATCAGCATAGTTTTGTCTATCAAATGCATAACTTAAACCTTTTAAGAAACTTGAGTTAGACATAGCTGGTTCACATTCCCAGTAGTCTTCTTTCTTAGTTTGTTTAATTGTTCCATTTTCACCAAATAATTCTTCCCAACGTTCTTGAGAACATGTATTAAAGTTTAATTTATCAGTTTCACCTGTTTTAGTTTTAACAGCTCTTGGATCTGATTTATAATCATCAAGACGAGTAGCTGGAACTCCACAAGCATCAATTCTGCCTGCTTCAAATTCTTTTAAAGCAGCTTCATTATCAGAACCAAGTGCTGGTAAGATATTGATATGAACACCAGCAATTTGATATCTACCAGAATCTTTTTCTAACCATTTATCATTTTTCTTAAATACGATTTGTTTATCGTTTTGCCAACTTTCAAGTACATATGGACCAGTTGATAATGATGTATCAACAGGAGTTAAGCCTTTTGCTGTATCAAATGCTTCCCAAACCTTTGTACCACCAATTTCATCGATAAATTCTTGAGGAACTGGAGCAAACATTGTTGAAGCTAAATAATACATTGCATAGAATGAGTTAGTAGCAACATTAAATGTGAATTGTAAATAAGATCCTTTTGAGTCAGTTCCTGATTTAATACCAACTTTATCCCATGCGTCTTGATTAAATCCATCTTTAGAAGCTGCATAGTATTCAGCAGTTCCTGAAATTGAACTTGCACCTGATAATGTATCAGCAGAACGAGCATATCCAGTTGCTTGAGTATAGAAAATTTTATATGGAGTGATGTAATCTTCAAGAGTTACAGCTCTTCCAGCATATTTAGAAAATTTAGTAGATAATGTATTATATACTAAGCCATCATCACCAGTATTAACATAGAATTTCCAAGTTTTTGCTTGATCATGATCATCAGCATCAACTGCTTGTGGTTTATTTTTTGCTAAAGATGAATACCATTCATAACCATCTTTAGTATCATTCATTTTAATATCCCAATAGCCACCATGGTGATAGCCAATTAAGTCACCAACTACTGATCCTTTATCGTTCATATAGTTGATATGTCCTGGGTCACTTTGTTCAAATGTGTGGTAATATCTTTTCCAAGCTGTATTACTTTCTGTTGCTAAATCAGAAGTAATTGAACCTTCAGATAAAACTCCAAAGCCATAACCTGTAATGTAGTTATTAGTTCCTTTTACAATTCTTGGATTATATAAAGAGTATCCACCTCTTTCATATAAAGTAAGTCCTGTTAAATTATTTTCAACAGCATATTTTTCAAGAGTACCTAGAATTTCAGTTTTCTTTTCATAGTCATACCATGAATAAGAATATAAGCCATTAGCTTTTTCTGTTACTGGTGTTGGATCAACTGAAGAAGAATTTTCAGATGGAGATACAACATCAGAAGAAGGTGCTGATGAAGATGAATCTGATGGTGTTGATGTTGTACTAGTGCCTTCAACACTAGGCGCTACACTATCACTACCAGAATCTGGCTTTGATTTACAACCCGTTAAAGTTAAAGCACCTAAAGCCATAATTAGAAGTGCTTTTTTTGAGTAATCTTTCATATTTTTTCCTCCTAATAATAACTATCGATTCACTACTTTGTGAATGATATATACTAGATTTTATTATGTTTATTTTCTAATGTCAACATATTTTTTTTTATTTTTCTTATGGGGGCTTTTTATTTATACAATTATTATTCCATAATTTTCTTGCTTTTAAACTTTTTCTTTTTTATTTTTATTTAATTGTGTTATAACATATATAGGAGGATTGTATGAGAAACTTTTTAAGAACAATTTATTTTAAATATATAGTACTTACTATTATTTCTTTTCTTATTGTTATTATTTATCATAGCATTAATAATAGTTGGACCTTAATTGATGGTAATTGTAATGGCTTTTTTATTGCTGGATCCACAATGATTCTATTTGGTGCTTTAGATGTTTGTGTAAACTTTGGCGCTTTAGATATTTTTTCTTATATGTTTGTAAACCATAAAAAAGAAGAAAATAAAACTTTTTATGATTATTGTGAAACTAAAAAAGAAAAAAGGAAGAAAACCCGTTTAAGTTTTCTTCCTTATATAATTGTTGGTGTTGTATTTATTATTGTTAGTATTATTCTATTAATAATCTTTAATAATTCAATTCGCTAACACTTTTAATATTTCGAACTTTACTAGAATAATTAGTTCCAATTGCTTCTTTCAAAGAATCACTTACTATCGCATCAAAATAATCAATAGTAGATAAATTTTCAAGTTTATCTACTTTTTTATTAATAGAATCTAAAATTATATAATTAATATTACAATTGTATTCACTATTAATAGCAGTAATTAAATTATTCATTTCACTTATATTTTCAATATTAAACATTGCTGTAGAAAGAGCATCAAGTATAGCAAGAGAACATGTTTTATCAAGTAATGTAATACTTGAATGATAATTGTTAGAAGTACCTTTATTTGAATCTAGTATATGACTTTTTATTTCATAACCTTCAGAAACTTGTAATATAAAATATTGTTGATTAATAGCAGATGTAGAGAAATGATATTCTCCATTTAAAAAAATATTTGTAAAGTTATCTTCACTATATATTGTAGGTAAACTTATTCCAATTGCCCAAGAATTTCTTTCAGGATTTGGATTGGTATTTAATGTGGCAATTGTAGAAGTTCCAGCATTTACTATTGCAGGATAATTATTTTCTTTTAAAAAGGAAATAGCTTTATCTATTACATATCCTTTAGCAATAGCTCCAAGATTTATCTTTACTTTGGCTTTTGCATTTTCCATAACATTCAATTTTACACTTTTTGTAGTTTCATCTAAAACTATAATATTTTCAATATTTTCATAAGAAGGGATACTTGAAAGAGCTAATGATAAATCTGGTAGTTCATGAACTATTCCATCATAATAGTTTTCATACATGTCTATTAAACTACCCATTGCTATGTTAAAAGTTCCTTTGGTAATTTTGGTTAACTTAATTCCAAGTTTTAGTAAATCAAATAAATCATTGGATATTTGGATATATTCATTTGTACCATAAGAATCATTTACCACTTTTACATTATTAATATTTTGATAGTCATGATAAGCATCACATTCTTTAGATAAAGTTTGTACAATAGTATCAAACTTACTATATGTTTCTTCATATTCTTTCTTACTAAACATTTTTAAAGAAACAATAGTATCAAGTGGTTCAAGATATTCACCATTATTCATATACCCAGGAGTGTAATGATTAATAACTTCATATTCACTTTTATTAGAACAAGATATTAATAAAGATGAAATTAATAATAAAACTACTTTTTTTATTTTCATTCTTTCACCTTCTTTTTTTAATAATAACAAGATTTTTAAAAAAAGCATATAACT
>CAKPXW010000084.1 GCA_934202505.1 uncultured Bacilli bacterium | reverse complement strand
ACTTTTTAATTTGTGATGTTAAAAAAGGCATATTTGGCTATTACGATGTTGTTATTTCTACTACTTCTGAAATAATAGATATGTTAAAAGATTTACATTCACAAGGCGTTAACAATATTACTTCATCTCTTTATGGTTGGCAAAATGGTGGAATATCAAAAGGTAAGCCTAGCAAAGTTGATTTTAATACATTGGCTGGTGGAAAATCTGGTTTTAAAAATATTGTAGAACTTGCTAAAGAATACAATTATCGTATTAATTTCTATCAACAATATGGTTTAATTAATGAAGAACAATACTCATCTTTCAATGCATACTGTGTTAAAGCTTTATCTCGTGATTATGGAGTATATGTTTTATTTGATACACAAAAACCAATTACTGTATGGTCTTATGTTAATGCAAATGTGGCTGGAAAATGGCTAAACGATCAAGCAGATACTTTATCAAAACTTGGAGATAATATTGGTATCACAACAGGTGGAATTTCTAACTTATTAGTTCCTGATTATGGTAAAAAATTATATTATGATGGAGCAGCAAACTCTTTAAAAAATTCCACAAAAGAAGCTTCTAGTAAAGTATCTTTAGGTGGAGATATGCCAAATTCTTATTTATGGTCAAATTATTCAGATTTCTATAATATTTCTGTATATAATTCACAACTACAATGTGAAACTGATTCAGTTCCATTCTTAGAAATTGTTTTAGGTGGACTTGTTAATATGTATGCAGAATATTCAAATTTCTCATTCTATGATACTAAATCACAATTAAAGATGATTGAGTATAATTTAAATCCATCATTTATGATTTCTACAAAAGAAAATGATGATGTTATGTATACAAATGCAAGAGACTGGTTCTCAACAGGTTATGATGATTATAAAGAAACTATACTATCTATTAATGAAAATGTTATTCCATATTTATCATTAATTAAAGGCAAAACACTTGTTAACCGTGTTGTTGATGAAACAAATGGAGAACTTGGCTTATACATTAATACATATGCAACATTTGATAGTGATGGAACAGTTCATGATGATAAAGTTGTACTAGCAATAAACTATTTAGATCATAGTGTAAATTATGTTTACAATGGAGAAACTATAACAATTGATGCATTATCTGTTAAACAGTTAGGAGGTAACTAATATGGTAAAAAATGAATTAAGTATTCGTGTTGCTGAAAGTTACAGACTAGCAAAAAATGTAGCTGCAAATAAATTAAATAAATATAAAAACGAAACTCAAAAAAATATATCTAAAGTTTTATCATATATTGATTTTAATTCTCAAGAAAATGATGAAAGACTTCAAGCTAGTAGAATAAAAAATCTTGATGAATCGCTTAATAATTTAATTAACTATAATCCATATTTTGCTGATATCGTATTTTATGAAAATTGTAGAAAAGAAAATATTTTAGCCTGGTCATTTGTTACTTTAGATAGAAAAAATCCAGATAAAGAACAACTAAGAAAGAAAATAGCTATTCATCGTCAAAGTCTTGTAAAAATTGATAATGAAATTGCCACTGCTAAATTTAAAGCAAAATGGTTTGATATTGAATTTGATAAAACTATTCAATTTAAAAAAGATTATTATAATTCTTTAGAAAAATTATATAAAGATAACGCTATTGATTTAAATATTTCTTATGAAACATTTATTGATAATACTAATCTTGAATATGAAAAATATAAAGAAACATTGAAAAAATCATTCCTTCCATTTTATGAAGTGGTTAAAGAAGCTATTAAGCAATCATTTGTTAATACTTCTTATCATTCTATAAAGGCTACAGCTTTTGAAAAAGGCCATGCCTTAATAGCAAAATATATAGAATCTATTGATTTATATGAAAAGCTTTTAGATTTAGAAGTTGATAAGAGTATTTTAAAAGAACAAGCAAAAGAAAAACTTGATATTGTTCAAGAACTAGCAGAATGTGAAAAAAATATTCAAATTATAAATGAAAAATTAGCAAAAATAAAAAGTACTTCAACAGAAGAACTTGATTATTTAGAAGGACTTTATGAAAGTATTGTAGAAACTACAAGTAGCATATTAAATATTGATTTTACTAAATATAGTGATAGACAACAAGAAGTATTAAAAAATATCGCTATAATTTATGATAAAAAGCAAGATATTACTAGAAAAATATACAAAAGTTTAAAAACATATATTTTTGAAACTTACCTTTCTTATGAAAAATTCTTTACAGAAAAAGAAGATAACTATCTTACAAGTTTAAATGCAACTTTAGATAAAGAAAATGCTTTTTTAAGTAAAAACAAAGACTATTTATATAGACTTGCAAAACTTGACAAAGAAGGCATTAAAGTAGCATGTAAAGAAACTAATCAAGCGTATAA
Source organism: uncultured Bacilli bacterium (assembly GCA_934202505.1). Lineage (GTDB taxonomy): Bacteria > Bacillota_I > Bacilli_A > RFN20 > CAG-631 > CAKPXW01. The sequence continues at coordinate 5,102 of CAKPXW010000084.1, read as the reverse complement.
GGAAAATCTTAAAAATTTAAACAACAAATATAAAGAAGACCTTGAACTTGCCACTACTCATAAAGAAGATAAGAAAAAAGAATATCAAGCACAAAAAGAAAGTATAAAAGTTTCTTTAAAAATTGCTGATTCTAAAAAAGCAACAGAATTAAAAGAAGTATTAAAACTTTATAAAAAAGAAATAAAGGTTAATTACAAAGAAGAAATCAAAAATGCGAAAAAATCATTAAGAAATAATAAAAAAGTTGCTGTAAATGAATATAATTTATTACTTGCTAATAAAATTAAACCTCAGCCAATTGCTATTGAATATGCTTATGAAGTTAAAAAAGCAGAAGATAAAAAAATAAAAGAAAAACAATGGAAGAAATTAAATAAATCTTTAAGAAAAGAAACTCGTGTTGCTAAATATCGTAAAAACATGAATACACAACGGAGAGAATCTTTACTTGGTTATTTATTCCTTGCTGTATGGGCTATTGGGTTTATAGCAATGACTTTAATTCCAATACTTTACACAGTTATTCTATCTTTCTCATCAGTAAAATATACAAATGATGGTTATCCAAAAGTAATTGATTTTTCATTTACTAAAGGTATCACTTTTCCAAGTTGGACTGGTAGAGAAAACTTTGATACTTTATTTTTAACAGATGTTAATATTATTTATGGATATGTTCCTCAATTCTTTAGAAGTTTATTATTATTTGTTCCAATTGTTGTTTTTATAAGTTTTGTATTAGCATTGCTTTTAAATACTAAAATTAAAGGAAGAACATTCTTTAGAATCATTTATTTTTTACCGGTTGTAATTATTTCAGGACCAGTATTAAATATGTTGAATAATAGTAACTCTTCAGGAAGTTCATCAATTAAAATTAACCTAGCAGGCTCATCAATTGCTACAATTCTTGAGTCAATATCACCAAAACTATATACATATGCCAATGAAATATTCCAAAACTTTATTATTATTTTGTGGATGACAGGGGTACCAATTGTATTGTTTATTTCTGCATTACAAAAAATTAATCGTTCTCTATATGAAGCAGCAGAAATTGATGGAGCAAATGGTTGGCAAAAACTATGGACAATTACTTTCCCATTAATTAAGTCTGTTTTATTGATTTGTTGTTTGTTTACAATTATGCAAGTAACAACAATTAACGTAGATTATGTAAATCCATTTACAAAATGGCTAGATACCAATATTTCAGATATTTCTGTAAATAAAGGTTATGTTGCGCTTGCTGCTTGGACCCAAACTATAATTGTATTACTATTCGTTGCAGTTGCATTCTTATTATTTAGAGAAAAAGAATTTGTTGTTAAGCAAAAAAGTTATGAAGAATATGAAGCAATTAAAAAGAAGAAAGAAATTCGTAAAGCAAAAGCTAGTTCTTTCTTCCATGTTGCTGAAACCAAAGCTTTCTTTGGTAAAATTACAAGTCCTATTACAAAGTTTGTAAAAGTTAGATCACAAAAAAGAAAAGAAAAAAAGGAATTAGGAGGTAAATAATTATGGAAAAATTATGATATCAAATGAAATCATTATTTTCAAAAATTAATGCCTTCTTTCATTCTACTGAATTTTTAAGAGTATATGATAAAATAGCAAAATTTATTAGAAATGTAGTTCCAAAGATTGCAATTTATTTTACATTAATTGCCTTTTGCTATGTATTCGTATATCCATTATTAAGAGTACTTGTAGATTCATTTAAAGTAGAAAAAGACATTGTAAATCCTGATGTTGTTTGGATTCCAACAGCGCTTACCTTAAATAACTACAAAAACGCTATGAAAGCTTTGCATGTTTTCAAAAGATGGTCTTCATTATACAATGTATGGCAATCTACTTTATTAAATTCTGTTTTATTTTCTTTAATTTCTGCAATTATTGAAACAACTGTTTCTTGTTTTGCCGGATATGCCTTTGCAAGATTTTCTTTTAAAGGTAAAAAGATTTGGTTTGTAGGCTTAATATTTGCCTTTGTTGTACCAACTTCAATTTTAACATTACCAAGATCTATGTTATTACAAACTTTAAGAAATAAATGCTCTTCAGCATCTTCCTTATTAGGCATTAAGTTTGCAAGTGAAGCTGCCCAAATGCAATTTGATTCAGCCCTTTCTGTTTTAACTACTTTGCCAGCAATATTATTAACATTGTTAGGACAGGGTATTAATTCATCAATATTAATTTTCATTTTCTTTAGTTTCTTTAAGATGATTCCATTATCTCTTGATGAAGCTGGACAAATTGATGGAGCTAACTTCTTTCAAATTTTCTATCACATAATTATAAAAATGTCTGTTCCAACAATTTTAGTAGTATTCTTATTCTCATTTATTTGGAACTGGAACGATACATATGTATTATCAAAATTATCAACATTACCAAAAGATAGCATAAGATTTAAGTCATTACCACAAGCATTAGATGATTTCAACTATGTTATGAGTCAAGATCAATCATATTCTGGAATTACAGAAAATGTTAAAAATAATGAAGGATTAAAATCCGCAGGTATTATTTTCTCGATTTTACCATTACTTATCTTATACGCATTCACTCAAAGAAAATTTGTTGAAGGTATTGAAAATACTGGTGTTACAGGCGTTTAAAAAAGTAGACATTACTTGTCTACTTTTTTATTTCTTGGATATAATTAGTATTAATCATTTTATCGATATTTATTTCACTTACTTTAATAGTAAGTTTTGTTTCTCCAACTAAATCAATACTATACTTTCTTTCAATTTTAGTGGAAATAGTATCTTCTTTAAAAGACATCGCTACACAAACTGGCTGTTTCAATACAAAAGATTTAATTTCAATATTGTCATCTAATTGCACACTATCAGTTAATGTATAAGGAATTTCATCAGAAAATTGTTGAGTGTATTTAACCAAATCGCATTTACTATCTTTTTCATAGCCAAACCATAAATAAACATCATAACTTCCTTCAATAATAATTTGATTATTATTTTTCATTGCTTTATAACAATGATTAATGACCCAACAGCCTAAAGCTTTAGATAAATTTTTCTCAGTTTTTTCTTCATGAATATCTAAAAATTCTTTTTCACCTTTAGCGATAATGGCTTTTGTTAATATTTCTCGATACATTATATCTCACCAATATAATATATGATATATATTAAGAATTTAAAACCTGATTTCCGTATTTTCCATTTTTTAATTCAATTATTTCAGATAAATAGTCTCTCTTTCTAATCTTTTCAATATTTAATTTTAAAAATACTTTTCTATTATTTTCTTTTGAAAAGAAAAAGTTAATTATATCTTCATCATCCATTTCAAAAAGATAAGATATAGTTATTATTTCTCCTTGATTAAAATAACTTTCTCCTTTTTCTTTTGCTCTATAACATCTACTAGATATTCCTAAAATAAAAGCTATATCATTTTGTGTATAATGGAAATGCTTCCTTAAATCTTTTAGTGTATGTATTAGTTCATATTTCATAAAGATAACCTCTACACAATATTATAATATTTCTTGTCTTTAAAAGCAAACTATTGTATTATAATGTTTGACGATGAGGAGATGATACTCTATGAACTCATGGAATAAAAACATTTTAAATCTTGAAGAAAAAGAAGATATTTTGGCTAAAGCCATGGAAATAACAAAGAAAAAAGTGGTTAATCCTAATCTAATTGATGCCACCATAGGAACCTTATATGATGAAAATCATCAAATTTGTGTTTTAAATGTTATAAAAGAAAGTATGAAAGAATTAGATGATAAAAATATATTTGCTTACAATGCAACTCAAGGCCCCGCAACTTTTGAAAAAAATCTAATATCTTATCTTTTTAAACAATATAAAGAAGAAATATTAAAAAGTAAATATATAAAAGTTATTCCTACTCCAGGAGCTACAGGGGCAATAAATTCAACTTTAGCAATTATTCTTAATGAACAACAATATGTTTTAATACCATCATTATGTTGGAATGTATATTTTAATATGTGCGATTCAATGAATTTAAAAATAGAAAAATACAATTATATAAAAGATAATCACTTTGATTTAGATGATTTTATAAATCATGTAAACAATATAAGTAAAACTCAAAAAGAAATCGTTACAATTTTAAATGATCCATGTAATAATCCTACAGGATATTCCTTATCTGATGAAGAATTCGACCAATTAATTCAATTTATGAATTCTCGAAAGGATTTAGAATTTACTCTAATATATGATGTAGCTTATTATGAATATAGTAAATATGATAGCCGTAAAAGATTTGCTAAATTAAAAGATTTAGGGGAAAATGTTTTTACTATTTTAACATGGTCATCATCGAAAGCTTTTACACTTTATGGACTTAGAGTAGGAGCTATGGTAATAATTGATTCTAATAAATCTAAGGTAGAAAAGTTTTATGAATATGGTAAAATGTTAGCAAGACTTAGATGGAGTTGTACATCAACATTAGGATTAAATGGAATAAATAATATTTTAAGTGATGAAAATAAAGTAAAAGAACTCGCAAAAGAATTAAATATTTTTGAAAATATGCTTTATAAAAGAGTAGAATTATTTGAAAAAGAAGCAAAAGAAATTTCTTTGAATATGATACCATATAGAGGTGGCTTTTTTGTTTCAATTCCTTGTAATAATCCTAAAGAATTAACATTAAAATTAGAACAAAAAGATATTTATGTAATAGCTAATGATCAAGTAATTAGAATCGCTATTTGTGGGATTAACTTAAATGAGGTAAAAGGCCTTGCTAAAAAGATTAAGGAATGCTTATGAAACAAAAATGGATTGATAAAAATTTCACTTCTTCTTTAGAAAATAAAAATATTTTTATAACTGGAGGGAATAGTGGCATTGGGTTTGAATTTGCTAAAATATGTGCTTATTTAAAAGCTAATGTTTTTTTAGTTGTAAGAAATTTAAATAAAGGTATGGAAGCTAAAAAACAACTAGAAGAACAATTTAATGATTGCAAAGTTAAAATATTACTTCTTGATTTATCATCATTTGCATCAATTGATAGTTTTGCAAAAGAAATTATAAATAATAAGTATGATATAGATATTTTTTATAAT
>CAKPXW010000083.1 GCA_934202505.1 uncultured Bacilli bacterium | reverse complement strand
TGCATGCTCCTATTGCAATTGCAAGAATCCCTGCGCATATAGCTAAAAATATACCACCTATAAATAAAAGTAATTTTATAGTTATCAACCAAATAATCCCATCTAAATCTAAAGAAAAAATAACGCCTGGCATTTTTACAAAACCAAGTTCAAATAATCCAAGCATCAATTCTCCTAAGAAATTATTATTTAAAACTAAACAAGAAACCATTGTAAATGCTAAAATGGTGAATATTGTTCCTACTATAATCATCATATTATCTTTATTTATAATTCCTATAGTAAGGAAAACAATAAAAACTATAATTGCGCTAACTATTCCTAAAATAAATGACAATGATCTTCTTTTTTCAGAATTATATATTTTTTCATCATGAATTCTTTTTTCTCTTTCTTCTTTACACTTTCTACAACAAACATGAGGAGTTTTATGCCTACCTGTATTCCATCGAATAAGATCATTAGAATCATATATCAATTTATTACATACTTCACAAGTTGCTAAAGCTTGTCTTGGTGGTTCTTTATAAACATATTCTTTTTTTATAACTTCAATTTGTTCTTTTTTGGCTGGTATTCCAATTATTTCATCAGTAGAAACATTAAATATTTTTGACATTTCTTTTATAGTACCAATTGATGGTTCTACTTCTTCTTTTTCCCATCTAGAAATTGCCTGAGCTGTAACAAATAACTTATCGGCTAATTCCTTTTGTGTTAAGTTATTTTTTGACCTTAATTTTTTTATATTTTCCCCTATCATAATTATCCTCCAATATTAATAATTACAAAATAATATTAAACAAATTGTTGAATTAGGTAAATAAACAAATTGTTGATTTGGCTAAACAAATTGTTGAATTAAACTAACTATTATTATATATAATATATCATAATTCTCAATTTATTCTTATAATTCACCACATTTTAATATTATTGTTGCTTAATTTATATTTTTTTTAAGATAATTATTAAAAAAGAGGAAAAATAATGAACTACATATATAAACTAAAAAAAAGATAAAATATTTAGAATGCATGTTAGTTTTGTACTTTCAATATTATCAACTTTTTTATTTGCAACTTATAATGTATTTATCGATTTTTTTATAATATTTTATGGAATGGTGCCTTAAGTATGTATTATTTTTTCCTTTTGTTACTTAGAATTTTACTTGCCATAAATGAAAGCAAAAATAATAAAATTTTCCAAAGACAAACATTATTTTTTTCTTTTTTATTTTTTTATTAAACATTTCTTTGATTGTCCCTATTAGTTTTTTTAGTTTTATTTAAAAGGACCATTAATTATGGAATAATAACTGGTATTACAATTGCAACATATACAACATATAAAACTATTAGTTCTATTTTCTATGCAATTAAAATTGTTGATTCGTTAGTATCAATTTTAACTTTACAAAACACTTTAATTACTATTAATAATTCAAATGACACTAATAATATTTTTATATTAGTAATAATATCTAGTATAACTATTTTTATTATTATTAATATAATATCTTTTAAAACATGTATAAAATGTTTCAAAACGAAATTAATGCAATTAATTATTGACATATTTGAAAAATGCTTTATAATATTTGTAGTTAGTTAATGCTAACCGTTGCGAATTGCAACTTTATTTTTAAAGTAAAGGTTAGTCTTGACTAATCGTAAGAGGTGAAAAATTATGCCAATTGTATTTGCACCACTAAATACTGAATTAAAAGTCGTTAAAATACTTTCTGATGAAAAAACTAAAAAACACTTAGAAAATTTAGGAATTACTATTAATAGTGTTGTAACTGTTTTATCACAATCAGGAGGTAGTACAATCATTATTGTTAAGGATACTCGTTTAGCATTAGATAAAAATCTTGCTACGAAAATTCTTGTCGCATAAGGGGGATAAGTATGGAAAAGCAATTAAATGAATTGAAAAAAGGCGAAGAAGGAATCATTATTAAGGTAACTGGCGAAGGAAAAATCCGTAGAAGATTATTCGATATGGGTGTTACTCCTGGCGCTGATGTTGTATTAACAAAAAAAGCTCCTTTAGGTGATCCACTACAAATTAACATTAGAGGTTATGAATTATCTTTAAGAAAAGATGAAGCCCAATATGTTACATTAAAAATCACAAAGGAGGTTAAATAAAAAATGAAGAACTTTGCATTAGCAGGTAATCCTAACTGCGGTAAAACAACATTGTTTAATGCTTTGACTGGTTCTACAGCACATGTTGGAAACTGGCCAGGCGTTACAGTTGATAAAAGAGATGGAGTTTATAAAGGCGGAGTAGAAAAAGTAAATATCGTAGATTTACCAGGTATCTATTCATTATCTCCTTACACTCCAGAAGAAGTAATATCAAGAAACTATATTCTTGATGAAAAACCAGATTGCATCATCAATATCGTTGATGCTACAAACCTTGAAAGAAACTTATATTTAACAACTCAATTAATGGAAATCGATGTTCCAATGGTTATTGCTTTAAATATGATGGATGAAGTTTCTAAGCAAGGTGATAAAATCGATGCTAAAACATTATCAGCTAAGATTGGACTTCCAGTTGTTGAAATTTCAGCGCTTAAAAATCAAGGTATTAATGAATTAATGAATGTAGCAATAAAAGCAAGTAATGTTAAAAGAAGTGGTACTACAGTTTTAAATAATGGAAAAGCTTCACATCTAATAAATGACTTAACAATTGCATTTAGAGGAAAAAATCTTGAAAATCCTTTATTCCACGCTGTAAAACTTGCTGAACTTGATGAACTTGAAGTTGCTTCTCATAAAGATTTAATTCCAATGGTTGAAGAATTCAAAAAATCATTTAATGATGAAATCTTTGGTTCAGATTTAGAAGCTGTTATTGCTGATGAAAGATATAAATATATATCAAAGAATTTCTCATCAGTTCTTACAAAAAATGAAAAGAATAACAAAAAAGTTACAAAATCTGATAAAGTAGATAAAGTTTTAACTAATAAATGGGCTGGTATTCCTATTTTCCTTGTAATACTATTCTTAATTTTCCACTTAACATTCTCTGAAAACTTATTCTTCTTAGGTGGATTAATTAAATCTGATTCTTTCACAGATAGTGAATTCTTTGCAGGATTAATATGGCATGAAGGTGGAATAAACTCAATAGGTGTTATTTTACAAAGCCTTATGACTGGATTTACAGATTGGTTATCATCACTTACTAGTGCAGGACTTGAAAATGCTCCTAAATGGGTTAGTGGATTTATAGTTGATGGTGTACTTGGTGGTTTATTTGCCGTACTATCATTTGTACCTCAAATTCTATTATTGTTCTTATTCTTCTCTATCCTTGAAGATACAGGTTATATGGCCCGTGTTGCATTTATCTTAGATAGAATATTTAGAAAATTTGGTTTATCAGGAAGAGCATTTATGCCTATGATTATGGGCTTTGGTTGTTCAGTTCCTGCTATGATTAATACAAGAACACTTGCTGATGAAAGAGAAAGAACTGCAACAGTTCGTGTAATTCCTTTCTTCTCATGTGGTGCAAAACTTCCTATTCTTACAGCTATCGCTGGTGGTATTGTTTCTTTCTTCAATGTTGGAAATGCAGATATCATCACATATAGTATGTATTTACTTGGTATGGTTACAGCTATTGTTTCTGTTATTTTAATGAGAAATACTTCTATGAGAGGAAATACTCAACCATTCATTATGGAACTTCCTGCTTACCATTTACCTCAATTTAAATCATTAATGATCCACTTATGGGATAAATTAAAACATTTCATTAAAAAAGCATTCACAATTATCTTAGCTTCTACAATTGTTATTTGGTTCTTATCTAATTTTGGTTGGGCATTCTGGAAAGGAATGGTAGATATGGATTCTTCAATACTTGCAAGTATTGGAAAATTATTACAACCTTTATTTACTCCACTTGGATTTGGATCTCAATTAAAAGCATTTGGCTGGGTATTTGCTGTTGCAGCAATCACTGGTTTAATTGCAAAAGAAAACGTTATTGCAACATTCGGAACTTTAGCAGCTTGCATTCTTGCTTCTGCAAGTCCTGAATTTATCCAAGAAATCCTTGATGATGAAAGTGGTATCTTAGCTGCTACAGCTATGATTAAAGCTACTGGTATTTCTATTCCTGGATTAATTTCATTCATTGCATTTAATATGACTACAATTCCTTGCTTTGCAGCTGTTGCTACTGCAAAAGCAGAACTTCCTAAAGGTAAGTTTGCAACTACATTATTATTTTGGATTGCAACTTCTTACATTGTAGGCATGATTATTTATTTAGTAGGAGAATTTATTTGGCCAGTCGCAATATTTGCCGTAATTGCTGCTGCTATTATCGTTGGAATTATCCTTTACAATAAATCTCATCCTGTAGTTAACGAAAATTCACATTCACTAGTTAAATAGCCTAATAATAAGGGAGGTGAAAATATGGAACCTATTGAAATTATAACTATTGTACTTATTATATTCTTCTTTTCCGTTTTAATCGGTTCATATATCTATAAAAAGAAACATCACCTTCCTACTGGAGAATGTGGATGTTGTAGTAAAGCAAAAAGACAGTCGAACCTTGTTGCTTTGTATCACAAAAAATATAAATGCCAAAAATAGTACGTATTAATGTATGGAAGAAAGATGTAACAGTCGTCAAGTTACATCTTTTTTTTGCAAATAAAAAGCTTCCATTTTGGAAGCTTACTATTAATCAATTACCCCTTTTTTATATGTTATGTTAAAAGCCTTGGCAAGTTTTTTTAATTCATCATCTGTAATTGATTGATAAATCTTTTTATCAAAAACTTTCATATAAATAGAAGCCGCTTTTTCAATTGTTTCTACCAATCCATAAGCTTCATCTAAAGTTTTGCCTGTACAAAATAATCCATGTTGTGCCCATACTACCGAACGATAATCTTGCATTTTTAAGGCTGTAGCATCACCTATTTCTCTTCCTCCACAAACCATCCATGGTAGTACTCCTACTCCTTCTGGGAAAACAACAATTGATTCAGTTTGCATAACCCATAAATCATGTGTCCAATGTGACTCATTTAAATCATGTACATGAGTCATTGCAATTACATTATCAGGATGACAATGCATTACTACATGGTGAGCACTATCTTTCTTTAATCTTTCTATATGACATTGTAAATGAGTTGGAGTTTCTGATGTTGGTCCTCCACCATCTTTTAATCCCCATAATAATGAAAGTGTATGTTTATCGTCTACTTTAAAAATCCCTATAGTTGTTTCAGGATCTTTAATAGCATTTTTAAAATATTTTCCAGTACCAGTTATTACAAAATATTTTCCAACAATTAAAGACATATCAAAATCATAGGTATACTTTCTAATTACTTTTTCCTCTTTTATTTCATCCTTTATATTTTCTTTATCAACTATTAAAGAAAGATTGCCACCATTTCTTTCATCCCAACCATGTTTGTATAATAAATCTAATATTTCAACTACTTCTTTTACAGCATTCATTTTATTATCCTCTTTTCAACAATACTTTTTGTTCATATTCTTTTATTTGCTCATACCATGAACTATCACCAATTACATTACATTGTTTACAAAATTCTTTCCAAACTTCATCAAATGGTAAATCTTTAAGTTCCTCTTTCATTACAAGTAATGAAGTATAATCATATTCATCTTGTAATTTCTTCATAGTTTCCCATGGGGTAAGTAAAGCTTTTAATAATGCTTTATACATATTTCTACTTCCTAGAATAATTGCTGCAACTCTATTTAAAGAACCATCAAAATAGTCAAGTCCTATATATGTTTTATTTAAAGCATTGCATTTTACTAATTCATTTGCAACTTCTTGCAAATCATCATTTAAGCAAATTACATGATCGCTATCCCATCTTACAGGACGAGAAACATGTAAAGCTAAAGCAGGAGAAAATAAAAGTAATGAACTTATTTTATCAGCTACATTTTCAGTTGGATGAAAATGGCCAGTATCAAGTAAACATAATATATTATTTTTCATTGCATAACTCAAATAAAATTCATGTGATCCTGTTGTGTATGATTCAACTCCAATTCCAAACACTTTTGATTCAACTGAAACATCCATAACGTTTTTATCATAATCATAAGCTAGTATTTTATCTAAAGAATCTTTTAATCTTTCTCTTGGGCCAATACGATCAGCTGGTGTATCTTTAAGACCATCAGGTATCCAAATATTGCACAAAGCTTTTTGATTTAGTTCTTTACCAAAATATTCTGTAACTTTTAAAGAATTAATTCCATGTTCAATCCAATAATCACGAACATTTTTATCAGGTGATGATAAAGTAAGTCCTTCTTTTACCATTGGAGAAGAAAAGAAAGTAGGATTATAATCTAACCCAACATTATGCTTTTTAGCAAAATCAACCCACTTTTCAAATTGTTTTGGACCTATTTTTTCTCTTGAAACAATATTTCCTGTTTGATAAATAGCATGCAAATTAATTTTCTTTTTACCAGGAATATACTTTAAAGCTGTTTCCATATCCATAGTTAATTCTTCAAAATTTCTAGCAGCTCCTTTATGGTTTCCTGTTGATTGAATTCCTCCAGTTAATGGTCCATTATTTTCAAATCCTTTAACATCATCAAGTTGCCAACAATGAATAGAAACTATCACTTCTTTTAATTGTTGAATTGCTTTATTAACATCAATTCCATATTTTGCATAAATTTTTTCTATTTCTTTCATTTTATTCCTCCATTTGCATTTTTAAATTCCCAATTGCCGTTGCTTCTATTGGCAACGCAATTATTTTTTTCTTTGTATAGTACTTTGTTAATTCATTAAGAAAATCATTTTTAGCCCCACCACCTACAATATATAATTCATCATAAATATCATTTGTAATATCTTCAAGTTCCTTCAATGCTACTTTATAAGAATAAGCCAAGGAATGATAAATAGAGCAAATAATATCAGCATTATTTTGCGGTAGTTGAATATTTCTTTCTTTAAAATAATTAATAATTTCATTTATCATATTTTCTGGTGCTAAAAATCTCTCATCGTTTACATCAAATATTTCATGATATGTACTTGATTTTGCAAGTTGTACCATATCTTTAAATTCCATATTAATTGATTTTGCTACACATTGAATTATCCATAAACCCATAATATTTTTTTGAACTCTAATATAATTTGGTCCAAACTCATTTGAATAATTTGCCAAACGAGCTTTACTAGAATTTATAGCTTTATTGCTTTTTATGCCAAGTAATGACCATGTTCCACTTGAAATATAAGGAGCATTGTTTTTCATAGGGATTCCTTCTACAGCACTTGCTGTATCATGAGTTGCACATAAAACAACTTTAATATTTCCTCCAACTTCTTTTTGAATATCTTCTTTTAAATATCCAACTATAGTTTTAGGTGGATAAACTTTTTCTTTGATGTAATCATTAAAGCCTAATTTTTCCATTATTTCTTCAGATACTTGTAAAGTATTAACATCATAAAGTCCAGTTGTTCCTGCATTAGTAAATTCTTTAATTTTATTACCTGTAAGTTTATACATCAAATATTCTGGAATCATTAAAAAAGAATCTGCCTTATCTAATCT
>CAKPXW010000082.1 GCA_934202505.1 uncultured Bacilli bacterium | reverse complement strand
CCATTAAAACAGCTAATCAAAATATGTAATTATTATAAATGTTCTATTGATTATATAACTGGTTTAACAAAAGAAAATGATTATTACTGTTTAATAAAAGAAAATATTAATAATATTGGAAAAAATTTAAAAAAATTAAGAGTTGAAAATAACTTAAAACAAAGAGATATTTATTCTTTTTTAAAAATATCTTCATCAAGTTATTCTTCTTATGAAACTAATAAAATATTAATTCCAACTGAAATAATATATAAAATAGCAAAAAAATTCAAACATTCTATTGATAAATTAATAATTGAATAAAAAAGCCTTTCAACAATGAAAGCTTTTTTTATTTAAAATAAATATTTCTTCTCTTAAGTAATCTTTTTACATTATCTTTTACATCAGTATTATATAAAAAACTTGGATTTAATAATTCAGATAAATTTGAATAATCTTCATTTAAACTCATATCTTCCATTATATAATCTTTATCTTTCCAAAAACTTCTTATGGCAAATGGTTCTATTTTATATTTATCTATTGATGATGACGAACTTAAAAGTCTATATTTATCATCAACAATTTCTAATGCACTACAATTAGATAAAGAAAGTGCCACCAAATTTTCATCTAATATTAAATTTTCAACATTTTCAAAATGACCATTTATTTCATCACAATGTGGTGCAAATACCATATTTTTAAAGCCAAAACAATCTTGTTTAATAAGCTTACCCCTATTATTAGGATTAACAGAATTACCATACTTAAACCAACACATACCTCCAGCTGAAATTCCACTCATTACCTTTCCTTGATTGTATGCCAGCAACAATTTATCAGTTATCCCATAATTACGACATAAATTTACTAAGGTAAATGTATTTCCACCGCCTATATAAACAACATCACACCAATCAAATATATCATTTATTTTTTGATTATTATGTAAATCAGATAATTCTAAACACTTACATAGACATCCATATCTTTTAGAAAACACATTAGAAAAGTAATAAAAATATTTCTTTATGTTTTCAGGATCAGCAAGTCCCAAAAATAGAATTTTCGGCCTTCTAGCATCAGACAAATTTATTATTTCTTCATCAAAAAATTGTGTTTCATATGGCATTAAAAATCCATTTTCTTCTTCCCCAATGTTGCCACCACCACAAGCGATTATTTTTTTAGACATAAAATCCCCTCATTTGACTATATATATTAACATATTTCCAAAAAAACTTCAACTATTATGCACAAATTTCATCTAACAAATTGTAAATTAAAAGATTATATTGTATAATATATACAATTATTTTTACTTAAAAGGAAGTGATATATAATGAATGTTGGTATTATTACTACTTCAAAAAAAATAGATTATTTAAATCTACCAAATAATACATACTTGATTTTTTATATTAAAAAAAATAAATTAAATTCTCAAAATATATCTCATATTATAAATTATTTAATTCTCAGTGATTGTAAAACAATTATAATGGATAATAAAATAAAATCATTAATAGAAAAGGAAAATTACAAAAACATAAATATAATATCAAAAGTATCCGAAATTAATGCCCATTCTGATATTTTAAAGATTATAACATATTATTATTCGACTAAAAATCATAATACAATTTCATATGAAAACTGTGCAAATTCAAGAAAGGATAGACAACCTTCAGAAACAGTTAAAATAATAAAAGATATTTTAAAAACAAATAACTATCAAATTTCTGAAAAAGGATTAAAAAGAAGTTTACGTGGATCATATTCTATAAGATTAGAATTAAATAATGGTAAGGGTGCTAACGGAAAAGGAACAACATTAGAACTTGCAAAAGCTTCAGCATATGCCGAATTAATTGAAAGATTACAAAGCAATATGTTAAATAAAAAAAGAATTAAAACAAATATTATTGATAAAAAACATAATATATATGAAATTTTACTCAATATGGCATCTAATGAATATAAAAAAAATTTTTTTGATTTAAACAAAATATACTTCAATGTATCAGAAGCTACCAATATTAAAACTAATAAAAAAGAATTAATACCAATTAATGCAATTTGTTCATTCTGCCATACTAATGGATTAGCATCTGGTAATACTTTTGAAGAAGCAGTTAATCAAGCAATTTTTGAAATATTTGAGCGTCATTGCTATCAAAAATGTTTGGAAGAAAATATTTTAATAAGAAATATAGATATATCCTCATACCCACTTACAGAAAAAAATAAGAAAATGTTAGTTCTTCTAAAAAAGAAGGGATTTGAGTATTATATAAAAGATTGTTCTTTAGGAAAGTATCCTGTAATAGGATTTTTGTTATTTGATAAAAAACACAATAAATATACATTTACAATGGGTTCGGATACATCATTTAATATTGCACTATCAAGATGCATAACAGAAATGATGCAGGGAGTAAATTTTAAGGAATTAAAACAAAAGATGGTTCCTAATTTAAAAGCAGAAGAGCTAATACAAAAGTATGGTGCATCATTTAGATCATATAATTGGTTAAGATGTTTTAATAACAACAATGGTTATTTAACAAAAAATTTTTTTAATAACAGTTATATTAATATATCACAATTACATTTCAAAGATTATCTAACTTCAAATAAGGAAGTATTAAATTATTTAAAATTTTTAATTAAGGAAAATATATATGTAATTGATTATAACAATTTAGGATTTGATACTTATAGAGTTTATATTCCATATATGACAACTGTTGATTGCTATGATATTGAAGATTTAAATGTTAATAAAAATTATGATAAGCTTAAATATACTTACACACATATACTAGAAGTTTCAAAGAAAGAAATGCTTTATTTTATCAATATATTTTTAAATAATAATAAATTATTAAAATATGATGAAATGATTAAACCATCTGATTTATTTCATACAAACGAGATAAGTGATTATTATAAATTAGACTTTACTAGTTTATTAATGGTTTTATGCATTTTATGTTCTAAAACCAAAGAACTTCAGCAACTATTACAATATAAAATAGAAAACTTTAAATTAAATCAGCAAAAAATACTAACCTATAAAATAACAGTTAATTGTATTACAAATAAGGAATACTATAATGTCAAAGATGAAAATATTACCAAATATATTCAATATATTATTAATAATCCAAGGGAATATTTATCGAGTCTAAATCCTAAATTTGTTAATAATGATTCATTGGTATATAATAAAAAAGCCTAACGGCTTTTTTTATTATGCTGTTTTTATTAGCAACAGTCAGAACAGTTACCATTTCCAGCCATAGACATAGATAATGTCTTATTTACATTATTTAAATTAATTAAAAGATTACTATTTCTTTTAAATAATTTCTTTATGAAATTTATCATTGTTTCACCACCTTTCACTTCAATAATTTTGTGCTAAATCATTCTTCTTTTTTTTTCAAGAACTTTAACATTACCATTATTTCCATTAACTTCAATTACGTCATGTTGATTACACAATTCTTCAAGAGCTTCCTCACCTATTCCGGTTACACATGGAATTCCTAATTCTCTACATACAATAGCAGTATGGCAGAGAAAACCTCCATATGCAGTAACAGCTCCTTTGGAATTCATTAAATGTGGTAACCAATCTGGATCAGTCATCATTGCTAGTAATATTTTGTTAGCAACTATTTCATCACTTGGTGAATCTAAATATCTTCCCTCTCCAGATACAATGCCAGGTGCTGCAGGTATTCCAAATAACCCTTCTTCTTTTGAAGTTCCATATTCATTACTAACAATTACCTTTTTTGTAACAGGTCTAAATTGTAGCATAATTAATTCTCCATCCAAAATCATCCATTCAAAATCTGCATTACTACCAACTTTTTGTTGATACTCCAACATTTTGCTTCCAATTGGTTGATTATTTAATTCTAACGAATTAGCACATCTACCATCATTCCATATTTCAGAATGAGGTGTACTTGAGCCAGACACTAATTTTTCACCATTGCCTTCAACCCATTCAAGAACACCAGAATTATCGGAATTACCTATCCAAACCCCAGCATGAGTTGGTTCTTTAAATGATTGTATAACAACAGCCATATGTGGCTGATCAAGACCATTAACTTGAATATACTCTTTTAAACGTTCATTGTTTATTGAGTCTTTTACTTTAACAATATTTTCTAACACATCTTTAGAAGAAACATTTAAATATGAATCAAACATACCAGCGAAAGAATTTTTTTCACCATCTTCTATATCTGCTGAACTCCTTACTGAATAATGATCATACTTTTCTTCCAAAAATTTTAAATCTTCAGTAGCTACATTAACTCCAGTTGGAACAACCATACTAAATGGTACTTTTATCCCTTTACTATTTAGAACAGACAAGCCATACATTTTTCCACCTATAAATTTTACAACAAATTTTTTTATATATAATTCACTTAAAATACTACATGTATCTAAATCCAATATCTTTTTTTCTGCCAGTGAATCAAATAATCTTTTTCTAAGGGTAAATTGTTCTAATGAAAATGAATCCATAGAATCATCTTTACAATATACTTGTTGTAACTTTTCTAAATATTTTCCATAACCTTCTTCAAAAAAGTGATGTTGTTTATCTTGCCATTGTTTTAAAATGATATACTTTTTTAATAAGTCATCTGATACCACCAAATTATTGTCAGATAATTTAGTTTTTTCTTTTGTATCGATAGATAAATAAGCTTTATCAATTTGAGATATTATATTTAAATAATCATCAGGATATTTTTTTTGAATTTCGTCAATAATACTATCACTTAATATTGAATGTTCATCCATACTCTCCAAAAAGTAAAAATATGCAAGAGATCTTAATGCGTAAGATACTTTTTTATTTAAATCTTCTTCTTTTTGTGATTTTTCATAATATTCTTCTGTGTCTTTTCTAATATTATTTAAAATATTATCTAATTCATCAGAGTTTATTCCTTTATTTAATGCACTAATATATTTTAATATTCTTCTAGCAAAATCCCTATCTTCTATTCCTTCAAACATCATACGACTTCTGAATGCTTTGTTTGTTATAGTAGCCTCCAAAAGTTTTTTATAATCCTTAAACTCCTCTAATCTTATCATTCTCTTTCACCTTTCTTTCCTTGTTTTATTGCTAAGCAAACTCTATCAGTATTTTCTTCTGATAATCTTTTTAAGAATTTAAATCTATTAACATTGTCCCATACCTCAGATAAATTTTCTTTATTTAAATCGCCAAGATAACTGTCTTTAATAAATGGACAACAATAAACTTTTCCATTTGAATCTATGGTTACTCTGGCAACACCAGCAGTGCATTTCCAATTATCATTTCCTATAAAATCCTTTTTACCATTACTTAAAGAATATACTTTTCTTACTCCATCACTATCTGGCACTTCTGAATAATATATATATCCAAATTCTGGATGTTCTTTATATAAATCATTGATTTTCTCTTTCAATGCCATTTGTTCTGAAAGTGAAATTTTCATACTGTTGTCAGCACTTCCTTGAACAATTAGATTTGATAGTTGTACATCTTTAACTCCCATTTGCTTCAATAAAACTATCATATCCATTATATCACAATAATTGATTTTATTTATAACTGTATTTGTTACTATTGGATAACCTTTTTCAATAGCATATTTAATATTTTCAATCGTTTTATCAAATGTATTTTTTCCTCTTATTTGTTCATGACTACTTTTCAATCCATCAACACTAACATAAAATAATAAGGCACTTTTGTTTAAAATATCTGAATCAATCTTATCTAACACATTTTTTAACAATAAGGCATTTGTAAACACATCAACTTTAATTCCATTTATAAGGAATTTTTTAATTATCTTTTCTATCCCTTTATATGTTAAACATTCACCACCAGATATTGTAACCTCCATTACATTTGAATTAATTATTGTATCTGCTATTTCATTAGCCTTTTCAAAAGGAAGTTCAAATCCATCCAATTTTCCCAAATAACAATGCTTACACTTTAAATTACATTTATTAGTAATTTTCCATTGAATTTTAATTGGAGTATCTAATTTTAAGTTATTCTCATAATAGTCCTTGGACAATAATTTTTGTTCTATTTCTGAATATAAAATTTTTAACTCTTTTTGATTGTAGCCAGTTCTTTTTTCAATATCTTTTAATTTAATATTTTTGTCAAACATATCAAGTAGCTCAAATGTCAAATCATTAACAACATAATATTTTCCATTCCAAAGAATCAAATTTCTTTGATCTTTTAGCTTTCTTTTTAACATTTAGTCATCCTCCTTTATTATTTCATCTCTATATAAAGCAATTATTAAATTTTTATATTTTTCAAGTTCTTTTAGTTTTGTCCCATCATTTATTTTTTTTATCACGTTCATTGATTCTAAATTATATTTTCTTGGTGGATTTGATAAACTAATAAAATCTTTTCCTTCTTTCCTTAATATAGATATATTTACTTTCATATGCTTATTTTTTATTTTATTCCAGATTTCTTCCATTTCATTTTTTACCAAAAAGTCATTAAGCATATCCATTTTATTACCTAGCTCGATTTTGCATCCACACCTACACCTTGCTAAATTTTTGCATACCTTACAATATTCTGGAATCCATTGAAATTTTCTATAATTTTTCATAGAACTTTGATTCCAAATTTTTTTAAAACTTTCTTTTTTTATGTTTCCTATGAAGTTTGAAGAACTGGGACATATTTTCACATTTCCACAATAGTCAATGCTACAAAACAAATATCCAGCACCACATCCATGTGTTAAATATAAATATTTCTCTTCAATAGTACATGGCACAATACAATCATTAATAGAAAAATTATATCCTTGTTTTTTTAATAAATCTAAATTCTTTACAAACTTATTAATATCAATATAGCATTTATTATTTTTTCCTTCGCCAATATTATTATATTTAGCAAACGAAATTGGAATATTATTCTTTTTACCATAATCCAAAACAAATGTCATCTCATCAATATCTTGATTATCACTAATAACAGTATAATTAATTTTTACATTAGTTAGTTTCTTCGCCAACTCGATATTAGCTAATACTTCATCATAACATTTAGAATTCGTTAATTTATTATGAATTTGTTTACTACCATGAAGCGAAACACATATACATAATATTTTTTCAAGAATATTTTGATATTTTTTTAATAGTATTCCATTCGTTAAAAGAGTTTGTCTCATTCCTAATTCAGATGCATAATCAACAAGTTCCTTAAAATTTGGATAAAGCAAAGGCTCGCCACCAGTGTAATAAATATCATATATACCATTTTCTTTTAATTCTTTTAGAATTTTTTTGGCTATATCTAGTTCTATATAATTATTGCTCTTATTTGAGACAGAACAAAATTTACATCTTAAATTACAACTATTATTTAGTTCTAAATATACATATAATGGCATACTTACAGTATCAAGGCAAACATTCTGATTATAACCAACACTTTCATACTTTATCATTTTGTTTTTTCCTTAATCTTATTATCAACTTGAACAATTGTAAATGGTAAAATAAAATGTAGAAAATCGGTAAATTTAAATGTCGGTTTTTCTACATCTTTTTTAATGATACA
>CAKPXW010000081.1 GCA_934202505.1 uncultured Bacilli bacterium | reverse complement strand
ATGGAGTTATTTAAAGGAAGTTGCTAAGATTCCAGGTTCATATATTATCGAAAGAGAAATTTCTAATATATATAACTCAGTAGTTTTCCAAGATCAAAATTTAAGAAGTACAGTATCAGATTCTGTAATTAAAATGAATAAAGAAATAAGAAGGAAAATGATTGAATTTGGATATTTAGATGAAAATGGTAATAAATTAAAACAATATAATTATCCAAGCGCAGAATCAATTCAAAAATGGAGGGAAAGTTAGTATGGAAAGAGTTATCTTGAAAAATAATGACAAAGCAATAAATAAACCTTTCCATAAATCTACAAAAGCAAGAAAAGAAGCTATTACAGCTTATTTATTTGTTCTTCCTTATGTCTTATTGTTTTTATTATTTATTGTTTTACCAATTATTGTAGCAATTTATTTATCATTTACTAAGTATGACATGATTTCTTCTCCTACAATTAATGGTTTTTCTAATTATGTATATTTACTTACTAGTGATGATGAATTTATGCGTTATATTTTACCAAACACTTTAAAATATTCCTTAATTGTTGGTCCAGTAGGTTATGGCCTTTCATTTTTACTAGCTTGGCTTTTAGCTCAAATTCCTCATAAATCACGTACAGTACTTGCATTGCTAATTTATTCTCCTTCTTTAACTGCTGGTATTACAATGGCGGTTGTTTGGAAAATTATTTTTGCAGGCGATTCAACTGGTTATATGAATGCTTTATTACTACGTTTAAATTTGATTGTTGAGCCAATTCAATGGCTGCAAGATAGTAAATATCTATTTACTATTATGATAATTGTTGCTTTATGGTCTTCAATGGGAATTGGCTTTTTAGCAATGTTATCAGGCATTTTAAATATTGATCAATCATTATATGAAGCAGCGTATATTGATGGTATGAAATCAAAATGGCAAGAAATTTTATATATTACAATACCGACGATGAAACCACAAATGTTATTTGGAGCGGTTATGGCTATTGTAAATACTTTTTCTGCCGGCTCAATAGGTGTACAGTTATCAGGATCTAACCCAACGCCGAATTACTCAGGATCTTTAATTGTAAACCATATAGAAGACTATGCGTATTTAAGATATGACATGGGAATTGCAGCTACTTTATCAGTTTTATTATTAATAATAATTTATTTATTATCAAAAGTAGTATTTAGACTACTTGGAAATAGGGAAGGAGAATAATTATGGCAAAAAGATATCATGCAACTAAAATCAACCCTTCAAGATTTTCTTTTTCGCAAACTCCATTCTATTTGATATTACTTCCAGTAGCTATTTTTATGGTTTTACCTATAATTTATATCTTTAATCACGCTTTAAAACCTTTTGATGAATTAATTGAATATCCACCTCGTTTCTTTGTAAAACATGCTACATTAGAAAACTTTGTAGAGTTTTTTAAAGTTTCTGCTATATCAGATGTTCCAGTAGCAAGATATTTATTTAATTCACTAGTTATTACAATAGTAGTTTGCGTGCTTTCTATAATTATTGCATCAATGGCAGGATATGCACTTTCAAAACTAAATTTCAAATTAAAAGGTGTTATTTTTGAAATTAATACAATTGCTTTAATGTTCGTTGGCGTAGCTGTTGCTATTCCAAAATACATTATTATTGAAAAATTAGGACTAGTAAATACTTTCTGGGTATATGTTATCCCAGCTCTTGCTATGCCAGTTGGTATGTTTTTAATTAAACAATTTATTGATCAAGTACCAAATGAATTAATTGAAGCAGCCAAAATGGATGGAGCAAATGAATTTAGAATTTATTGGTCAATTATTTTACCATTAATTAAGCCAGCAATTGCTACAGTCGGAATGATGGCTTTCCAATCAGTTTGGAATGATTCTGGAACATCAGCTACATATATTAATGATGAATCTTTAAAAACTTTTGCTTATTATGTTTCAACTTTATCTTCATCTTCTAATACGGTAGCAAGTCAAGGATTATCGGCAGTTTCTACCTTAATTATGTTTATTCCTAATTTAATTATCTTTTTGATTTTACAAAGTCAAGTTATGAATACAATGGCTCATTCTGGTATAAAATAGGAGGATAGTATGAAAAAGAAAATATTATTATGTTTTACTTTGTTTCTATCATTCCTATTTATTATTGCTCCATTTTCAACAATTAGTGTAAAAGCAAGTGGATCAGGAAGTGATGGTATTCCTTATGAAACCTATACTTTAGGAACTAATAATCGTATTGTACCTACTAAAGCAGCATATGTTCCATATGGTATATTAAATGGAAAAGATATAACTCTTTCTTCACCAAAGGATTTATATAACTATAATGACCAAATATATGTGGCTGATACAGGTAATAAAAGAATTGTAATAATTGCTTTAGATGGAACTTTAGTTGACATATTGCAATATAATGAATTTGTTGAGCCTACAGGAATATTTGTAAATGAATCTTACATTTATGTCGCAGATAGAAAAGCAAGTTCAATCTTTGTATTTAATCATGATAAAACATTATATAAAAAATATGAAAAGCCACAAGAAAGTTTATTTGGTAAAAATAGTCCTTTTGTTCCAACAAAAATAGCTGTGGCCTCTTCAGGTTTAATGTATATCATTGGCGAAGGATCAACTAATGGTGTTATTACTATTAACAAATATGGAGAGTTTATGGGATTTGTTGGAATTAACTCTACAACATTCTCTTTAAGAAAATACTTATATAACTTTTTTGTAAGTGGTGGCTCTCTTGCTCGTCAAACTCCTAGTGCGCCAACTAATATAACTATTGGCGTTAATGGAAATATTTTTACAACAAATGCTACTAATGTTACGGAGACATTTAAAAGATTAAATATTTCAGGAAGCAATACTTTAGCTTCAGATACATATTATCCACAAGAAGAAATAACTGATATAACTATAAGTGATGATAACTATATATATATTTGTACAGTAGATGGTAATATTTATGAATATGATGTAAATGGAAAACTTTTATTTAAATTTGCAACTTTAGATGCAAGTAATCAAGATATCTTAGGCTTAACTACAAGACTTGATGCTATCGAAGTTGATTCTCTTGGAAATATATATGCTCTTGATGCAACAAAAAATAATATTCAAATTTATCAAAGAACAGCTTTTGTTAATGTTTTACATAAAGCAGTTGATATGTATAATGATGGAAAATATTTACAATCAAAAGATTTATGGGAACTTGTTTTAAAAGAAAATAACAATTTTGCTTTTGCTCATACAGCATTAGGATGGAGTTATTTTAAAGAAGACAATTATGATGCTGCTCTAAATGAGTTTTATCTTTCTAAAAATTATTCTGGATATTCTTCTGTATTTTGGGAAATAAGAAATCAATATATTCAAGCATATACAGGATGGTTTGTTCTATTTATAGTTGCTCTATTTGTACTCTATAAAATAATTAAATCATTAATTTATCGAAAAAGTTATGTTTTGGAAAATGGCAAAAAAATACCAATGTTTGTACATAATATGCAAGAAGATTATGCAAGCAAAGAACATAGTGTATTTGTAAGTAAAAGTGTTAACTGTTTAAAAGAACTTAAATATAGTTTTAGAATTTTACGTCATCCAGCTGATACATGTTATGGTATAAAAAGACAACATAAAGCCAGTGTACTATCAGCTACAATTATTTTATTAGTATTCTTAGTAACATATATTTTAAATTTATATTGCTCAGCCTTTTTATTTAGATATCATGGTTCTGTAAATAGTGTTTTAGTACAATTATTAATAATTCTAGCTATTTTTGCTTTATGGTGTCTAGTAAACTATCTTATTTCAACATTAAATGATGGAGAAGGATGGTTAAAAGATATTTATATTGCTTCTTGTTATTGTTTATTACCATATATTCTAATTAAATTACCTTTAATTCCTTTATCTTATTGTCTAACTTATAATGAACAATTTATCATGTCAATTGCTAATTTTGTTACTTATGCTTGGAGTGGAATATTATTATTAATGACAATAGCAAATATCCATAATTATTCATTTAAAGAAACTTTAAAAAATATTATTTTAACAATTCTTGGAATGTTAATTGTGGCATTTACTTTATTATTAGTTTATATGTTTATGTCTCAACTTATTGATTTTATTATTTCTATTATAAAGGAGGTATTTACACGTGGTTAAAAGAAAGAAAATAATTCTACTTTCATCTTTAATAATTGCAAGTGTTATTACAACATCTACAATATTAGTATTAAATGCCAAAGATGAAACTATTGATGAAACTAATTTGCCATCTTTTAATAATACAACAGAATACTTCTTTTCTAATAAATATACTTCAATGGAAAGTAATCAAATTGTAGAAAGCAGATATAAAGTTGAAGACGAAGATATTTTAATTAGTGAAAATAATAATTGTAAATTTTATATCAATAAGCAAGATTTATCGATTAGATATGTAGAAGATGATGGTTATGTGCATAGCACAACAGTTAATAGAAAAAATAAAGAAGGCAAAAATGCTTTAAATACCCTTAATTACAATATTGCTAGATCAGCTATAAATATTTATTATTATGATTATAAAAATAATAATATGACTTTACAACTTGAGTCAATGAATGTTATCGAAGATGCTGATGAAGATAATATTATTGTAAATAATAAATCAAAATTATTATCTTTTGAATTTGATAGTGATCATCAAGGCTTCAAAGCTAAATATTTTTTTGCAACAAGTGGAATTACTATTCCCTTTAATGTAAGAATTAATGAAAGATCTTTTACAGTTTCTATAGATGACAAGGAAATTGAAGAAGGAAATGATTATAAATTAGGTGCTATTTCTTTATATTCATATTTTGGAGGAGTAAATTCTAATGAAATTGATGGATATAATTTTATTCCTGATGGAACAGGAGCTTTAATTCGATATAAACAAACAAGCGATAATACTTATAGCAATTATTCTAAAATGATTTATGGACAAGATATAGCTTTACAAACATCTTCAACAAATAATGATAGTATTTCTATAATGCTTCCTGTTTTTGGCTATGTTCATGGAGTAAATCAACATGGAATGGTATCTTATATTCAAAAAGGAGCAGAATATGGTTCTATAAATGCTACCCAATCTAGTAAAAATAGACCTTTCTATCAAATCTATCCACAATTTTTCTATAGAAATACTTATAGTCAACCTATGAGTAGTACAGGTTCTTCAATATCTTTAATACAAGAAAATAGAGAAAATTTCGATATAGAAATAACTTATGAATTTTTAAAGGGAAATGAGGCCAATTATGTTGGCATGGCTAATGCATATAAAAAATATCTATTTGGAAATAAAGAAAAAACTTCAAGTACTTTTCAAGATATTCCATTAAGAGTAGATAGTATTGGTCTTGAAGTGACAAAAGGAACATTATTAAATAAGAAAATTGTCATGAGTACTTTTAAAGAATATAGTGATATTATTCAAAATATTCATAATATGGGTATTAATAATACCTTTGGAGTTTTTAAAGGATTTTCAGAAAATGGTGTTACTTGGGCAAGTCCAAATTATAAAAAAGTTTCTAATAAACTTGGTTCAATAGAAGATAATGAATTTAATGAGTCAACCTATTACTATTTAAATACTTTACTTGCAAGTGAAAAGGGTAAAGGTTATTCTACTTCTAAAGATGTAGCAAGAAAAATAAACTCAACTTTAATTAGTAATACAGTTAACGGAGACTTAAAATATTATTTAACAGCAAAATCAGCAAGCAATATTTTAAATAAAAATCTTACTTCATTAAAAGAAAAGAATATTAATAACTATGCTTTAGATGATTTAGGTTCAACATTATATTCATCCTATGCTAAAAATTCTATTTCTAGAAAAGAAGCCAAAGAAACTATTATTGAAACATTAAGCAATATGGAAAATAGTCCATTATTATATCAAGCCTTTGACTATGCTTTGCCATATACAAATAAAAATTTAGATTATTCAATGTTTTCAAGTCAATATTTAGTTTTTGATGATACAGTTCCATTTTATTCGATAGTTGTTTCAGGATATGTATCATTATATTCAAAATATATTAACTTTTTCTCAAATGCTCGTGATGATTTATTAAGAATGATAGATTATAATGTTTATCCATCATTTCTTCTTACAAAACAAAAAGCATCTAAACTTGATGAAACTTCTTTAAATTACATTTATTCATCAGCTGCTGATGATTATCAAGAAGAAGTAAAAGTATATTATAACTTTGTAAATGATGCTTTAAAAAATGTTATTAATGCTTCAATTATTTCTAGAACTATTATCGAAGATGGAGTAGTTTTAACCAGTTATGATAATGGAGTGTCAATAATTGTTAATTATCAAAATCATGATGTAATTTACCAAGGAATGACAATAAAATATAAAAATTATCAAGTTTTAGGAGGTAATAATAATGAATAATGCAACATTAGCTAATACTATTAAATTAAAAAAGCCTCTTAAAAAAAGAACTAGAAAAGCTTTAATCGGTTATTCATTTATTGCCATATGGATTATAGGTTTTGCATTCTTTACTTTATATCCATTTATTATTGCCATTGCATATTCTTTATCAGATGTTACGATTACTTCTACTAATATTGTTTTAAAATGGAATAATTTTGCAAATTTTAAAAATATTTTTGTAAGAGAAGAAGGCTTTACTTTTCTAGAGCAAATGTTAACATTTGGTGAAGAAATCATCTTGGAAGTACCAATTATATTAGTTTTTTCTACAATAATTGCTCTTTTACTAAACCAAAATATAAAATGTAAGGGATTGTTTAGAGCTATTTATTTCTTACCAGTTATTATTGTAAGTGGTCCTGTTATTTCTGAACTTTTAGCAACAGATGCTGCTGGATCTTCTTTTATAGAACAATATGGAGTAATAAGTTTACTTCAAGAACAATTACCAGGTTGGTTAAGTAAACCACTTACATCATTTTTTAGCCAATTGATTATTATCTTTTGGTATTCTGGAGTGCAAATTGTTATTTTCTTATCAGGACTTCAAAAAATAAATGCTTCAACATATGAAGCAGCTAAAATTGATGGAGCAGGTCCTTGGGAATGCTTTTGGAAAATCACATTACCTTCACTTAGAAGTATGTATTTGATTAATGGTATTTACACAATTGTATTTTTAGCAACATTTTCTGAAAATGGCTGTATTAAACTTATAAAATCTAATATGAATAGTACAGTAACTGGTTATGGTTTTGCTTCTGCTCTTGCTTGGGTATATTTATTATTAGTTTTATTAGCCTTGGGTCTTGTTTATTTATTATTTAAACCAAAGAAAGGAGATAGATAATATGGTTAAAGCCAAATCTTTCAATAAGCAAAAAATTAAAAGATTTTTCTTAGGATATACTTTAACAGATGGATTTATTTACAAATTTTGTATTTATGCTTTATTGATAAGTATTGGATTTGTTTATATTTATCCATTAGTAACGATGCTTTCAACATCTTTTAAGTCAACTTCTGATTTAATAAATCCAACTGTAAACTGGATACCTACTTCTTTCTATTTTGAAAATTATACAAGAGCTTTAAAAGTTTTACGTTATTTTCCAACTCTTGGTCAAAGTATTGTAG
>CAKPXW010000080.1 GCA_934202505.1 uncultured Bacilli bacterium | reverse complement strand
TTATTGGATTTTCATCACTTTTATATTGTAAATAAGCAGCTTCTTGCATTTCAAGTAATAAACTTGTAGAAAGTGGAGCCTTTTTAGTTATTTCATAGGTGAAATTTTTATTTAAATCTTCCTTATTATTATAGTAATAAGCTATATTTAATAAATCATCTAAAGTAATTAAATTATTCCAATAAGCACTTTCAAGTGTATAAAATTTTCTATATTTTACTTGAGTGTTGTTACTATTTAAATTAGATTTTTCATTGTTGTTTACATTATTACAGCCAACAATACAAAAAGCACTAAAGAATACTAATAATAATTTTTTTATAGTTTTCATATTCTAATTCTCCGCTTCCTTATACTTATATATTAAGATTTGATTATGTGTGTAATTTGCAAAAATTACATCATTAATGGAATATCTTTCAATATTTTCTTTATCATAATCATAAAGGCAGTCTTCTATCCATAATGCTGTATAGTTTCTATAATTTCCATAACTTTTTTTAATAAGCACTTGATTTGCAAAAAGGCCGTATCCTTTACTTTGCATGTAAGAAGCATAATCTTCTCTTATTTCTTGCATTATAGTTTCGCCTAAGGAAAAATCAGTTGATTTTTTTACTTCATAATTTGAATAATTAACTTTACCATTATAATAGTAAGCTATACTTAATAGCTCATCAAAAGTAATAATACCATCCCAATATGCTTTTTCTACTGTATAGAATTTTTTTACACTTTCCGAATTAATATTTTCTTGCTCATTAGAAATTTGTGGGGGGTTGTTGCTATCTTTATCGCTTGCATTATTACAACTTATAATGCTACAAGCACATAAACTTATTAGCAAAATTGATTTTTTTAAATTCATATAAATTTCCTTTCTAAATTATACTTCTATTGACTTACTGCTTAATATTTCATTTAAATCTATTATTTCATTTAGATATCTATTGTAATCAGGTAATGAAAGGACTAAAATATCGTCATCTGTAAAATAACTTTCATTAATTAGACTGTTTTGAATTATTCCTCCAGATGTTTTACCACCACAAAGAATACAAACATTTGTTCCTGCCTTTACAGCATGTGCTTGATTTGTTGTTGCACCACATGAACATGTTGCTTTATGTTGTCTAGTATTAACATATAAATATGGACTTTTGTAATCATGTTGTGATAAATATGCACCACAATAAATACATTCATGATTTGAATTAGAATGTGAATTTGTTTCACTATATCCACAATAACATGTTATTTTGTGCTTCGTACTATCTATACTTTGATAAGAATATTCATGTTCATGTTCGATTACTTTATAGCACTTTGTACATTTAATCCAATGTTTATTTCCTAAAGAATATAATTGTTTATAACCATGTACTCCACAATAATCTGCTTCAATAAATTCTTGACTGTTTTCTTCTACAAAACTCTTGCTTTCAATAATATCACAATAAAAACATACATGATAGTAAGATGATCCATTAATATAATATCTATAAAACTTATGATTAGTGTGCTTTTTATTTTGAACTGCAATGCCTTGTATGTCATGATATGTAATTGCATTATCAATATTTTCAATAGTTGTGTTACGAGAATATCCCATTAAAACTTTATGAGTTCCACTAGGAACTTTTAAGTTATCTTTATCTACATCCAAATCTGCAAGACCTAGTAAATGACCAAATTCATGTAAAGGAGTATCAACATTTCTTCCTAACCTACTTGAATTATCGTTATTAACATAACTAATTTTTATAATTAAATCATTTGGATCGGTAACACCAGCATGTCCTGTATTTTCTTTTTTATTTTCAATTACTTTTTTACCATTTATATCATCTGGTAATGTTTCTTCATTAATTCCTACTTCAAATAAATTTACTATATATTGGTTTGTTTCATGACTATAAGCTTTGTTCCATAAATTAGCTTGATATCTAATATCATTAATTAATACATTTTTATGTGTTGTGTTAGAAATTGTGTCCATACTACTCATATTAATCCAATATGGTATATCAGATGATCCATAATTCATATATAAAGCCCAATTTCTACATCCATCTGCTGTATAAGTTGATGTATAACCATATTCATGTCCTGGTCCACAAAATTCAACAAGATCTTTACAATTATTATAAACTTGTTCTGATAATAAAACATTTTCTTCTAAATAAGTTTGTTCCCCACAATTATCATCTTTGTTATCTTCAATTATAATATCATTTAATCCTTTTTCTATTGAGTGATTATTTATTTCATCATAAGTATATGGAATATTAGTAAAACTTAGAACGATGTTTGCAATTATTAAATATAATTTATTCATATTTTTTTCTTCCCCTTTTTTATTATATTAATAATACTACTCCACTACTGAAAAACGATTATTATATCATCCTATCACTCTCTCCATTATTATATAATTGTACTGCTAAAATTATAATAACACATATTTTTGAAAAATTACAATAAAAAATGCTTAAAGTGTAATAACTTTAAGCATTTTTTAATTTAAATTTTAAATATTTACATCATATAAAGGATATATTCTAATTTCTGTGTAGTAATAATTAGTAAAGACAACACTATCAATTGTATAACTTTCTATATAATAAGGATCTCCATTATAATAGTTCGCTTTTATATTTAAAGCCACACAATTACTATAAGTACCATAATAGTTTGAAATATTAACATTTTCTCTATTTATTGGATTTTCATCACTTTTATATTGTAAATAAGCAGCTTCTTGCATTTCAAGTAATAAACTTGTAGAAAGTGGAACCTTTTTATTTATTTCATAAGTGAAATTTTTATTTAAATCTTCCTTATTATTATAATAGTAAGCTATACTTAATAACTCATCAAAAGTAATTATACCATCCCAATATGCTTTTTCTACTGTATAGAATTTTTTTACACTTTCCGAATTAATATTTTCTTGCTCATTAGAAATTTGTGGGGGGATTGTTGCTATCTTTATTGCTTGCATTATTACAACTTATAATACTACAAGCACATAAATTTATTAGCAAAATTTATTTTTTTAAATTCATATAAATTCCCTTTCTAAATGATAATAATTTATTATTTTATAAATATTACTCATTTAATTATATGAAAACATCAATAGTTAATTTCTTATAATTTTATTATACTTTTGGATTTTCAAGATATCCTGCACATGGTATATATAGTGTTTCTTCTGCTTCATAAAAATCTCCTATAGCAAAAGCAAAGTAAACTACATCGCCATTATTTAATACAACATTTTCTAATTTGTCTATTTTATTAACAATTTCCAAATCTAAATTATTATTTAATTTTGTTGGATAATTATTATATTGTGTTGAATCTTCTATAGAAAAATTATCATCTACTTTATTATATATGTAAGGCACATAAGTTGGTTCTATTACATTTATAACTTCATTTATTTTTCCATAATTTATAGATGGATATGTATCAACATATAAAATGTCCATTTTAGGTCCATTTATAAAATACTCACATGAAAATTCAAGTGTTGTTCCTGGACGTAAAGTTGTAATATCAATAAGATTATTGAAAAACTCATAATTTCCATTCATTAATAGATTAACAAATGTGTAATTAGTTAAATCCTTATCATACTTTTTACATAAATTAATATAAGCTTTTTGAATTTTATTTTTCTTTTCTATTTGTTTACTATTAATATAAAATTCAATTTGATTAGTTCCATTTGAAACTTCTACTTTTTCATTATTAAATACTTGTTTACTAGTTAAATATGCGTGTTCTTTTTCTAGTTGAAAATCAAATTTATTTGCATCATATTTTATACTGTAATCATCATAATAATAAAATTCTAATGTTTCAAATTCATCTATTTCTACTATATCTTTATTATTAATGATAAATTTATCATTTTTTAAATTTTTATATAATACTAATTTAAAATCATTTATTTCATTAGATGATGATGTATTACTATCACTAGATGAAACTACACTTTCTATATTTGATGATTCTTTTTCATTTGAAGTTTCTATATTATTTCCACATGAACTAATAAAAAGTAAAGATAAAAACAAAGCAATATTTTTTTCATAATGTTTTCTCCTTTTTTACGAATAAATATGTAATTATATCTTACATCTTATTACCACCTTTTTTTATTAAAAACACATCTTCTAAAATTATATTATCATTTTAAATTTTAATTGTAAATAAATAAATAAAAATGCTTAAAGTGTGATAACTTTAAGCATTTAAATATAAATTTTATTTAATAATTGGTTTTTCCCAACAAGCAGGAGCTTCAAGTCCAAACATTTTAACAACTGTTGGCGCAACATTAGCAAGTCCAAAATTGCCAGAAGCAATTTCATATTTATTATCATCATCAACAATGATAAATGGAACTGGATTTAAAGAGTGAGCTGTACGAACTTGAATTTCACCTTTTTTATTCTTTTCAAGCATTTCATCTGCATTACCATGGTCAGCAGTAACAATCATGGCATAACCTTCTTCTTTAACAACTTTTAGTAATCTTGCAAGACTTAAGTCTAATGCTTCCATTGAACAAATTGTTGCATCTAAGTTTCCAGTATGACCTACCATATCACCATTTGGATAATTTACACGAATAAAGCCATATTTCTTACTTTGAATAGCTTTAATTACTTCATCAGTAATTTGTGCTGATTTCATCCATGGTCTTTGATCAAATGATACAGTATCAGATGGTATTTCCATATATGTTTCTAAAGTTTCAGAAAATTTACCAGATTTATTACCATTCCAGAAATATGTAACATGTCCAAATTTTTGAGTTTCAGAAATAGCAAATTCATTAATATTAGCCTTAATTAATACTTCTGTAAGCGTATTTTTAATTTCTGGAGGATTTACCAAGAAACGTTTTGGTAAATGTAAATCTCCATCATATTCTAAAAGACCTGCATAGCAAACATTTGGATAATATTTACGATCAAATTTATCAAATTCTTTATCATCAAAAGCCATAGATATTTCAATAGCACGGTCTCCACGGAAATTAAATAAAACAACAGAATCATTATCAACAATTTTTCCAACTGGTTGTCCATCTTTAGCAATAACAAAAGCCGGTAAATCTTGATCTATTACATGGAATGAATCACGATAATTTTCAATAGCTTCTTTAGCAGTAGCAAATTGTTTTCCTTCACCTAAAACATGAGTATACCAACCATCTTGTACCATCTTCCAGTTTGCTTGATATCTATCCATAGTAATCTTCATTCTTCCACCACCTGAAGCAATAGCTCCATCAAATGATGCATCGTTTAACTTTGCAAGATATTTTTCAAGTTCATCAACATATAAAAGAGCACTAGTTGCTGGAACATCTCTTCCATCAAGTAAAATATGAATTCTAACTTTTTTTACGCCTTCATCTTTACTTTCTTTTAACATTTTGAATAAATGAGAAATATTTGAATGAACATTACCATCAGATAATAATCCTAAAAAATGTAAAGTTGAGTTATGTGATTTAACATTATCAATAACTTCTTTCCATGATTTTGATTGATACATTTTTCCACTTTCAATAGATTCATTAACAAGTTTTGCTCCTTGAGCATAAATTTGTCCACAACCTAAAGCATTGTGTCCTACTTCTGAATTTCCCATATCATCATCACTTGGAAGTCCAACTGCTGTTCCATGAGCTTTTAAACGTGTGTTTGGATAAGTTTTAAGCATATAATCAAGGGTTGGTGTATTTGCAAGAGATACAGCATCTCCAAGACCTGTCTTAGAGAATCCTACACCATCCATTACGACTAATAAAATAGGTTTTTTCATTTTAAAATCCTTCCTTTTGGTTTTAATAAAACCAAATTAATTATACTCTATTTATTTATAAGATACAATTTTATTTTACTTCACTGTTTAAAATAAACTCTGCTAATACTTTATGTCCAAGTTCATTAGGATGAAGACCATCATCACTATAAATTGGGCCTTTACCATTTGGAAAATTATCTTCTAATTTAAATAAAGAACTTATATCAATAATTTGAAAGCCAAAACGTTTAGCATTATGTTTTATTGCAAGATTATATTCATTTAATGAATAAGTAAAAGTATCTACATCAATTGGACAAGTTCGATTTAAAAGAGTTAAAACAAAAACTTTAGCTTTAGGATTAACTTCTTTGATTTTGTTAAATCCATAATTCATTCCACTATAAAATGTGCGTGAATCTTTAGCAGGTAATAATTCATCATATCTTCCAAATGGTGTTTGAGAAGAATAATCATTTGTGCCAAAAAAGACAAAAATAACATCAGCATCTTTTAATTTTAAAAGCGAATTATCTATTTGATAAGGAAAATGTCTAAAAACTTGTCTTTCTGTAAAAGAAGAAGTATCAGCATAACAGCCTCCAGAAACAGCAAAATTTTCAATACTTTTTGTCATAGTTTCTTTTAAAATTATGCCTGTATATCCTGACATACTTTTCCCATCATAATTAGCTACTTTTTCTAAATCATGTGTATATTTTAGCCAGTTATGAGTAATTGAATCACCATAAAATATTACCTTTTTATCTTTTAAAAAATCTTTAATTTTCATTTTTATTTTCCCCATTACTTAATATATAATCTGCAACTAATTTATATCCTGCATCATTTGGATGTAAACCATCATTATTTAAATATTTTGAACAACTTGAATCATCTAATAGAGAATACATATCAATATATTTACACATGTACTGACGACAAATACTTTCAATTTTATTATTATAGTCAGTAATTGTATATTTTCTTCCATTAGCGCTTAAACTTCTATATAAAATATTTAAAACAATAATTTGGGCATTATTTTTATATTCTAAAATTTTATTAATTCCATAACGCATTGCTCCATCAAAAGAAGATTTTTCATTTGCTGAAGAAGCAATTTCAAATGAAGAAGTAGTAATATTTGCTTGATCTGTATAATCATTTGTTCCATACCAAATAAAAATATAATCTGCTTTGGCAATATTTTCTTTATTTGCTTCTACACAATAATCAAATGATTTTTTTAGTGGCCTTTCACTTGTTAATAAAGTTGACATAGTACCACCTGAACAAGCTGCATTTGTAATAGATGAAAAATGACATTTTTCATTTAAATATTTTAAATATCCAAATTGACTTGTTCCATCATAACCTGGCACAAGTTCCATATCATGGGTATACTTTAACCAGTTATGGGTAATAGAATCTCCAAAAAAGATAACATTTTTATTATAAAGTCTTCCTAAATCAGTACTTATAAAATAAGAACCATATTCATCATAATTTGTAACATGGATAGTAATATCTTGCTTTTCATTATTCTTTATAAGACTTAAAGTACAATCTCCTTCATTAATAGCACTTATAATACCATTTTCATCAATTGTAATAGATGAATTTGCTAAAACTTTCTTAAACAATCCCATTTTATAGTTTCCAAATAGCATTTTTTCAAGATTATAAGTTTCTCCTATAGAAAGATATATTTCAGAGATAGTAGAAAAATTATCTACTTTTACATAATTTTCACTTTCTTGCAAAGAAGATAAAGAAGAACTACTTTCTATACTTGAACTAGTATCTATTATTGATGATGATTCGTTATTTGAACTTTCTTCTTGAGTTATAGAACTTGATTGTTCACTATTTTTTACTTGTCCACATGATGTAAGACATAAAATACTTAATAATAAATATTGCTTATTT
>CAKPXW010000079.1 GCA_934202505.1 uncultured Bacilli bacterium | reverse complement strand
GGTTCAAACTTAGTAAAGAGATTAGTAAAAGAATTTAAAGGAATAAAAGTAATCGGATTAGATTCAGTTAATGACTATTATGATGTAAGAATTAAAAATTCAAGATTAAAAGAATTAGAACAATATAATAATTTTATTTTTATTAAAGGAAACTTAGCAGATAAAGAACTAATTAATAAAATATTTGAAGATTATAAACCAAGTGTAGTGGTTAATTTGGCTGCTCAAGCTGGAGTAAGATATAGTATTGAAAATCCAGATGCTTATATAGAAGCAAATTTAATTGGATTTTATAATATATTAGAAGCTTGTAGACATAATCCGGTAGAACATCTAGTATATGCATCATCTTCATCAGTATATGGATCAAATAAAAAAGTACCATATTCAACAGATGACAAAGTAGATAACCCAGTAAGTTTATATGCTGCTACAAAGAAAAGTAATGAATTATTAGCACATGCATACTCAAAACTATATAATATTCCATCAACAGGATTAAGATTCTTTACGGTTTATGGACCAGCTGGAAGACCAGATATGGCTTATTTTGGATTTACTAACAAACTTGTTAATGGAGAAACAATAAAAATATTTAATTATGGAAACTGTAAAAGAGATTTTACTTATGTAGATGATATTGTAGAGGGAATAGTTAGAGTAATGCAAGGAGCACCTGAAAAGAAAAATGGAGAAGACGGATTACCTTTACCACCATATGCAGTATATAATATAGGAAATTCAAATCCAGAAAATTTATTAGATTTTGTAAATATTTTGCAAGAAGAATTAATTAAAGCAGGAGTATTACCAATAGATTATGACTTTGAATCACACAAAGAATTAGTACCAATGCAACCAGGAGATGTACCAATAACTTATGCAGACACAACACCACTAGAAAGAGATTATGGTTTTAAACCAAGCACATCATTACGTGAAGGGTTAAGAAAGTTTGCGGAGTGGTATAAAGAATTTTATATGTAAGAAGGTGAAATATGAAAATAGATATTATTTGTCCATTATATAATGCGGAAAAATATATTAAAGGGCTTCATAACTCAATATCAAAGCAAAAAAAAGTTAAAATAAATACAATAAAATACATTCTTACGGAAAGCAAAGATAACACTGAAAAAATATTAAAAAACAATAAAATTAAATATAAAAAAATATCAAAAGAAGAATTTTCACACAGTTTAGTTAGAGAAAAAGCAGCCATGGATAGTACATCCGACATTTTAGTTTTTATTACACAAGATATCGTGATTGAAGACGAACTATGGTTATATAATCTAACAAAAGGTATAATAAATAAAGAATGTGAAGCATCATTTTCTAGACAAGTAACAAAATATAATAATATTGAAAAGTATACAAGAGAAAAAAATTATCCTGAAAAATCTTATATAGTTTCAAAAAAAGATATTAAAAATATGGGACTTAGAACATTCTTCTTTAGTGATGCAGCAAGTGCTATTAAAACGAGTGTTTTTAAAGAATTAAAAGGATATGATGGTAAAGATTTACCAATTAGTGAAGATATGTATATTGCATATAAAATTATAATGAATGGATATAGGATTAAATATGAATCTGATTCTGTTGTATATCATTCACATAAATTCACATTAAAAGAATTATATAGCAGATATAAATTAACAGGGCAGTTTTTTAAACAAAATAGTTATCTAGATGAATATGGTACAACAGGAACAGGAGCAAGTCTTGCAAAATACATACTAAAAAGAATTATTCAAGAAAAAAGATTTTTGTTATTGCTTAGATATCCATTTGATATGGCTGCTAGATTATTCGGGATGAAAGTGGGGAAACTATAGATGAAAAGCATAAGAATAGCGTACGTTGTTTCTGACCTAAAGAGAGTGGGACCAACAAGTCAGACATTAAATATTATAAAAAACTCTTGCTATAAAAAAGACAGTATTCTTATCACATTATTTAAAGAAGACGATAATGACACTATGATAAAAGAATATAAAACTAACGGTATAGAAGTGTTATGCCTAAATTTAAATAGAATATCTTTTATTATAACTGGTCAAAAAAAAATATTAAAAATATTAAAAAAGTATCAGATTAATTTGGTACATTCATATGGCGTAAAGCCCGATTGCTTGTGTGAAAAAGTATGTAAAAAAATAAATATAAAGCACATTATAACGTTGAGAAATTACCCAAAGGAAGATATCTTGACTAGAATGAATTTTATTAAAGGTAGAATTGCATTATATAATCATTTAAATGCACTATTAAAATGTGATAATGTAATATGTTGTTCTAAAAGTATAGCTGATCTGATGAAAAAAGATTATCCAAAACATAAATTTAACTACATTCAAAATGGTGTAGATATAGATAAGTTTAAGAAAATAAATTCAAGTGAAAAAGAAAAATTAAGAGAAAAATATTTAATTGATAAAAATAAGTTAGTATATATATCTACAGGAAGTATGATCCATAGAAAAAGAATAAATGAAACAATAGAAGGATTTATAAAGGCAAATATGAAAGATAGTCTTTTACTTTTGCTTGGAGATGGACCGCTCCTTAAGGAAATTAACAATGAATATGAAAATAATAATGACATAATATTTGTAGGAAAAACTGATAAGGTAATAGACTATTTACAACTATCTGATGTATTTATTTCTTCAAGTGAATCAGAAGGACTTCCTAATAGTGTTCTTGAAGCAATTGCTTGTGGACTGCCTATAATATTATCCAATATACCACAGCATAAAGAAATAATTATGGAATTGCCATGTGCTGGTAAATGCTATAAATTAGGTGATATAAATGAATTGGCAGCATTAATAAATAATATAAAAAAAGATAAATGCAGGTGTAATATTACAGATAGCTCATTTAATATGCTAAATATGAGTAAAAAATATACAGATTATTATAAAAAAATATTACAAGAGGGCAGGAATAAGAAATGAAAGAAATTATTAAAGAAATATCAAAGATTTTTCCAGATGAATTATACTTGAAAATAAAATATTTTATTAAATTAAAAAGAAGATTAAACTTAAAAAATCCATCTGCTTTTTCAGAAAAACTTCAATGGCTTAAATTAAATGATAGAAAAGATATATACACTACCATGGTTGATAAATATGAAGTAAAAAAATATGTTTCTGACATTATTGGCGATGAATATATAATTCCAACAATTGGTATATATAACTCGTTTGAGGAAATTGATTTTGATAAATTACCAAATAGATTTGTTATGAAATGTACGCATGATTCGGGTGGGTTAGTTATCTGCAAAGATAAGAGCAATATTAATATGAGTGAAGCCAGAAAAAAAATTAACAATTGTTTAAAAAGAAATTACTATTATGGTGGTAGGGAATGGCCGTATAAAAATGTTGAACCAAAAATTATTATTGAAGAATACATGGAAGATAATAATAATATAAGCATGAGAGATTATAAGTTCTTTTGCTTTGATGGAAAGCCAAAGATGATGTATATATCAGAAGGATTAGAAAATCATAGTACAGCCTCCATGAGTTTCTTTGATATGAATTTTAAACTTAGTGAATGTAAAAGAAAAGATTATAAATTGTTGAATTATTTGCCAAATAAGCCAAAAACATTTGAAAAAATGAAAAAGTTATCCGCTATTCTATCTAAGGGAATTCCTCATGTTAGAGTTGATTGGTATGAAATAAACGGAAGATTATATTTTGGAGAATTAACATTTTATACATGCTCTGGTTTTATTATGTTTGAAGATGAAAAATGGGATAAAATGATAGGCGACTGGATAACAATAAAAAAATAGTGTAAACAGATATATAACAAAAAGCTAAAAATTAATAGCACTAAATATACAATGAAAAGAGGAAAAAAATTATGAATTGTATTCCAAAAATTCTTGTTTTAATGACCACATATAATGGTGAGAAATATATAAAGGAACAGATAGAAAGTATAATTAATCAAAAAGATGTCAATGTTGATATTTTTGTAAGCGATGATAGTTCAACGGACTCTTCATACTCAATTTTAAAAGAATACGAAAAGCAAGGCAAAATAAAACTGATAAGAAGCAAATGTGGATCTGCCCAAAAAAACTTTTATAACTTAATAAATTTAGCTAGTGAAGACTATGATTATTACGCTTTAAGTGATCAAGATGATTATTGGTTAGAAGATAAATTGACAATAGCAGTAAATTCGTTGAGTAAATATAAATCAACGTACCCATTACTATATAGTGGCACTTCAATTCCAGTTGATGAGAATTTAAATGTTATAAAAAAAAGCGAATATAAACACCATCTTGTAAATACAGTAGAAGAAGCATTTATTTCAAGTAACAGTCAAGGATGTACAATGGTATTTAACAAATGTCTTTTGAAATTAATAAAAAACAAAGAAACAAAGACTTCAATAATGCATGATGCATGGCTACATAAGACATGTATCATTGTTGGTGGAAAAATAATTTTTGACAAGATACCGCATATGTATTACAGACAACACAATAATAATGTGTATTCAACGTTAAAAAAAGAAACGAAAACTGAAAGAATTTTGAAAAAAATAAAATTTATATTTGGAAATGAACAAGCTGAAATGCGCTCAAAGTTAATATATGAATGGAAAGGTAACTTTGATAATGATTTGACAACTGAAGCAAAAAGAGTCTTCAACGAATTAATTGCAACAAAGACTTCATTATGTAAAAGAATAAAAGTTATTTTTTCAAAAAGATACAGAAGCAAATATAGAATTTCATATTTTAAATTTATAATTTTAGTATTAAGAGGAAAGATTTAGAGAAGGTGAAGATATGCTTGTATTTATTTTGCCAATACTATTATTAATTGCATGTTTTATTTCAATGCTATGTAAAAGAAAAAGTTTAGTATTGAGTGTAGGAATAATTTTTTTAATAGAACTTGTCTGGGAAATAATTTCTTGTGCATATTTGGATTTTGGGAATGTTTATATAATAGAAACAGCTTTGACATCTCATTACACGGGTGCATTAATTAGAATGGTAATATTATATTTACCATTAATATTAATCATTTCATCTAAAAAATCGGGTGAATTAGATAAAGCATACCAAAATAAATTTTACACAAAAAAAATAAATTGTGATTCGTGCATAAGAGCAATACTAGTTTTTACATTATTAGTGGTACTTTATTGTATATTAGATATGTTTGTTAGTGGTATTCCACTATTCTCTAGTGAAATAACGCGAATTAATTATAGCAAATATTCAAGATTACCTTTTGCTACTAAGATGAATGGTGAAATTACATTTTTTGGTATGATTATTGCAGGAGTAGCTTATTTTAACAAAAGTAACAAATTTAATAAAAAAATAGCAATAACACTATTTTTAATATCAATCTTTTATAGGCTATTAATGGAATATAAATATCATGGAATGTATAATATTATTTTTAGTTTCTTTTTACCTGGCTTAATAATGTACTACAAAAAGAAAGATTATAAACTTTTTTCACTTAAAAACATACTAAAAATAATTACAATTAGTTTTGCAACAATGTGTCTCAGTTTATTTATTTATTCAAACACTAACAAAAACTTTGATGCAAAAAAATTATTATTTGATAGAGTTTTTGCATTACAGTCTCATACATTTTGGACATTGGATGAAAAAATGTGGACAAGCAAGAAATTTAATGGTGACAAAAATGAATTAAAAAGTGAAGTATATGCAATTATAAACAACATAGGTGAACATGATACAAATAGTGGAATGATACGAGTTATGTATGAAATTTCTAATAAAAGCACAGTCGATGCAAATTTGGCAGCTGGAGTAAGGTGGGCAGGTAGTTATTTAACAGTTGGGATTAATACAATCGGTTATTTTGGAACCATTATGATTTCATGCGCATTAGGAATATTAATATTATTTGATATAAAAATGTTTTACACATCAATGAATAATAATGAATTTTTTATTCTATATTTTGCACAAAGTTTTATGTGGGACTTATTAGACTATTTTAGAATCGGGAACTGGTGTTTATTAATCAATGCCAAAACACTAATAACGTTTGTTGTCTTATTAATTATATATTTACTAAAAAAAAGAAATGAAGGATTGGTAATTTCAAATGGATAAAAAGTTGAAAACAGGAATATTAAATATTTTTAGTGCCAATGTAATTAATTTAGTACTAAATATAATTACAAGTTTTATATTACCTAAGTATTTATCAGTCGAGACTTATTCGGCTATTAAGACTTTTCAATTATACATAGGTTATGCTGGGCTTTTACATTTAGGATATGTTGATGGAATGTATTTAAAATATGGCGGTATGGATATTGAAAAAATCAACAAGAATGACTTTAATAAGGATTTATCAACAATGAGAATTTTTCAATTTTTAATGACTATAGTTTGGGTAACTGTTGGTTTAATAATACATGATTATATTATTGTTGCATTTGGATTAGCAATACTACCTGAAAATATGAATTCTTATTTTAGATATCTATTTCAGTCCATTGGTGAATTTAAAAGATATCGCAAAATATTAAATATAACAACAATTGGAACATTTCTTGCAAATACGACACTATTGTTTGCATTAAAGTCAAATAACAGTTTTATGTATTGCTTATTATATGTAATAATCTACATTGTTTCGTGGTTAACTTTAGAAATTGAAATTAGAAAAAAAATCGACAATAATCTTTCAATAATAAGTTTTTCAAAAAAATGTTTTAATAATAATATAAAGTTAGGAATATTGTTAATGTTAGGTACTTTTTCATCAATTATTTTAACAAGCATTGATAGATGGTTTGTAAAAATGACGCTTGAGACAATTGATTTTGCAG
The DNA here is from genome assembly GCA_934202505.1 of uncultured Bacilli bacterium. Classification (GTDB taxonomy): domain Bacteria; phylum Bacillota_I; class Bacilli_A; order RFN20; family CAG-631; genus CAKPXW01. The sequence goes on along the minus strand of CAKPXW010000079.1, from coordinate 925 downwards.
AATATTCATTTGCAGTAACCATGGATAATTTTGTAAATGTTGCCATTACACCAATAACATTAACATTATATAATTATTTTTGTAGAAAAAAAGAAAATTGCAATTTCGAAAAAATTAGAAGTTATATAATAATCACTTCAATTTATACAATAGCAGCATTTTTTCCAGCAAAATTTATTTTAGAGACGTATTTAACAAAATATATAAATTCATCAATTGTTTTAGCATGTTTATTTGCATCACAACTTAGTTTTATATGTGTTAAAAGCATCTATGTTAATATGTACAAGTACAAAAGAATGCAAAAAAAATATTTTCAGAAATTGTTATCAGTTATAATATTTGGGATAATAGCTAATATTTTAATATTCAAAATATATCCATGCAAAGAGTCCTATGCTATTGGAACATTAATTTCCTCAATATATTGGCTTATAATTTCATTACTAGATTTTAAAAGTATCTTTAAAAATAATAAGTGTATTTTGTTGCTTATAGTAGAACTAATTTTGTTTTTAACATGTGCTTGTACATTTAATTCAGTAATTGGTTTTATTGTCTATGTCACGATTTCAACATTATTTATAATAATTAGTTTTAAAGAAGACGTTATTTATTTACTTAAAATAATTAAATCATAAAAGGAGTAAAGTAAAATTATGAAAATAGCAGTAGCAGGCACAGGTTATGTAGGCTTATCATTAGCCATATTACTTAGCCAAAAAAATGAGGTATATGCACTAGATGTTATACCGGAAAAAGTAGAAAAAATAAATAAAAGGATAAGTCCTATCCAGGATGAATATATTGAAAAATATTTCAAAGAAAAAGATTTAAATTTAAAGGCCACATTAGATTATAAAGAGGCATTTACTGGAGCAAGATTTGTAATAATTAGTACTCCAACTAACTATGATGAAAAATC
>CAKPXW010000078.1 GCA_934202505.1 uncultured Bacilli bacterium | reverse complement strand
TGAAAATTTATTACCATATTCTAAAAATATCAAGGATAAATTGAAGTAGGGGTTAAATTCCCACTGGTGGAAAATGGTGGATTATAAGTAAAAAAGATAATCATTTAATTGTAGTAACAAGCACTATAATATCTGATTATCTTTTTATTTTTACTATACGTGTTAAATTTTGACGTATACACGTATACTTTAAAAATGTATGATAAATATCATGGTAAAAAACAAAAAAAGAGTTAATCAACTCTTTATAAACTAATTTAGATGGTGGCCCAGACTGGGATTGAACCAGCGACACAAGGATTTTCAGTCCTCCGCTCTACCAGCTGAGCTACCGGGCCTTCTCATAAATTAAATGGCGACCCAGAAGGGAATCGAACCCTCGATCTCCTCCGTGACAGGGAGGCATGTTAACCGCTACACCACTGGGCCATTTTAAAATATTAAATTATATTGGTTGCGGGGAAAAGATTTGAACTTTTGACCTCCGGGTTATGAGCCCGACGAGCTACCAGACTGCTCTACCCCGCGATGTAAATAGATGGCGGAGGAAGAGGGATTCGAACCCCCGCACCAGTTGCCCGATCTACCGGTTTTCAAGACCGGACCCTTCAACCACTTGGGTATTCCTCCGTATTTATTTAAAGATGGTGGACCCTGTAGGACTTGAACCCACAACCAACCGGTTATGAGCCGGGAGCTCTGACCATTGAGCTAAGGGTCCATACTTTAAATGGTAGCGGCGGGGGGACTTGAACCCTCGACCTACCGGGTATGAGCCGGTCGCTCTAACCAACTGGGCTACACCGCCAGATTTTGCAATAAATAATGGTGGAGCTTACGGGGATCGAACCCGCCACCTCCTGCTTGCAAGGCAGGCGCTCTTCCAGATGAGCTAAAGCCCCATTTCAATTATTGCCTAGATATAATACAATATTTTTAAACTTTTGTAAATACTTTTTAAAAAAAATATTAACTATTTTATTCCTTTAAAGTCTTTTTATAGACTTATTTCAAAAATAATAATTTATATTATAACTTTCTAATAAAATCATGCACTTCTTTAATTACTTTTAAAGGTGTTGATGCGCCTGAAGCGATACAAATATGCTTTTTGTTTAATAACCAGTCATAATTTAAATCGGATAAGTCTTCAATCATTATAGTATCAATATTTTTATTTAAAGCGAGTCTAAATAAGGATTTTGTATTATTTGAAGTTTTATCACCAACAATAATTATTCCATCCACTATTTTAGAGTCTAAATTTTTTATTTGCTGTTGTCTAAGTCTTGTTGAATTGCATATTTCATCTGCAAAGATAGCTTGAGGATAGTTTGCTTTGATTAGGTTATGAATTGATGCTAAATCATCAATTGATAAAGTTGTTTGATTAGCGACCAATATTTTATCAGTTTTATTAAAAATAGGTATATTTTCTTTATTAATACATAAATAAACATTTTGAGATATTGAACAGATAGCTTCTGTTTCAGGATGATTATTAACTCCTATAAATAATATTTTATATTCATTATTAAGATATTGCCTAATAATATCCATGCTTTTTTGTACATATGTGCAAATAGTATTTATTACAATTAAATTTTTACTTTTTGCATAGTCGATTAAAGATGTATCAATTCCATGTGCAGAAAAAATAACAACACCTCTATCTATAGAATCAAGTAGATCTTTTTTATTTCCATTTAAAATGTGAATATTTTTTGAAATAAGGAAATCGTTAACTATTTTATTATGAACTATAGGACCAATACAATAAATCGGCAAATCATTATAAGTATTTGCCGCTTCAATAGCCGTATCTATAGCTTTTTGTACGCCTTTACAAAATCCTAAAGGATATAATAATTCAATTTCCATTTTGTAGCAATGCATCCTTTCAAAAATATTATAGCATAGGAATAAATGGATTGTTATTAACTTTTATAACTTCGTCTTCTTTCTTCTCTTTTAAAGTTTCTTTGGCATCATAATCTGGTAGATTATCAAAAGCTTTTTCAAGATTGTTTGAGTTATTCATTCCTTTAAACACTTTTGCAACTTTAAGAGTTGTACGAATATTGTCAATCATAGGTTTTGTTTGATTTATAATAGGAATAGCCCTATCATAAATATTAATCATTTTTTGAGCGTTAGAAATAATATTATTAATATCTTTAAAAGATACTTTGGATATAATGGAAGGTTTATTTTTTATAACATTGGCAAATGTTGGCTGTAATAACAAAGATGTACTACCTGAATAATTTAACATATATAATCACCAATTCATAATATGAAAAAAAAGAGACAACTGTGTCTCTTATTTATTGCTTTTTGTAGAATTAATTGTTTCAACAATTTCTGCAACATTAGAAGTTAGTGAAGTAATATCACTAGGGACTATTAATTTTGTGGATTGTCCATTCGCAACTTTTTCTAAAGCTTCATATCCTTTAAGTTTTAAATATGCTTCATTTGGACAAGCGTTATTAATCAATTCAATTGATTTGGCAAGACCTTCAGCTTCAGCAATTAATGCAGCTTTTTTAGCTTCTGCTTTTAATACAGTTGATTCCTTTTCACCTTCAGCAACTAAAATAGCACTTCTTTTTTCACCTTCAGCTTGTAATATTTTTTCTCTTCTTTCTCGTTCAGCACGCATTTGCTTTTCCATAGCTTCTTGTATATCACGTGGAGGAATAATATTTTTTAATTCAACTCGGCGAACTTTTATGCCCCATGGATCGGTTGCTTCATCTAGAATTAAACGCATTTTTGAATTAATTACATCTCTTGAAGTTAGTGTGGCATCAAGTTCAAGCTCACCAATAATATTTCTTAAAGTAGTGGCTGTAAGATTTTCAATTGCAGAAATAGGGTTTGATACTCCATATGTATAAAGACGAGCATCAGTAATTTGATAATATACAACAGTATCAATTTGGATAGTTACATTATCTTTTGTAATAACAGGTTGAGGTTTAAAATCAGCAACATGTTCTTTTAAAGAAACTTTTTTAACAGCACGATCGAAAAATGGCATAACAATATGTAAACCTACATCTAAAGTCCCATGATATTTTCCAAGTCTTTCAATAATTACGGCTTCTGTTTGTCTAACAATCTTTATGCTGCTTACTAAAGCAATAATAATTAATAGTACTAGAACGGATAAGAAAATAATTAAACCAACTGGTATACTGAAAATTAACATTATTTTTTATTCTCCTTTTCTTTAGTAAATTTACTAACAGTGAAAGTGTTTCCTTCAATTTTATCAATTGTTACAAAGTCTCCAGGTTCTAATCTGTCATCATTTGAAATAGCACTCCATTCAATACCTTCTGTCTTAATACTTCCAGGTTGAGTAGGAGTTATTTCTGTTTCAACAATTACTACTTTTCCAATCATTGAATCAATGTTTGTTGCAATTTGAGGTGAATCAAATTTCTTTTTAAATATTGGTCTTAGAAAAATAATAGCAACAAGTGATACAATTGTGAAAACTAAACACTGAATTAAAATATAAACAACTTTATTTGGGGTAAAAATACTTATAACTAATGCAGGAATGGCACCAATGGAAAACCAAAAACTAGTTAAATTAATAGTTGATAGTTCGATTATAACGCTTATAATCATTACACATAGCCAAACCCAAAACATAAAACCCATAAAAATAAAACCTCCTCTAATATAATAATATTATTATTTATATTTTTTTGTCAACAAAAAAATATATTATTTGAAAAAGTAATTTTTATTTACTAAATTTCATATCAATTTATAGGTGGTATATTATGGCGATTGATTGTTTAAGTACCAATAAAGAAAATCAGTCAGTATTATATTTACATGGTTGGGGATGCAATAGAAAATATTTACAAATATTAGATGTTAACCATAAAAAATATAATAGTGTATTTGTAGATCTACCAGGTTTTAACGAAAAAATAACAAAGCCTTATAAATTTGAAGATTATTTAAGCTTTTTAGAAAAAATAATTAAAGAGTATAAAGTATGTTATATTGTTGGCCATTCTTTCGGAGGAAAGCTTGCAGCATATTTATTAGCAAGAAATAATTGTTTAAAAGGAATAACCCTGATTTCTCCATCTATTTTACACAAAAGAAGAGGAATAATTTATTATTTAAAAATATGGACATACAAATTTTTAAAGAAAATATTAAAATTTAACAAAATAGCTGATAAAATGGGAAGTAATGATTATAAAAATTGTGATAACATTTTGAAAAAGACAATGTCTAATATTATAAACTATAATGATTTAGATTTATTAAAGAAAATAGAAAAGCCAGTAATAATTGTTGCAGGCAAGCAAGATGATATAACGCCTTTTTTATTAGAAAAAAAGACATGTAAATTGTTTCTTAATAGTTTTTTATTTGCACTTCATGGTAATCATTTTGCGTATATAAATAACTCATCTATTATAAAAGAAATAATAAGGACTCAACTAGATTATGAAGATAGTTAATATTTTGCTTATTTTTATATGCTTTAATTATTTAAATTTATGTTTCTTAAATATTTTACAAAAACAATATTATAATTTGAAAAGATTGTTTATTTATTTGATGCAAAATAAATATTTGCAATACGAAATAGTAATAAATGTTTTTATATTATTAACAATCTTTTTAAAAATTAAGATTATATCGTTTATTTTGGCATTTTGTTTTTATTTTTTTATTTTCAAAGATAAACTGATTAAATTTAAACTAACTAAAAGAGTAATTAGAAATATTTTGGTATTTAATATTATTATTCCATTTCTATTTATGTTTAATTTTTATGAAGCTACTTTAATGTTTTATGCTTTTTTTATCTTTTCTTTTTCCCTATCAATTCTTATAGAAAAAATGATACAAAATAAATATATAAAAAAAGCAAAAAATAAATTAAAAACTATTAAACCTTTAATAATTGTAATTACAGGAAGTTATGGAAAAACAACAACTAAAAATTTTATTTATGAAATAATAAATAAAGATTATAGAGTTTGCACTACAAAAAAATCTTATAACACTTTAAATGGGATTTTAATGACAATAAATAATGATTTAAAACCATTTCATGAGATCTTAATATTGGAAATAGGATTAGATACAAGAAATGGAATAAACAAATTTAAAAAGATTATAGATGCAAATATAGGCATTGTAACAAAAATTGGTAAACAGCACCTTTCAACATTTAAATCATTTAAGAATATTATTAATGAAAAGAATAAATTATTTGATTTAGTTAAAGAAAACGGTTACGCTATTTTAAATATAGATGATAAAAATATAAATAATACAAATTTAAAAGTAATAAATAAAACTATAAGTACAAATCAAATGGCAAATTATTATATTGATAAAATAGAATATAATGAGCTAGAAACTAAATTTTCTTTGCATATAGGTATGAAAGAATATAAGTGTAGTACATTCTTACATGGAACACATAATCTAAGCAATTTATTATTATCAATAGCTGTAGCTGACATTTTAAATATTAATCATTTTCATATTATACAAAAAATAGCATCTTTAAAAAATGTTGAACATAGATTGTCTTATGAAAAGAAGAATAATTGGCTAATTATTGATGATTCATATAATAGCAATTATGAAGGATTTTTATCTTCATGTGATTTATTATCAAGAATGAATAACTATAAAATATTAATATCCCCTGGCCTTATTGAATCAACATTAACAAATAAAGAAAAAGATATCATGTATAAAAAAATAAACATTTCTTGTGATTTATTTTGTATTATAGAAAAAAATGATTTTTTTAAAGATTACCCTTTTGAAAATCAAAAAAGATTTACTAATTTTAAAGATTGCATGGAATATTTAAATAAAAATTACTATGAAACTAATTCTAGTGTACTTATTGAAAATGATTTACCAGATATATTTATAAAGTAAAGGAGATTTAACTATTAATGAATAATATAATTATGGTTTTTGGTGGAGATAGTGTAGAACATGAAATTAGCATTATCACAGCATTACAAGTGTATAAACAATATACAGGGAAGTACAATTTAATTCCAATTTATTTGAAAAAAGGGAAATTTTATTTTATTAATTCTATGGAAATTAATACTTTTAAAACTTTTAATTATAAAAATGAAGTTCAATTTGAAGCTAATCAAAATTATTTAAAATTACATCATAAAAAAATAAATTTTCTAGGAGTATTAATTGTCAGTCATGGTAAAAAATGTGAGGATGGAAGCATATATTCATACTTTAATGTCTTAAATATTCCTGTAATAGGTCAAGATCAATATGTCAGTGCTATTTGTCATGATAAAGAACTAGCAAAAAAAATAGGAAATACATCAGCATTACCTTATTTTTCATTGTTTAGGCAGGATATAGATAATAAATTAGATGAGATAATAAAAAAAGCCAATAGGATTGGTTATCCACTAATTATTAAACCTTGTAGACTAGGAAGCAGTGTTGGAATTAAAAAGATAAATAATAGTAATGAACTCCTTGATCAAATAAAAGAAGTATTATATTTTGATAATAAAATAATTGTTGAAAAATACTTAAATAATTTTGAAGAATTAAATATCGCAGTTTTAAAAAACAAATCAAAATATTTATATTCTGAAATAGAAAAAATAAAAAAAGGATCAATTTTATCTTATAATGATAAATATTTAAATTCTTCAAAATCAATGATACAAGAAGAAAAAGAACTACCAGCTATTATAAATGAAATGTTGAGGGATGAAATTATAAAAAAATCTATGGAATTATGTACTAATTTAAATACATCAGGAGTTGTTAGGATTGATTATTTGTATGATAAAGATAAGAAAAAATTATATTTTAACGAAATAAATAATATACCTGGATCTTTAGCTTATTATTTATTTGATAAAGTAAATATTAAAATTAATGATTTGATTGACATTATAATTGATAATGGTTTAGAAGAAATTGAAAATAATAAAATGTTAATCGAAAATTATAAAGATAATATTTTAAAAAGCAAAAATGATAGTATGAAACTGTTTAAATAATAAGATATATTTGTATATTTTTATATGAGGTGATATAATATTAGTATATAATTATGTTGTTTGGAGGACATTACTATGGCAGAAAAAGAAGAAAAAAAAGTTGATGAACAATCTGAAACAAAAGTTGTAGATCCAAGATTTAATAACTATACTTTAATTGAAATACTACACTTATCTTATTTATTCAGAGATTCATTTGAATATTGTCATGAAAAATTAGAAATTAAACCCGATGCTTTTGAAAGAAGAAAAACAATGGCTAAACAAATGTTGGCCCCAGGAAATTTTACTCAAAAATGGATTGAAAACCATCCAAAGGAGGAAGTAAGACCATTATACACGCAATTCGTTAACTACTTCCATAATCTATATGAAGAAGAAAATTATGTTTCATTTGATACTAAAAAAGTAGATCCAGATAAAGTGGCTGATTTTGTAGAAGAAACAATAAAATGTTATCAATCAGTTGAAGATATTTTAAATGCATTTTATACAAATTATAAAAAGACAAATGCAGTTGTGGATCCAGATGTTGATAAATGCATAATAGCTTCAGAAGATTATTATCGTGTAGTTGCTAACTGGCTATTTTTTAATGAAGTTATTAGAAATGATAATGAATTGAAAAAAGCAATGAAAGCAAGTAATAATAAACCTTCTTATGAAGTAAATTATAATTTAAACATCTTAAAAAGATTAATTGCTGGCTTCAATTTTATTAGACAACGTTATATTGGTGATAAGGTTGATATTAAAAATATGTTTGAAACTACATTTAATGCTTTTAAAGCTTTAGATGGAACATTAGTTAAAGAATATCAAGATACTCATAAAGTTCAATTAAGCGAAGCTGAAATTCAAGAAATGACTAAAAAAGCCGTTGAAGATGGAGCAAAACAAAGTGTTACTTGTTTACAAACATATGGTCCAATTTGGCAAGAAACATATACAAAAGTTGTTG
>CAKPXW010000077.1 GCA_934202505.1 uncultured Bacilli bacterium | reverse complement strand
TAATATTGTTTCTAAAATATCAAAGCCTCCTGTAGATCCTCCATATTTCATATTGATTCCTATGCCAAAACCCATCAAGAAAGAAGAAAACAAAACTACTAAAAATTGATCTGTGGAATTCACAAAATTTACTAAATCAAAATTTATTAATTTACAAAACCAAGTAACGACTACTCCAAATGTAGGTAGCATAATTGATCCATACAATGATTTTAAAGTAAAGTTTTTCCCAAGCAGAGGAAAACTAATAATTAATAATATAAAATTTATAACATATAAGAATACATAATAATTTACTTTATTAAATAAAACATTTAAAAAGATAGCAAGTCCTGTTGCTCCACCTGATACAAGTTTTGCTGGACTTAAAAATATAACTGAGGCTATAGCACAACATAGAAGGCCCAAATGTGTTAAAATGATTCCTTTTATACCTAATTCTTTTATTTTTAAAATGAAATTTTTTAGCATAACTAGCCTCCTTATTTTCATTGCGAAATGAATTATAACATTTTTATATTTTTTTTAATATTCTTTTTAGATTTTTTCCAAAAAAAATATATTTTAATTATAGAGGTGATAAGAATGTATGTCCTGTTTGTAAAAATAAAGATGTAAAATATTTCGGAATAAAAAACAATAAATATTATTGTAGACGTTGTTTAAGCCAAGCAATGGGGAAAAAAGCTATTAATCAAGCCTATTCAAAAAATGATTATCATGCTATTCTTAATTATAAATTAACTACAAGTCAAAAAAAAGCCAGTAATGAAGTATTAAAATATGTTAAAGCAAATAATAGTGTTATTATTTCTGCCGTTTGTGGTGCAGGAAAAACAGAACTTGTTTATGCAAGTATAGAATATTTTTTAAATAAAGGTCAAAAAGTAGCTTTTGCTATTCCAAGGAAAGATGTTGTTAAAGAAATATATGAAAGACTATCCAAAGATTTTAAAGAAATAAAAACTTGCTGCGTATATGGTGGGCATAACGAAGATATAAACGGACAATTAGTAGTATTAACTACTCATCAATTATATAGATATGAAAATTATTTCGATTTGCTTATTTTAGATGAAGCTGATGCTTTTCCTTATTATAAAAATGAACTTTTGAAAACTTTTTTAAAAAAATCCTGTAAAGGTATTATTATTTATTTGTCTGCAACAATAAAAAAAGATTACTTAAAAGAATGTAAAAATGTTGTTTATGTTAATAAAAGATTTCACAATCATCCTCTTCCAGAGCCAAAAATTATTAAATACAACCATTTCAATAAATTAGATGTTTTAAAAAATTGCATTAATAATTTTTTAATCAAGCAAAAACAAATATTAATTTTTGTTCCTACTATTTTAATTGGGTTTTCTCTTGAAAAAAAATTAGCAATTCCTTTTGTTTATTCTTCAAAAAAAAATAAGGAAAAGATAATTAATGATTTTAAAAATAAAAAATTTAATATTTTAATAACTACATCAATTTTAGAAAGAGGAATTACAATAAGTGATATTCAAGTTATTGTTTTTGAATGTTCGCATCCTTTATTTGATAATTCAACTCTTATTCAAATTGCAGGTCGTGTTGGAAGAAAGTATAATGCTCCAACAGGTGAAGTTTTATTTCTTTCTTCTATTTCCACTATTGCTATGAAAGAATGTATAAAAGAAATAAAATGCAAAAATCAGGCTATTGTTTAATTTGTTTTGGACCAATATATGGAAAAAACTCTTTAAATTTTTTCTTATCAAAGCCACAAATAATATGTATGTCTTGTAAAAGCAAATTTGAAACTATAAAAAAAGAAGAAATAATAAATGGAGTTAATGTTTTATTTCTTTATAATTACAATGGATTTGCAAGAGAATTAATTTATAAATATAAAGGTTGTTATGATATTGAATTGAATAAAGTATTTTTAAATGATTTTGTAAATTATATAAAATTAAAATATCGAGGCCATACAATTATCTTTCCTCCATCCAATGCAAAAGATGATTATTTAAGAGGATTTAATCATATAGAACAAATTGTAAAAAATTTAAAGATGCCTTATGAAATCTTATTTTATAAAAGTGAAGAATATAAACAATCAAGTGTTCCTTTTAATAAAAGAAAAGAAATTGCAAAAATTATTAAGGTAAAAAACAAAATTGTTCCAACTAAAAAATATTTAATCATAGATGATATTTATACAAGTGGCTCCACATTAAAATCAATTATAAATATTTTACTTAAATATAAGGTAGATAAAGACAATATTAAAGGCTTAATAATTTTTAAAGTTAGAAATTGTCGAACTTTGTAGATCGATTTTTCTTTAATTATTTTATTTAAGTAATATAATTTTTATTAGAAAAGGAGCTAATTTAGTAGAAATGGAAAAAGGCAAAGTTAAATGGTTCAATCCTAATAAAGGATTTGGATTTATAAACAAAATTAACGATACAACTGACATCTTTGTACACTATTCACAAATCAATCAAGATGGATTTAAAACTCTTGATGAAGGAGATACTGTTGAATTTGTTGTTTTTGAAACCGCAAATGGTTTACAAGCTCGAAATGTTAGTAAAATTCATGTTAAATCTTAGTTAAAGGTGACATATGTCATCTTTTTCTTTTCTTTTAAAACAAAAGAAGGTATAATTTTAATGCTTTTATAAAGGAGGACATAAATGAAAAAAATAAATATATTAAATATTGCTATGCTATCATTAATTCTTACAGCTTGTAATGGAACTAATAATAGCGATTCTCAAATTTCTAATAATTCTTCTTCATTAGAAAATTCTTCTTCATTAGAAAATTCTTCTACTTCTAATGAAGAAACAAATAGTCAAACTTCAAGCAATGAAAGTTCTATTACTGATAATATTTCTTCTATAGGCAGTGATTCAAATCTTTCTACATCTACTACAGACTTTAACAAAGAAGATGTTGAACTTATCAAAAAATACTTTTCTATCACTGTTCCTTTTATGGATTGTGAAGCTTATTTTTTAACTGATTATACAGAAGACATAGCTTATCCTTATGTATTAATTGACTTTTTAACAGTAGAAGAAAGCACATATACTTCATATAGAAATATTCTTGCTTCATCATTTGATTATGATGGCTTTGAAGTTGATGAAGATGATGGTCTAACTTATTATTACTACTCTCAAGATGATATCTATCTTGATATTTCTTATGATAATGAAGAAGTTTACTTAGCCATCTATAAAGTAGACTTAAGTAATAAGACTCAATATACTGATGAAGATGCTGCTATTTTAAAATCCTTATTTAAAGAATATACAATTCCTTTCTTACCTTGTAAAGAATACACATTATCAAATGATACAGAAAACAACTTAGTCGATGTTTCATTTTACTTCAATGTTGTAAGTAATACTGATGTTGTAACTTTTATAAACGAATTAAAAGCAATCTTTACTACTACAAAATCTGAAGAAACAAGCGATGATGGTTATACTTTTGAATTAGCAAAAGGTGATATTAACGCCTATGTATATTACTATACAAGTGATACTTACTCTTATGTAATTATGGAAATTTACCATAAAGATGTATATGGGGAAGAAAATCCTGATACACCTTCAGATAATGATAACGTAATTACTAATAAAGGAAAAGGACTACCTACTTCTTCAACTGGTGTATATGATGTTGATTTTGCTAAAAATAATGTTTTAATTAAAAATGTAACTGAACTTAGTGATTATGCTGATGGCTGTCCAACTATTGGAAGTCCATCTGTTCTTGTAATTCCTGTTCAATTCAATGATGTACTTGCAAGTTCAAAAGGTTATACAATTGAAAATATAAAAAATGCTTTTTATTCTTCAAGTAAAACAAATGCTAGTTTACCTTATTATAGCGTTTATGATTATTTTTACACATCAAGCAATCAAAAATTAGATTTAAACATAGATATTTTAGATGAATGGTTTACTCCAGCAAATAATTCATCTTATTATGAAGATAAAACAATCACTATTGGAACTGATACAATTACTGCTGGTGAACAATATGTTATGAATGAAGCTTTAAGTTATCTTGATAAACAAGGTGTTGATTTATCAAAATACGATAGTGATAATAATGGAACAATTGATGCAATAGTTCTAATTAACACTTTAGAAATTGATGAAACTGCTGAAAACATTTTCCACTGGGCTTTTAGATATTGGAATTATCTTGGTGATAAAAATGATGAATATTATGAATATGATGGTGTTTATGCTAATGACTATTTATGGTGTTCATATCAATTTTTATATGAAAATGATGATGGCTTCAATGGAAAAAATCCAACTAATACTTATACATTTATCCATGAATTTTCACATATTTTAGGTGCTGATGATTATTATGATACTACTGGAAAGAATAGTCCTTTAGGTAGCTATGATGTTATGGATAGTTCAACTGCAGACCATAGTCCTTTTACAAAGTTTGTCTTTGGATGGCTTACTACATCTAAATTAATTGTTGCTGATGATTCTATTACTCTTGACTTAAAGGCTTTTGAAGAAACTGGTGATACAATATTAATTGCCAATAACTTCGATGAGGCTTTAGGTATGTTCCAAGAATATTATATTGTTACTTATTATAATAATACTAAATTAAATGCAAGTCCTTATGGAAACTTTGATTCTAAAGGCGTTGTTGTTTACCATATAAATGCTTCATTAATCAAAGAAACTTATGAAGGATATGGTGATTATTATGCTATTTATAATACAAATACAGATTCTTCTGATGATTATGGAACAGTAGATAACCTAATTGAATATGTAAAGAATGGAAATGACTATATATTTGGCGTAAATGATACTTTATCAAAGAATATTAAAGATGACCAAGGAAATACTATTTCATATTCATTTACAATAAATTCAATGGATGATAATAAAGTAAATATTACTTTTAATAAAAATTAATTTTAAATAAATAAAAAGTTCATTTTGTAATTAACTGCAAAATTGAACTTTTTTTTATTATAAATCATTATTTTCTTTTATTTCTTTAGCTGTAAGATATTCTTCTTTAGATTTTATTTTTTTCCTTATGGAAACAACTAATATTGTTATATGATATATTGCATATAAAGAATAAATTACTACCAGCATAGAATATAACCCGGTCGTTTTAAATGCTAAAATATTGTAAAATTCATCTCCTAATAATTTATAATTATTAAATTGAAATAGATAAAAATAAACTACAACTGTAACACTAATTAATACATTAATTATTTTTAAAGCAATATCTCTTTTTAAAAATTTATTAGATATGACAATTGTAATTGGTAAAAAGATCATAATTACTATCACCATAGAAGATGAGGAAATTTTAGTTATATTGACAAGCATTTCACTATCTTTAACAAATTTTCCTAAAATAAAATTAAAACCATATATTGTCATATCTTTTGCTGATGTAGCTATGTAATATGTTTGAAAAAGTGGTAAAAACAAAAATAAAACTATTAATACAAATGGCATTATTGCCCACATAAAAAAGTTAATTTTTTTCATTAAATTCTCCTTATACTAGTTTTTCTAAATCCTCTTTCATAGTTTTTAAATAATCCATCAATTGATCATAAGTATTTGCTGGAACATTTTGAATAACTTCTAATGAATAAGGACAAGTAACATTAATCTTATCCAATTCTTCCTTTAATTTTTCTAAGTTTCCATTTCCATCTCTTAAACGACGATGGTAATCCCATAATCCATCATTTCCATGTAAATGTAAAGCAAATAATCTATTTCCATATTTTCTTAAGATTTCAAATTCATGTTCTTTATTAAAGCAATGATCATGGCCATAATCATAACATAGTCCAACATATTCATCATTAAATGTATCTAATACTTTATATAAATATTCAAGGCCTTCTTTTCTTAAATTTTCAAAAGCTAGTTTTACCTTATAAGATTTAGCAAAATCTATTAATTCTTTTATTCTTTCTATTCCCTTTTGATTTATAGGATAAGTTATTGTATCTCCTGTTAAATGAATAACAACAACTGGTACATTATTTTGACTAGCAGAAATTATTCCTTCTTTATATAAGTTTAATTGAGAATTAGCTTTTTTTTCATCATCTTGGAAAATATCGAAAGCATTTGTATAAGGTAAATGATAGTTTTCAATTTTTAAATTATATTTAAATGCTAATTCAATATGACTTTCTTTACTTCCAATATTATCTATATATTCATCAGAATAAAGAATAGCAACACTATCAAATTTTGCATCTTTTATTGCTTTAAATCTTATATCATTGGAAACATTACCACCAAACCAAACATATATGCCAAATTTTGCCATTTGTATCACTCCTTTATTTCATTTTATAATTTGAATTTTTTTTGTCAAGTTTTATTCTTTACATTAATAAATAGATAAAGTAAAATAGCAAACGAGGTGATATAAATAATGAATATTATACCATTACCTAATTTTTACAAAAAAGAAAAAGGTAAAATTAGTTTTAGCAATTATCGAATTATTATACAACCAAAATATCAAAATGCTGTAATTCAATTTAATCATGAACTTGAAGAAAAATTAAATGTAGATGAGTCATTTTCTGTATATACTTTTGAATTCGAAATTAATAATGAACTTAAAAGTCAAGAATATCGAATTACAATGCAAAAAGAAATAACACTTGTTGAGGGAAAAGATGAGTATGCGTTTTATTTAGCAACAAGATCTCTTGCTATGCTTTTAAATTTACATTCTATTAGCTCAACTAATAAAATAGAATCTGATATTCTTTATATTGATGATAAGCCTCGTTTCTTAATGAGATCTTTTATGATTGATGAAGTCCGTCACTTTTTTGGTAAAGAAAAATTGTTTCAATTAATAGATTTATTATCTTTATTAAAATTTAATTATTTGCATTGGCATTTATCTGATGATCAAGGTTTTAGAATAAATTTTAAAACATTTCCTAATCTTGAAAAAGTTGCCTCTAAAAGGAAAAACACCAAAATAGAAAGTCAAGATAATGATGCATATGATAATCACCCTTATGAACATTGTTATTCCTATGAAGATGTTAAAGAAATTATAAATTATGCTAAAAAACATTACATTGAAATAATTCCTGAAATTGATGTTCCAGGTCACACATCTGCTATTGTTGCTGCTTATAAAGAATTGCATTGTTTTAATAAAGAAAATGAGGTTCCAGGTTACTTTGGCGTTTTTAAAGAAATCATTTGTCCAGGAAAAGAATCCACTTATACTTTCTTTAAAAAATTATTTGATGAATTATTGCTTTTATTTAAAGATTCGAAATATATTCACATTGGTGGAGATGAAGTAACCCATACAAATTGGGAAACATGTCCAGATTGTAAAGCAATGATGAGAAAATTAAATTTAACAAGTACAAATCAATTACAAACTCATTTTACTAATGAAATTGCTAAATATATTTTAGACAAAGGACGTAAAGTAATTGTTTGGAATGATGGTGTTTTTGACAATGTTGATAGCCGCGTAATAATGCAATATTGGGATTGGAAAATGGACAAACCTCGAATTGAATATATTAATAATGGAAGAAAAACTATATATTCTCCTTGTAGTCAAGTATACTTTAATGATCCTTATGCTGAGTTACCATTAATAAGAACTTATAACCGTGGCATTCATCTTGAAGGTTTAAACAAGTCGGCTTTAAAAAACATTATTGCAATAGAAGGTTGCATTTGGACAGAATGGATTGATAATGGAAATATGTTAGATTTTATGTTAAATCCTCGTCTTGAAGCTTTATCAGAAGCTTGTTGGACTTACTCAACTAATCATAATTTTACTTCATTTAAGAAAAGAATGGAAAAATTCTATCATGTTTTAGATAATATGAAAATTGATTATTGTTCTTTAAAAACCGCTTGTCCTACAAATAAAAAATATAAAGATGAAATTTCAAAAAAATATCGTAAAAATGAAAAATATATTGAATATCAATTAGATAAAAAAAAGAGTAAGTAATTCAATGTCATTAAGTTAAGAATGACAATTTTAAGAAGAGATGCAAAAAATTGCACCCCTTCTTTTTTGTTGTCCAAA
>CAKPXW010000076.1 GCA_934202505.1 uncultured Bacilli bacterium | reverse complement strand
TTTAATTGTAGTAACAAGTACTATAATATCTGATTATCTTTTTATTTTTACTATACGTGTTAAATTTTGACGTATACAATAAATTGATACCTTTTTAAAACAAAAAAAATGAGCCAAAGCTCTATATATAAAACACCATACAGATGATGTTATCAACAAGATGGTGCTCAAGGCCGGAGTCGAACCGGCACGTTCATCACTGAACACAGGATTTTAAGTCCTGGGCGTCTACCTATTTCGCCACTTGAGCAAATGGTATCCTGTAAGGGATTCGAACCCTTGACCCCTTGATTAAAAGTCAAGTGCTCTACCAACTGAGCTAACAGGACACATGGCTGGGATACCTGGGATCGAACCAGGGAAATGCCAGAATCAAAATCTGGTGCCTTACCGCTTGGCTATATCCCAATTTAGCAACGATGGTGGGAGGGGACAGATTCGAACTGCCGAACCCGAAGGAATAGATTTACAGTCTACCGCGTTTAGCCACTTCGCTACCCTCCCGTAGGATTTAAAAAAATGGTGGGTGCTAACGGGCTCGAACCGCTGACCCTCTGCTTGTAAGGCAGATGCTCTTCCAGCTGAGCTAAGCACCCATACCACCGTGCTTAAATATAATACAACAATCTACTTTCATTGTCAACATTTTTAAAAATTTTTTTTATTTTTTTTATTTCGTTAATTGACAAAGTAAATTCCGTTTAATAATAAAAATAAAAACTAATATCTTAATATCATTTTTTTACTATTTCTTTAATGGTAGAAAGGATTTTTTCTGGTAATTCATTTTCTTTTTCAATACTTACTAATTTATATTTTCCTTCTGAAAAAACAATTAAAGCTTGTGGAATTAAAGAAATTGCTCCTCCACTTCCTCCACCAAAAGGAAATATATCTTCGCTTAGTTCTTCGTTTGTTTGATTTTTGCTTACAAATTCACTACCACCAACACCAAATCCACATACTACTTTTACCAAAGGAATTGCCATTTGATTATTTGGTAATACTATTGGGCTACCAATAACTTTACTAACATCAGTAATTGCATTAATGTTTTGCAAAGAATTTTTTAATATTTCGTTTATTGGATGTTCTTTCACGTTTAATTCTCCTAATCTTTATTAACTCATAAAAAATATTAACAAATTGTAATCTAATTTTTATATAAAAGTATGATTCTTTATCATCAAGGCATGATAATTTTAATTTAATATTTTCAAGTGATTGATCAAACGAATTTATAACTCCTATTAGACCATATAAAAAATACAATTTTTCAATATTTTTATGCTTGTTTATATTTATATTCATTTCTTTTAAACTTATTGCTTTAATCAATCTTAAATCTTCTTTTTTTGTATTTAAAATTTTTTCAATAGAAATTTTATTTTTTAATTTATTTATTTTTTTACTATCTGTTTGGACTATTATTGGTATTGTATATAAATATAAGTGTATTTCATCTTTATATAATAATAAATATATATCAATTGGTACATAAAATAACAAATCTACTATGATTACTATTAAAAGCAATAATATTGCTATTTTAAAAATAATTTGCATTATAAAAACTGCTCCTAAGCAGTTTTATTTTTTTTGTTTTTAGATTTTGAAGTTGATTTATCTATTTGCCTTTTTTCTAGTTCTAATTGATAATATAAATAGTCATCGTCTGCAAATTCAAATTCTGTATCATCATTCATATTATTATTTTTTTTACTATTAGGATAACGATAAATATTTCTTTTTGTTTCTTTTTGATTTCTCATAAAAAATCCTCCTAATAATATTATTAGAAGGATTATTAATTTTATTCATCACCAAACAAAATGTAAAATTATACAAACAATTCCCATTAAAACACAATACAATGAAAAATAAGACATTTTTATTTTCTTTATATGTTTAAATATTAATTTTAAACAAAGAAAAGTCATCAAAGTTGCAACTATAAAAGAAACAATATAGGGAATTATTAAACTTTTATTTTCTATTAAAGATGTAAAAATATTATTTACTTTAATTAAAGCACTACCTGCCATAATAGGAATAGCCATTAAAAAAGCAAATTCTGCAGCATCCGATTGATTTAATTTTCTACTTGCACCACCAACTATACAAGCCCCACTACGTGAAATGCCAGGAAAAATGCCAACACATTGGAAAAGGCCAATTATTAAAGCATCATACCATTTCATATTTTCTAAAGTTTTATTTCTTTTAATTAAAGTTGAAATAAATAATAACAAAGCTGTAATAAGTAAAAATAATCCCACAAATAAAAATGTTGATAATTTTTGCTCAATTAAATCATCTAGTAAAAGGCCAGCAATTCCTGCTGGAATTGTTGCTATAATAAGGTAAATACAAACAAGAAAATTTTTCTTTTGAATAAACGCTTTTTCCTTTTCTATTTCTGAAGATTGGTCATTTATTTTAATTTTTTTAAAAACAAATAAGAAAAAGTCTTTTATAAGTTCAAGCAAACGTTTTCTAAAAAAAACTATAATTGCAATTAATGAAGCAAAATGCAAAAATATTTCAAATGATAAATCCGGTGTCAAATTTAAAATTCTTGTTATAATAATCATATGTCCGCTTGAAGAGATAGGTAGTATTTCTCCAATTCCTTGGACAATAGCTATTATTATATATTTTATTAACAAAATAAATTTTTCCATATTTTTCCCCTTTATTAAAGTATATCATAAATACTTTTAAATTAGAATAATTAAAAGGAGAGTCTATAAACTCTCCTAATTTGCATATGAAGCAATTTCGCTACGATCGAACCACTTAACAAAAGCAGAATTTTTACGACGAATTACGCATAAGTTTCTATCAACTAATGGTGCAATATCAGAAACTTTTTCTGGTGGAGCAACTAGAATTGCTTGTAAATGGAATTGCTTTAGTAATTCTATTGATTCTTTAATACGTTCTGAGTCCATTTTATTGAATGCTTCATCAAATAAAATAAGTCTAGGTGTATTAGAAGATGGATCTTTATCATCGTCTAAATTAATTCTATATTCATTAGCAATTGATGCAAGAATAGAAATGTAGAATGGTGTTTGCGTTTCACCACCTGATTTCGTATTCATTGAATTAGCAAGAGATTGAGTTGAATGAGTTTCATTATTATGTACTAGTAAGTCGAAATCAAGATATGTACGATAATCTGTATATCTAGCAATATTTTTCTCAATGATTTCTCTTCTTTCTTCATCATTTGCTCCTGGAACTTCAGTTATTGAAGCAAAGAACTCATCTATTGTATCACGATATTTTTCATAAAATGCTTGTGAGTTATTTCTTGAATCTTTCATTAATAATTCATCCATAATCATATCATATATTTTTTGATAAGTTGGATTTGGTCTTACTAAGAATTCATATTTATCCCTACCAAACTTAAAGCTTGCTAAAGAACTATTTAATGCATCAATTTGCTCAGTAACTGATTCAATAGAAGATTTTAATTTTGCAAGTAAGTCTTCTTTAAATTCATCATAAGTTTTATCTTTTGCTTCAGCAATTTTATTTTGATATTGAGGCAATGTAATGTCACGATACTTTTCAAGTTCTTCATTAAATTTATCATTATTATCTTCACTTGTATCAATTGAAACATTAAATTGGCGCATATATTCAACACGAGCTTTTTCTAATGCTCTACGTTTATTTCCTAATGTTTCTGCAATACGTTTTGATTCAGCAAGTTTTTTACTAACTTGGTCTTCTGAAATATATGTTAACATTTCTTGCATATCATCTGAAACATTATTCATAACCCATTCAGATGAATATCTAGCATTTAAATCAGCTTCTTTATTTGCTAAAACTTTTTGTGCATCAACTAATGCTTGTTCTTTTAATGTACTTATTCTAACATTGATTTCACCTTTAGTTTGTTCACTTTGACGTAAAGCATTATTAGCATATACAATTTTACCATTTACTTCATCTATTTTTTCTTGAATTTCAACAACATCACTCATATCAATATTTTCAATCTTTTTATCGATATCTTCAAGTTCGGCTTTTAATTCATCTATTCTAAATATTTGTTTCAAATTTGTATAATGGTAATGAATATCTACAGTAGATAAATTGTTAAATCTACATAATGAATAATAAACACTAGCTCCAGTTTTTAATTTTTCTAGTCCTTCATTTAATTGATTTACTTCTAATAAATAACTTTCAATTTGACTTTGCGTAGCTTTTTTACCAATATATGGTGATCCATATTTTGCTACATTTAATTGACTTGCTGCGAATTGTTGATATAACATACCTGATGCTGTAATTCCTCGATTATATTTGTTAATATCTTCAATATTATCAACCTTCATCAAGGTACCTATTAACATATCAACATATGCTCTTACATATTTATTATCTGTTTCAATTTCTTCAGATAAAGCACCTGGTAATACTTTAAATGGCGCGTTTTCAAAAATCTTTTTGGAATCTAATATTGTCATTCCATAAAATCTATTACGATTTTCACTATATAAGGCAATAGCTTCTTTAAAATATTTTTCATCGATTACAAATGAAAATTTTTGTGTACGAAGATATACTTCTATAGCTGATTGCCATTTTTTATCTTTAATTTCCATTAAGTCAGCAACAAAGTCCATTTCAATTTTTTGGCCATGTCTTCTACTTAATTCGTTTTCAATAAATTCTTTAAATTCTACATATGGTTGTGGATACCTTTTTTTACCATTTCTTAAAGATTCAATGGCACTTAAATAATCATTTTTTCTTTCTATGTATGTACTAGTTGCTGCATCAACATACATTCTTACTTTGCTAAAAATATCTTCTAAAGAAGAAACTATTGAACATAATTCAATAATTTGATTTTCTGAAAACATATTTACATTTTCAGCACTAAGTGTCATAAGTTGTGTCCCTTTATTTATGATTGAATCGCAAGCTGATTTTACCATATCAAGGTCTACATTAGCTGCTTTGCATATATCCATATCAAAGTCGTATTCTTTAATTGCTTTTGCTTTTTCTACAAATTCTGTAAAAGAATTAACAAATCTTGAGCAAGAACTATTAAATACTTCGGCAACTGAATCAATATCTCTTTTAATTGATTCTTCTTGTTTTGTATATTGTTGGTGCATTGTTTCAGCATCACAATTATCTTTGTCAATAATCAATTGATCACGAATTTGGTTCCAAGAGTCAATTTCAGAAGTTAAATTAGTTTGTTCAACAAGGATGTCATCAAATCTTTGTGTAAAATCAACTATTTGTTTATTAATTTTAACTATTTCTTGTTTTTTCTTGGCAATTTCTAGTTTTGCAACTAAATATTGAATTTGATCAATTTTATTTTTATCAGCTGAATAAGCATCATAATACTCTTTTATTTTTTCAAGATAGAAAATCTTACTTTGAATTGTTTTTGCTTCAAGTTCAAGTGATGTATAATTTCTAACATTTTCTTGCATTTTTTCAAGATCGCCTTTTATATCATATTTAACATCACAAACGAATTCTGTTATAAACTTTCTAATATCGTAAATAGGTTGAAATGGAACAGCTTTTTTAAACAAAGCAAAAAATCTTTGAGATAATTGTCCAAGTTTTTTACGCATTTCTTCTTTATAAGTAGAAAGTGATTCTGGGAACAAAACATTTTTATAAGCAAGTGTTACATAATCTTTAAACACTTTATATGACATAGCATGATTGTTAGAAATATAACATTGATCTGGTATATTTCCATCATAAATGAATTGATGAGAAAACATTTTTTCACCAGAAACATCAAATTGTAGTCCTATTACAAATGGGTTATTATTTACATCATCATAAAATTCAAGAACAACATATGATGAAAAATCACCCTTACGCATATATTTTTTATTACCATTTTCATCTCCGCCAATTTCACCTTTTAAATAAGAAATAACCGTACGACCAGATTTTTCAGAAGCAGCTTTGTTAAATGAAGTACCTCTTGTATCACCCAATATTACAAGTTGAATAGCATCGACAATTGTTGACTTTCCAACAGCATTTTTACCTGTCAAAAAATTAATATTTCCAATTTCTATTAATTCTTTTGAAAAGGAGTGCCAATTCACTAACAATACTTTTTTTAATAATTTCATTATTCTTGACCTCCCATAGATAATTGTTCATTTTCTTCTTTTGGTGCATATTTTTCTTTAATAAAAGATGGAATATATTCACATAATTCTCTTAATTTATCATAATTGATTATATGATGAATAGATGGTAAAATCATTATTTTCCATAATTCAACATCTTGAGAAGTATTTAATCTTAAAATAATGTTATATTGCTCTAATCTTCTAAAAGCAATTCTAAATTGCTCTTTAGCAGGCTTTTTAGTTATAAGACCTAATATTTGCATTTTTGATATAACATCATATGTATTTGTTACTACACTATTTCCTAAAGTAGAAATAGGTGCTGTTTCTTCATATGTAACCATTAATGCAAGTAAAATATATGTAGTAAAAGAGTCAAATTTAGCTTTATTATAACCATATATATTTTCTACCATATATATACCATCAATATTATCTTTTATTAATTTCCAACCTGATATTTCCAAATAACTTTCGAAAATATCACTATACTTTTCCATAAATATAAACTCTGGTGATGTTATCATTTTTTTAGCTTGTTTATCGTAAATATCACGTACAATAAAAGTTTTTGATAATATATAATTTGCTACTCTACGAAACTCCTCTTTTTCTGATTCGTATAGGTTATTATAATCTTGTTCAAACATTATTATTTCCCCTCCTTCATAATAAATTTGATATTAGGAACTCTATAATTCCTAACTTGTAAATATCCTTCATCAAACTCTACTTTAAATGGTAATTCTTTTTCATCGCCTCTTAGCATAGCTAGAATTGATAATATAAAATCTTCATCTGTCATGATTCTAATTTCTTCTATAGTAACTTCTTTTTGACCATTTGCACGAGATAAAATAAATTCTTTAATCCTATTTGTATTGTATCCTTCTGCTAGTTTTAATCTTAATTCATCAACATCATCACCAGATTTATCTTCTTCTATAATTTCTACTGGAGGAATGTCTGGAATGATAGGGATTTCTCTTTTTGAATAAGCACTTTCCAGGCTGACATACTCTTGTAACTGAAGAATAGTATTGTCTATAAAAATATCTGTTATTTCATCAGCATGTTCTTTATTTTCATTGATAACTTTAATAAGGAAAGTAAGTTTTCCTTTATATGACTCGTCCATATTAACAAGATGCTTCATTTTATCAATAGTAGAAGAAGTATAATCATTAATTTTCTTATCGATAATATCCATTTTTTCTTCAATAGTATCATAAGTTGAAATTACTAAATCATACATGTTGGCAATTTGTTCATATAAAGCATCATTTTTTAAATTTGGGTTTTTATCTTTAGAAACATCCATAATGTTTTTTCTAACATTTGTATTATTAATCCATTTCTTTAAAATTTTTAGAATAGGCGATCTATATCTTTGAACTGAATCAAATGTTTTATATGGATGATAATATCTTTCGTGTAATGATATTAAATATTCATTAAAATGGATAGAAGCAACATCATTTATTGTTAAATGGTCTGTAATTCTTTGTTCAATACTTCTAATACCGTAGTATAAGTTAGATAATGATTCATTTAAACGATCTGTATTTTTATAAGCAGTTACTAAAGCATCATAAAAATTATTATTTTCTGTATCAGCCATTTTTAAAGCAGCATAAGTAGAATATACTAATGAATTATATTCATCTTCACCTTCATTAGATAAAGCATATAAAAAATTAATTGCTGTTGTTGAATAAGATGGAACAGCAATATATTCTTCAAATGAATTTTTAGCATTAAAATCTATATTAATCCATCCATAGTCTCTAAGTCGTCTAATTATAAAAAGAGCTTTGGCATTTATAGAAGTTAAATCTTCATTTTCAAACTTAGTATCATCTTCTGCAACAAAAGAATTTTTTATATCATCCTCTAAAGCAAGTACAAGTCTTGAGGCGTATTCATCTCTTGTCAAATACAAATCTTGTCGAACCGATTTTCTTAACACAAATAAAGCTTTTACAAAAAGTTCTCTATTTTTACTAACCAAAAGATTGAAAAAATTTGTAGGTATGTTTTCGAACATCTTAATCCACACTCCTTTTGGGCAATTCTAAAACTAATTATAACATTGAAAATATTAATCGCTATAGATTATTAATATTTTTTAGTTTTTTCAATAAAGATTATAAACTTTTTTAGTTTTATAGTAAAGAAAAAGCGCAAAAAAAAAGCCCGGCAACGTGCTATTCTCTCAAACGATACCTTCGCCGCTACGGTGCTTAACTTCTG
>CAKPXW010000075.1 GCA_934202505.1 uncultured Bacilli bacterium | reverse complement strand
TGATGAAATAGTAAATGTGCCTAATATAGAATATAAAACATTATGCAACCATTTCTTATTAAAATCAGCTACAGCAAGGATAATCAAAATAAACCCAGAAAAAGCCACATAAGTAATATATCTAAAGTTAGAAGTACAACTATATGGCATTTTTATACATAATGAGACATAAGAAATAAGTCCTAGTAAAGTAATGCCAATAGATAATAAAGTAAGATAAATATTTTGCTTATATTGCTTTAATAAAATTTTAACAATAGTGTACACAAAAGCAATTAGTACGCTAAAACAAATAATAATATTACAAATAAACATTAAAGTTCCAGGATATGAAGGAATTGTTCCATATGAAAATTCTTCAAAAATAGAGGTTTTAATTAAATCTACCCAAATATTATATTCATAATAATCATGATAAATTCCACGTTCATGATGAATTAATTGAGAAAAAGGTAAGGAAATAAATCTTTGTACAATAGTTTTATCTTTAATATTACTATGTAACCAAGAATTTCTACCAAAATCCAAAATATAAGTGAATTCTTGATTGAATTTTATATAATTTCTTATAGCATAAGAAAGACCTAAAGGGAAAACTATAATTCCAAAAACAATTAGTTGTAGAATATAAAATAAAACACTTTTTTTATTATCAGTTCCTTTTATACAATTTATAATTAGTTTTATAAGTTTATAAAGCATAACAGGTCCATAGATAATAGCTATTAATCCAATTGAAAGTTTTGTAATCATTCCACAACCAATACTTAAAGCTAGTAAAATAGCATAAACAAAAGAAGATTTTTTAATAAATTTAATAAAGCATAATAATGATAGGAAAAAGAACATATAAGATAAATTATCATTATTCATAGTGCCTGACATCATAACCATCATTGGCTGAACAGAAATAAATAATAATATTAAATTATGGTATATATTTTTTAAATTAAACTCTTTTAAAATATAATGAATAGTTATTAAAGTTACACAAGAATAAAAAATACTTAATATTTTTGTAGAACTATATAAAGTGTCTATATAACTAATTAATTCAGTTTGAGAAGATCTTATAGGATTAGTAGTATTAAACAAAGCAAGATAACTATCTTTTATATTTTCAGGACAAGGATTGAAAAATGAACTTAAACGCATCCATAAAGCTTGGATTATAGAATTTAAAGGTGGTTGATAAAATTGGCTGGCATTTGTGTCTGGAAGTTTTAAATATCTAAAAATATAAAAGGTGTAACCATAATGACCAGTTCCACGAACATCACCAACATCATGTTGCCTTTCATTAATTCGATTATCAATTCCATAAATTAATCTTAGAATAATTCCAAGTAAAATAATAAATATAAATATATATTTACTATCAAGCTTTTTTTGAAAGAATAATATTCCAAAAGATATTCCTAAAATGGCTAGTAATAAAGGGCCAAGAACAGCTTTTGCAAAATCAAAATCATATCTTTCAGGTTTAGTTATTAATTGGTTAATGCCCATTGTAAGTGAATAGCAAAAAATAATAAATAGAAATAACATTGCTACTAAGAAGAAAGGACATTTTAAAGTATTTAATACAATCTTTTTGAACTTTTCCATAAATTTTCTCCATACATATTTTAACATATGTAACAAAGATTTGATAATAAATCTTTATTAATTTAGACGAAATATAATAAAAAAAAAATTAAAGAATAATCGCAATAAATATTATTTATTTATATCAACAATTAAAAACTAATCCAGATTTTAAAAATGTAAATGGAATAAAAGTTTATATATTTGTAAACTGGGAAGAAAAAGAAAAAATCTTTTTAATCAATTTAAAAGAAAAGAATCATATATTTGATTTTTGGGAAGATGAATATCTTGGTATAAAAGAAAATGAATTTTCTTTTAAAATTAAGCCACATTGTTGTAAAGTTTTGCAAATTAGTGAGGTAAAAGACATAAGCGTATTTGCAAGTAGTGCTACTATAAGACCTATAGTTAAAACAAAAATAGATAGAAATTGTATAAATGTTAAGTTTTCTAAAAACAGTGATGTACAATATATTTATTCAATTTATCCATTAAAAGATAATAAACTAATAAAAGTAACTAAAAATGTTTATAAAATAGAAAATGATAATGATTTAAAAGAGTATAAAATTTTCCTAAAAAATAAATAATATTTATTGTACCTAATACATACAATTAAATATGATAGATAGGTGATTTTATGGGTAAAATATGGTCGCTTTTAATTACAATTTGCATAATTTATGCAATTTGTAGTGGAAGAGCAGACATCTTAATCGACACAATTTTAACAATACCCAAAGAAGCGTTTGATTTTTTAATTATAATAATTCCATCGACAATTTTTTGGACAGGCTTTATGTATATTTTTAAAGAAGTTGGAATAATAGATTATATTAGTTTGGCCATAAAACCATTATTTAAATTAATAATGCCAAATCTTAAAGATAAAGAAGCAATAGAATATTTATCGATGAATATTGCAGCAAATATGTTTGGACTTGGCTTTGCAGCAACACCTTCTGGACTTAAAGGAATAAAAAGACTTCAAGAATTATCTTTAGAAAAAGATGGCGTTGCCAGTGATGAAATGATTACTTTTTTAGTATTAAATACTGCTGGTGTTACATTAATACCAACAACAGTTATATCGATTAGAGCTTCCTATGGTTCAACTCACCCGGCTGATTTTATGATTTATGCAATTATATGTACATTTGCTTCCTGTGTGGCAGGCTTAATAATGGATAAACTATGTAGAAAGAAAGCAAAAATATGAAATATGCAACATTGTTGATACCACTTTTGCTTTTTTTAGCTTTAGTTTTATCTTTAATTAAAAAGAAAGATGCTTTTAATGCTTTTAGTCAAGGCGCTAGAGAAGGACTATTATTAAGTAAGGAAATAATTCCTTCAATTGTAGGGATGATTGCTCTAGTATCTATTATAAAATCTTGCGGAATAATCGAAGATATTTCTTATTATTTATCCAAAGTAATAAGTAACGGAAAATATTTTAGTACAATCCTTCCTATTGCTATTATAAGACCTATAAGTGGGAATGCTTCCCTTGCTCTTTTAAATTCTACATGTAAAGTTGGCGCAGATTCTCTTGAATGTATAACGGCTTCTTTAATTCAAGGAAGTACAGATACAACATTTTATGTAATTGCTTTATATTTTTCATCTGTAAAAATTACACAATGGAGACATACATTAAAAGCAGCTTTATTTGCTGATTTTGTTGGAATAACACTAGCAATTGTTTTTGCTTTGCTTATTTTTAAATAATGCTTTCTAATGTTTAATAATTATTGTATAATTATTATATGAATTTGAAAGGATATGATAATATGAAATGCTTAAGATGCGGATCAACTATTGAAGATGATGCAAAAGAATGTAAATATTGTGGATATCAAGTTGGAAGCAATGCACTATTAAAAAATAGAAAGATTAAAGAACCAAAAAAAGAATATAAATATGAAAAATATCAACAACAAGAAAATGTTGAGGTTGGCTTTGAAAACTTTAATATTTCAGCTATTGGCCATTTGTTATTAGCACTTGGAACCTACTTTGGAGTAAGCGTAGTATATACATTAATAGGTAGACTTTTTCTAAGAATATATGTGGCTATTAAAGGAATTTCTATAAAAGATATACCAGATAGTACATTAACATTAATTGAAACAGTTTTACAAGTTGTAGTTTATGTTCTAGCTATTGCTACAGTTATATTGATATTAAGGAAAAATATAAAGAAAGTTTTTGGAGAATTTAAAATAAAAAGCACATGGATAGATGCCTTAAAATATTGCGCGCTAATGTATGCTAGTTTATATGTATATGGAATAATACTAACAATACTTGGGATTGAATCTTCATCAGAAAATCAAAAAGAAGTTAATGAAATGATTTTTAATTATCCATTTTTAGCTTTTTTATTTGTAGGAATCCTAGCTCCAATATTTGAAGAGATAGTCTTTAGATTAGGTATATTTAGAGCTTTATCTTTTAAAAATTCCAAATTAGCTTTAATTGCAACAACAATAGTATTTGCTTTAATCCATATGACTCTTTCTTTAGCCAATGGAACATTTATGAAAGATATATACAGTTTACCTTCATATTTAATAGGAGCATTTTTTATAACTTATTCTTATTATAAAAGTAAGAAGATAGCTACTTCTATATGTGTGCATTCTATATATAATACATTAAGTTTTATTTTGATTTTAATTTCTCCATATATTCAACCTTCTTCAGAAATTATTAAATTGTTTTTAAAATAAACTTATTGCTTAATATTATTAAAAAGATGAAATTTTGAAATTTTATCTTTTTTTAAACAAAAAAAACAATATCTAATTAATTTTGTACTATTTTTAAAATTGGTTTCATATTATTGAAATGAAATAAGGAGAGATAATAGTGGACACATTAGAACTATTAAAAAATATTGGTGCAAGAACTAATCAAGATATTTATGTAGGTGTAGTAGGACCTGTAAGAGTTGGCAAATCTACATTTATTCAAAAATTTATGGAACTTGTTGTAATCGAAAATATAGAAGATGAAAAAGAAAGACAACGAGCAATAGATGAACTTCCTCAAGCAGGTCAAGGAAAGCAAATTATGACTTGTGAGCCTAAATTTGTTCCAAATAATGCTGTAAAAGTTAAAGTTGATCAAGACTTATTTGTAAATATTCGCCTTGTTGATTGCGTAGGCTATGTATTTGAAGATGCTTTAGGTCATAAAGAAAATGATGTTTCAAGAATGGTAAAGACTCCATGGTTTGAAGAATCCATTCCTTTTGATAAAGCAGCTAAAATAGGAACAACAAAAGTAATCAAAGAACATTCAACAATAGGAATTGTTATTACAACAGATGGTTCAATTCTAGATCTTCCAAGAGAATCTTATCTTCAAGCAGAAGAAGATGTTATTTCAGAACTTAAATCTATTAATAAACCATTTATTGTAATTGTAAATTCCAAAGATCCAAATTCAGAAACCGCTTTAAGTGTAAAAGAAGAAATTGAAAATAAGTATGGAGTAAGTGCAATTACTATGTCAGTTGCAAATATGACTAAAGAAGATGCAACTAATGTTTTACTTCAATCATTATATGAATTTCCAGTTAGTGATGTTGATGTTATAACTCCAACATGGATTTCCATTCTAGAAGATAGTAATCCAATTAAAATATCTTTTAAAGAATGTATTAATAATGCATTAATGGAATGTAAAAAAGTAAAAGATGCTAAAAAAATGGCTGAAAAAATTAGTGAACATGAAAATGTTAAATCAGCTGAAATTACAAATATTAATACAGCTACTGGGTTAATTACTATTACAATTGAAGAAGCAGATGGATTATATGAAAATGTTTTAAATAGTATTTTAAATCAACCAATTAATGATAAATCTGATTTGATTAAAATTTTACAAGAGTATAAGTCTTATTCGGAAAACTTTGCAACATATCTTCCAGCAATAAAATCAGCCAAAGAAACAGGATATGGTATTGCTTATCCACTTGCAGAAGATATACAAATTTCTTCACCTGAAATTATTAAGCAAAATAACCGCTATGGTATTAAAATTAAAGCATCAGCACCAGCAATACATATGTTTAAAGTAGATGTTGAAGATAGTTTTGAACCAATTCTAGGATCTAAAGGTCAAGCAGATTCAATGATTGAATTTTTAAATGCTAGTGAAGATAATTTAATGAATTTAAATGTCTTTGGAAGGACATTAAATGATATGTTAAAAGATGGCATAAATGGCAAATTAAATGGACTTTCAGATGTAAGCAAGGCAAAGTTCGAAAAAGCCCTAAAACTAGCCACTTATAAGCAAAAAAGCAATGTAATTGTCTTTGTTTTCTAAAAAATTATAATCATACTAAAGTATGATTATTTTTTTTTCTTGTTTACGAAGTGGAAAAAGTGTTATATAATCGGTTTAGAAAAAGAGAAAGGAAAAAGATTTTTATGAATAAAAAAGATTTAGTTGATAAAATTGCTGCAGAACAAAATGTTACAAAAGCAAGAGCTGAAGAAATCTTAAATGCTGTTCTTTCTACAATCGTTGAAGAAGTTAAAGCTGGAGAAACAGTTAAAATTCCAGGATTTGGAAACTTTGTTGCTAAAACAAGAAAACAAAGAGAAGCTGTTATCCCAAACTCACAAAAAAGAGTTATCGTTCCTTCTTACAAAGTAGTAGGTTTCAAACCAGCTAAAAATCTTAAAGAAGAAGTTAAACAATAAAAATTATGACACTAGATAGTGTCATTTTTTTTAAATTAAATACATAATGTTAAATGGTGATAATACATGAAAATAGCATTATGTGGGTATTTGGGTAAAATGGGAAGTTCTGCTTATGAATTATTAAAAGAATACTACCATGTAATAGGAATTGAAAAAAATGATAATCTTGAAAATTATGATTTTGATCTTTTAATAGATTTTACAAATTTTAAAAGTGCTTATAAAAATATTCTTTATTGCATAAATAAAAAAATAGATTTTATTTGTGGAACTACAGGATTTGATAATCAACAAATTAGTTTTATTAAAGAAAGATGTAAAGAAAATAATATTAATGGAGTAATTTGCTATAACTTTTCTTTACCAATAAATTTTTTATTAAGTAATTCTAAAATTATAGGTGAATATTTTGATAATTTAAATTATTATGATTTTCATAATAAAAATAAAATAGATAAAATTTCTGGAACTAATTATTTATTCAAAGAAAAATATCCAACAATTCATACTAAGTCTATTCAAAACGATAAGAAAAATATTACTTATGTAATAACACTTCAGGGAAAATATGATAAAATATCTTTGACCTATCAAGTAAATAATAGAAAAGCATATGCTTTAGGGCTATTATCTTATTTGCAAGGAAATAAAGAAAGTATAATAAATATATTAAATGATTAAAAAAATTTGTGAAGTAATAACTAAAATAAATAAATTAGGCTATAAGGCTTACCTTATTGGCGGTAGTAGTCGTGATTATCTTTTATCACGCTCATTTTTAGATGTCGATATTACTACTAATGCGCCAATTAATATTTTAGAAGCTAATTTTAAAGTTATAGATGAAAAAGGAAAATCATTAGGATCTATAAAAATTGAATACAAAAATTTAATTATAGAAATAACTAGATTTAGAAAAGAAAGTTATGATGAAAATAATATCTATCCTCATATAGAATTTGTAAATTCTGAATATGAAGATGCTTTAAGAAGAGACTTTACAATAAATGCTATATATCTTAATATAATAAATAATCAAATAATAGATCCTTTCAATGGGCTTAATGATTTAATGGCTTTTAAAGTTAAATTTATTGGTAATCCAGAAGATAGAATAAAAGAAGATCCAACTAGAATAATTAGAGCATTAAGAATTAGTAATAAACTTAATTTTAATTTAGAAAATAACACAAATATAGCTATTAAAGAAAATATTAAAGAATTAAAAAAAATACCTATAAAAAAATATCAAAATGAAATAATAAAAACCATTCAAGAACTTGGAATAGAAAAAGCAAAAAAAATATTTAATGAATACAATATGGAGGTGGAAAATTATGAATATTAATACATATATAAATTTTGAAAGATTATTATTATTAAACTATAAAAAAATAGGACTTAGTGATGATGAAACCTTAATATTACTTATAACTCATACTTTAGTAGAAAGTGGTAATAAATTTGTTAATCCTTCTGATTTAGCTTTATTATGTAATTTTACACCTACTAAAATAGATGTTTTGTATTCATCATTAACTAAGAAAGGATATATAGATACAGATATTCTTCCAAATGGAAGTGTAATAACAACCTTTAAAAAATTAACAAAAGAATTATTTACAATTGTTAATTCTGCAATTGAAGATATTAAAGAACAAGATGAAGAGGAAGATATCTTTTCTTATATGGAAAAGTTCTTTGGAAGATTATTAACGCCACTTGAATATGATGTTATTCAAAGTTGGAAAATGAAAAAATATTCTTTTAAATTGATAAAATCTTCAAGCGAAATAGCAGCACAAACAGGTAATAAATCGATTAGATATATTGATACTATTATTTTTGAAGAAAGTAAGAAAAATGAATTAGGTGCTGAAGAATATCAAAAAAGACAACAAGAAACTGTTGAACTTTCAAGAATAGATTGGTTAAACAAATAATGAATGAGAAATTAGAATATATTTTAAATATGTATCCAAATGCTAAATGCGAACTTGAATACACTAGCTTATTTACACTTTTAATTGCTATTGTTTTATCAGCACAAACAACTGATAAAAAAGTAAATGAAACAACAAAAATACTTTTTGCTAAATATCAAACAATTCAATCTTTAGCTGATGCTAATCTTGAAGATGTAAAAAGTATTTTAAAACATTTAGGAATGTTTCAAGTAAAAAGTAAAAATATTGTAGAAATAGCTAAAATTGTTCATTATAAATTTAAGGATAATGTTCCTTGTAATAGGGAAATTTTATCGACTTTTCCAGGTGTTGGAAATAAAACTATTAATGTCCTTTTAGCAGAAGGTTTCAAAATTCCATCTTTTCCTGTAGATACACATGTTAATAGAGTTTCTAAAAGACTTGGTTTTGCAAGGAAAGAAGATAGTGTAGAAATTGTCGAACAAAAAATGAAAAATGAAATACCAGAGGATAAATG
>CAKPXW010000074.1 GCA_934202505.1 uncultured Bacilli bacterium | reverse complement strand
AAAAGTAACTATTAAAAATACAGCTAATGAAGAAAAAGATGTTATATTAAATATGTATACAATTTATATTGCAAAACATGAAACGGTTGCAAGATTAATTTTAAATTTATTATATGGTGGTTCAATTGTATATAATACAGCTGAAGGACCTACTTATCTATATACAATAGATGATATTAAAAATAATAGTGATAGTAGATTAAAACTTTATGCTGAAACTTATAAACTTACTAATATTGAATATCAAATTCAAGAAAATAGTATGGCCTCAAGCGATTATAAAATAGAAAATGGTTATTTAGATATCATAGTTGATAAACCACAAAGTATGAAAGAAAGTGCAGTAAATGTAAAATTTACATTTGATGGTAATATTGAAATAACTGTTGAACTTTATGTTACCTATATTATCGGTTCAGGTGGCACATCTAGTAATTTCTTACCATATTATACAGCATATGACCAAAAGGTATCTTCTTCCCCATCTGTTGAATCTTTCACAATGCCATTTAGTTATGAAAATAAAGCCCCATTTACTATTTATGATTTCTCATATAAATATGATATTAGTTCATCAAGCGAATCAACTACTATAAAATATGAAAATGTTTCTTTATCTAAGCCTGATTCATTAAATGTTAAACTATGTAGTAAAAATGGTGATGTAATTCAAAACTTTACTAGTCTATATCAAGATGGTATATCAATAGCTTCATCATTTGATACGTTTCTAAATGGTACTTCTTTAGTAGATTTTGCTACTAACAATCAAGGAGCATATTGGGAATTTAGTTTTGATACTAGCAAAATTACTTTAAATGATTTAAATACATTATTAATCTATAATTATAAATTTACTAACTCTTCTTCTTGGATAACTTATCAAAAAGTTGATGATAATGGAGATAGAGTATATACTGATTTAACTACTAGTATATTTACAATTAATGGAGGTCTTGTGTATTCAACATCAACTACTCTTGAAAATTCAATAAGAAATGAAAATCTATTTATTTATTTATATAACAAACTTAATAATAATGACGAAACTATTACTTCAGCAAGTAATAAAATAATTATTAATGACTGGTTTGATTTTGATATTAAAATAGATATAACAGAAATTGGTCTTACAGGAAATATCGATATTAATGGTATTCAATATTTTACTTCTTGTAGTTATCTAAATTTATCAAATATTACTATGAATTCAACTAAAATAAATTTAATTTCTTCCATGGATAGTGTAGAAACTTTAAATATTTCAAACGCAAGCATTAGTGATGTTAATACTATTACTAACCTTAAAAACATGAAAAATTTAAAAACTTTATACATAAATGATAATAACATAGAAACATTTGATTTCTTAAATGATTTACCTTCATTAAATGAAGTATATCTTTACAATAACACAGTTACTTTATCTTCATTTTATGGTTCTGAAGGAATGTGTAACTATCAAGCTTATGAAGATTTATTAAGAAAAGGTATTACTGTTTATTATCGATTAAATAACTCTAATACACCAATGGCTTATGAAAACACTACAGATTTAAATGATTATCAAAGATTAAAAAGTATTGAATATCAATCAGTTTTAAAAGAAGGAATGGATATTCAATTATTATATGAAAAATTCACATCTTTAAGTGCTAGCAATGATTTTAAACTTGATAACTTTACTACTTTAACTTGGAGTTATGGTGGTGGAACATCATCTACAGATGCTACATATTTCTATGTTGTAGCTTCAGGAAATAGTAATGGTGTAGAATTAATTGTAAAATTTTATATAGATAGGTATTAATTATGAAAGCAGAAACAAAAATAAAATGGAAAATGATTGTCTCTTTAATAGGTATGCTTTGCAGTGTAGTTGTTCTAACTGTATCTTTTGCCTATGCTTGGTTTTCATCTAATAGAAATGTTTCTGCTTCAAATATGTCTGTTTCTGTATCTGATCCTAATAAAATGTTTTTTGAAGATTTTTATGCCACAAGATATAATCTTGATAATACACGTCTTGAAAACCATTATAAAATAGAAAAAGATACTTTGGTTTTAGATAGTTCCATTTATTATGATGAAAACAATACACCAGCTACTAATAAAATTGAAAAAACTGATTTTTTATTTAATGAAATGTTACCAGGTGAATATGTGCAAATTACAATTAATTATTATCTTGCTTCTTCACTTGATGGCAAAGAATATAATTTAAGTTTAAATGATTTTTCTAAATCTGGCACATTTGATTTAAATGTAGAATCAGGTGCTAATCAAGGAATTTATACTTATTATGTTTTAGGAGCTTTTAAGTATAAGCCTATTTCTTTAGTTTATTATGAGGATGATAATCGAAATAATGAAGTTGAAAATCAAGTGTTTACTGATAATTATAAATGGCTTGATACCTATGTTGAATTTCAAAATGATACATTACCTTCTGCAATAACTTTTGATACATTTACTTGGAATAGCACTTATAAAAAAGCTTCATTTACTTTTGAAATAAAAGAAGATTTTTCTCAATTCTTTGAACTAATTTCCAAATCAGGAGTTTATTTTTCCAATCTTTTATCAGAAAAATCTTTAATTATTGGAAATATTAGGCTTACTAGCAATAATTAAAGGGAGGTAAAAATATGCATATAAAAAATAAAAGGATTTTAACTCTTTCTTTACTTACAGGGCTTGTTGGATTATTAGTTATTAGTGTAACTTATGCTTGGTTTGCTTCCTATAAATATGTTGGAAATATGGAATTTCAAATTTTACAAATTGATTCTTTAGTAAATATGTATGTTGCTAATGATTTAAATGAAAATGGAGTTCCTGATTTACTTTCAAATGAAAACCAAAATAAATATTTAAATCTTAAAAAGGATGATCCAAATAATGGTAATTATTTAGGATATAGTAACTATTACTATAAAGAAAAATATGATTTTTCTTTAATTGATTCAAAATACGCATTATCTAAAGATTCTTCAGCTAATACATTACAAGAAATAACTTTAGATAAAATGGCTCCAAGTAAGATTTATACAATAAAATTTGAAGTTATAAATTATAGTACATTTGAAAATAATTTGTTTTTCTCTTTTGATAGTTCTAATACTTTATCACTTGATTTTCTTAAACAATTTGAAGTTAGATTTGGAAATATAACTGTTTCAAATCCTAATACAGATAATGAGAGTTTAAGTTATAATTTTACCGATTGGATTTCCTTTTTAAATGATGATTCAACAAGTTATGAAGGAATTACTATCAATAGTGCCAATAATCCATATTTGTTACCAATTTATAATAAATATGAAGGAGAAAATATTAAAAAAAATGGCCGTTTAGATTTCTGGTTGCAACTTAGAATAAAAGATAGTGCAACTATAGAAAATACAAATACATTTACTTTACCTAATTTTAGAATGACATTTGAAGTTCCAAATATTAATTAAAAAAGCACAAAAAGTTAATTTTGTGCTTTTTTTGGTATTATTTATTTGTTTCATCTTTATTTAAATTTTTAATATTTCCAAAATGAAACACTTTTTCTTCATGATTAATTAAACGTTTAATATTTGATAAGTGTCTAATAATTAATAATGTGGCAAGAGATAATATTGTTATTGGATAAACAAAATAATTAGCTTGTAAGTATTCATTTAAATACGGATAGGCAACATTGAAAAAAGGAATAAAAATTAAGATAGCTACTATAAAAGATGTAATAATAGAAGCGAGTGAAACAATTCTTTTATAAAAAATTATAATTAGCCAAATGGCAAGTCCTACAAGCCCAATTCGATAATTGCTAATTAATAAAAAGCCAAAAATTGTTGCAACTGCTTTTCCTCCTCTAAACTTGGCAAATATTGGAAAGCAATGACCAATAGCTGCCATAAAACCAGTTAGGCAAAAGATGATGCCAATAAATAAAGAATTATTTAGAGTGTTTTTGGCAATATTAAACATAATAAGAGAGCTTATTGCACTTTTAGAAGCATCGAGAATTAACACAATTAAAGCCACTCTTGGACCGAGTGTTCTAGCAACATTAGTCGTTCCAAGATTATGAGAGCCATAATTTCTAACATCCACTTTACAAAAAAGCTTACCAATTATTAAAGCAAATGGAATTGAACCAAATAAATAACCGATAAGTATACTTAATACTATCAAAATAAAAAAAGACATTTTTTTCTCCTTCCACTTTATTATTTTTCCTATTTATATTATAATATATGAGCAAAAAACGCAATAATTTGCTTGTATTTTGATTTAAGGAGTGATGATATGGCTGAAAAAACAAGTCACTATAATGATGAGGATATACAAATACTTGAAGGGCTTGAAGCAGTTAGAAAAAGACCTGGTATGTATATTGGCTCTGTCGATTCAAGAGGTTTGCATCATCTTATTTGGGAAATTGTTGATAATGCTGTCGATGAAGCATTAGCCGGTTATGGGAAAGAAATAACCGTTAAAATATTAAAAGATAATTCAGTTGAAGTTGTAGATAATGGTAGAGGTGTTCCCGTTGGTAAACATAAATCTGGAGTTCCAACTCCAGTTGTTGTTTATACAGTATTACACGCTGGTGGTAAATTTTCATCAGAGGGTGGCTATAAAACTGCATCTGGTTTACATGGTGTAGGTGCTTCTGTTGTTAATGCTTTATCCGAATGGATGAATGTTACAATAACTCGTGATGGAAAAATGTATGAAATAGATTTTATAAATGGTGGAAAAATTAAAAATAATTTACATGAAATAGGTGTGGTAGCGAATCCTAAAAAAACAGGTACTACAGTTCATTTTAAACCTGACCACACAATTTTCACTACCACTAATTTTTCTCATACAGTAATTGCTGAAAGATTAAGAGAAACGGCTTTTTTAATGCCTGGAATCTCTATTGAATTTATAGATGAAACAATAAATAAAAAAGAAGTTTATTGCTTTGAAAATGGTATCGTAGAATTTGTAAAATATAATACTGAAGGCAAAAAACGTTTACATGATATTGTTCAAATAATTGGTGAACAAGATGGTATTAAAGTTGATATGGCTTTTGTTTATACAGATGATTATAGCGATGATGAAAGTTGTATTTTATCATTTGTTAATAATGTTAGAACAAAAGATGGGGGAACACATGAAGTTGGTTTACGATCTGCTTTTACTAAAGCCTTTAATGATTATGCCTCCTCATCAGGATTACTTGCTAAAAACAAAATCAAATCATTAGATGGAAAAGATGTTCGTGAAGGTTTAAATATCGTAATGTCTGTAAAGATAGTAGAAAATTTACTTCAATTTGAATCACAAACTAAATCAAAACTTGGTACACCACTTGCAAGAAGCGTTTGTGAAAATATTATTTACGAAAAGTTAACATATTATTTAACAGAACATAAAGATATAGCTTTAAATTTAGTTAATAAATGTATTAAAGCTTTACTTGTTCGTGATGCTGTAAGAAAAGCACGTGATGAAGCTCGTAATGGTAAAAAAGCCTTAAAACAAGAAAGAATTATTTCTGATAAATTAGCTCCTGCTCAAAGTAAAGATTCAAGAATGCTAGAACTTTATTTAGTAGAAGGTGATTCAGCTGGAGGTTCAGCAAAACAAGGAAGAAATTCAAAATATCAAGCAATTTTACCTTTAAGAGGTAAAGTAATAAATTCTGAAAAACAAAAATTAACAGATTTATTAAAAAATGAAGAAATTAATACGATTATCTATACTGTAGGTGCAGGTGTGGGCGATGATTTTAATTATCTACGTTCTAATTAT
Organism: uncultured Bacilli bacterium; assembly: GCA_934202505.1. Lineage (GTDB taxonomy): Bacteria > Bacillota_I > Bacilli_A > RFN20 > CAG-631 > CAKPXW01. Next base: position 2,956 of record CAKPXW010000074.1, on the reverse strand, counting down.
AAGAAAATAATAATTATGACCGATGCTGATACAGATGGTGCGCATATTCAAGTATTACTTTTAACGTTTTTCTTTAGATATATGCGTGGTTTAATTGAAAATGGAATGGTATATGTAGCTTTGCCTCCTCTTTATAAAGTATTTAAAAAGACTTCAAAAGGTGAAGTTTTCCGTTATGCATGGAATGATTTAGATTTAGCAAAAGCTAAAAAAGAAATTGGTGAAAATTGCCATGTTCAAAGATACAAAGGTTTAGGTGAAATGAACCCTGAACAATTATGGGAAACTACAATGGATCCAGCAAGAAGAACTTTACTTAGAGTCGAATTAAATGATTATGTTGCAGCTGATCGTCGTCTATCTGTTTTAATGGGAGATAATGCTACTATTAGAAGAGAATGGATTGAGGAAAATGTCCATTTTACTCTTGAAGATGATTTTACGAAAGATGGTGAGTTAAATGGCTAAAAAGAAAATTAATGAAAATGATTTAGACTTTTTAAATGTCAATGAAGATAATGTCGTTAAATCACCATTTGAAGATGTAATAGGTGAAAGATTTGGTGCTTATTCTAAATATATCATTCAAGATAGAGCACTTCCTGATTTAAGAGATGGTTTAAAGCCTGTTCAAAGAAGAATTTTATTTGGCATGAAAGAATCAGGTATGTTACCAACATCTGAATATAAAAAATCAGCTCGTATTGTTGGAGATGTTATGGGTAAATATCACCCTCATGGAGATTCTTCTATTTATGATGCAATGGTAAGAATGTCTCAATGGTGGAAAAATGGTGTAACATTTATTGATATGCATGGTAATAATGGCTCTATGGATGATGATCCCCCAGCTGCTATGCGTTATACAGAAGCCAGATTATCACCAATTGCTATGGAAATGCTTAAAGATATAGAAAAAAACACTGTAGAAATGGCCTTGAATTTCGATGATTCATTACTAGAGCCTACAGTTCTTCCAGCTAAATTTCCAGCATTACTTGTAAATGGAGCAAAAGGAATTGCAGCAGGCTTTGCTACAGATATACCTCCTCATAACTTATCTGAAGTAATTGATGCAACTATTACAAGAATTAAATCACCAAATTGTCATATTGAAACAATTTTAGGTATTATACAAGGTCCAGATTTTCCAACAGGTGGAATTATTATGGGTAAGAAAGGAATTGTTGATGCTTATCAAACAGGTAAAGGTAGAATTATTCTTCGTTCAAAAGTTGAAGAAATACTTGTTGATAAACAAAGACAATTAGTAATTACAGAAATTCCTTATGAAGTTATAAAACAACAATTAGTAAAGAGAATTGATGAAATAAGATTTAATAAAGAAATTTGGGGTATTGAAGAAGTTCGTGATGAAACTGACCGTAAAGGACTTAGAATCGTTATTGATATTTTAGAAAATGCCAATTCTGAATTGATTTTAAATTATCTTTATAAACAATCTGACTTACAAATTTCTTATAATTTCAATATGGTAACAATTGATAATAAAACACCGAGACTTACTGGAATTCTTGCTATTTTAGATTCATATATTGCTCATCAAAAAGATGTTATAATTAGAAGATCAAAATTTGACTATAATAAATGTTCAGATAGACTACATATTGATGAAGGATTAATTAAAGCAGTTTCAATTATTGATAAAGTAATTGCAATTATTAGAAAGTCATCAAGTAAAGCTAATAGTAAAGAAAATTTGATTAAAGAATTTGGTTTTACAGAAAAACAAGCTGAGGCTATCGTAACATTGCAATTATATCGTTTATCTTCAACAGATATTACAACTTTACAAAATGAAATTAATTCGTTAAAAGAGCAAATGGCCGAATTAAATAAAATTTTAACTGATGAAAACGAACTTAAAAAAGTAATGATTAATGAATTAAAAGAAATTAAAACTAAATACGGCTATGCAAGAAAAACACAAATTGAAGATGAATATCAAGAAATTGTTATTGATAAGATATCTACAGTTATTAAAGAAGATGTAGTAGTTGCTATTACTCGTGATGGCTATGGGAAACGTACTTCTTTAAAATCTTATAATAATGCAGCTAATTCTTTCCCAGGATATAAACAACAAGATGCTATAGTTGGTATTGGTAAGCTTACAACTCTTGATACTTTATTATGTTTTACAAGTGGTGGAAATTATTTATATATTCCTGTATTTGAACTTGCAGAAAGTAAATGGAAAGATGAAGGCGACCATATAAATAAAATTGCTTCTTATGATGGAAATGATAAGATAGTTAATGTAATTGCTGTAAAGGAATTTAGAAATGATTTATATGTTACTTTAGTTACTGCTTTTGGTCAAATTAAAAGAGTTCCACTAAGTGAATTTAAAACTAATAGATATTCTAAAGGCCTAGTTTGTGCCAAAATTGAAAAAGGTGATAAACTTGTTGGAGCTTGTTTATGTAATGGTGGGATGGATATCGCAGTATTATATTCAACAGGTAATATAGTTCGTTATGATGAAAATCAAGTTTCTATTTTAGGGCTTAAAGCTTCTGGAGTAAAAGCAGGATCTAGAAATATAAAAGGCAATGTTGTAGGTATGATTACTCTTACTAATGATTTTAAAGGTAGTATGATGCTTGCAACTGATAAGGGTGGATTAAAACCAGTATATCCACGTTATATTAATAAAACTAGTAGAAATACAATGGGTACATTAGCTTTTAAGTCGTTTAAATCTGATCATCATGAAGCAATAGGAATTGTTACCTATAAAGAAAATGATACTATTCAATTAGTATCAAATTTCAAAACATTTATGGTGGAAACAAATAAAGTTCCATATCAAGCTATCGACAAAATTATAAATAAACAAGTTGAACTTGATAAAATGGAAAAACTTCTTGATATTGTCTCTCCATCAATGGATGTTGTAGATAAAAATACAAAATCTTTTAAAGTAGAAAAT